>JBFMCV010000002.1:321994-643989 GCA_040754335.1 Thermodesulfobacteriota bacterium | reverse complement strand
TTGTTTCAGGGTGGGGGTGTACCTTAAAAATAAATCAGTCATCCTGAACCATATCCCGGACACCGATCCGGGATCGTTTCAGGATCTCGTAATTTCTTCTCGTAGGAGCAGCATCCTGCTGCGATTGCCCTCCCCCTCCTCCCCCGCACTTCCCCGTCACCAGAAACGACTCCGAGATCACGTTCACTATCGGCCTGTAGAAGTCCTTCTTCGCCTCCGGGTACTCGATCTCGAGCGTATAATACACGTTATTCTTTAGCATCTTCTTTATGTAATACACTTCCCCGTTCCTCACCCCCGAGATCTCGAACCACTGCTGCCCCTCGTATATCACCTTGAACCTGTCCTCCGGGCTCTGGAGGTTCTCGTACTCGTATTTCAGCGTCGTGTTGAACGTATTGTTCTCCGCCCTGACCCTCATGTCCGCGTCTTTGTTATTGGAAAGGAGCGTTATACCCGACTGGTCGTCGAGCTGCTTGTCGATCCTGAACACGTCCTTCGGATACTTCACCGTGTACCCGAACCCGATGTTCAAGTACCTCTCGTACCCCTCGTCCGCAAACGCCCCTATCCCCACCGCGAGCATAAACACGAGCGCCCCTACGAATTTCCTCATTGCAATGTCCCCCGTCGATCATTTTTTCCGTCCAGGAGAGACCCCCAGACCACTTTCGAATTGTCCATGCCTTCCCTGATTATAACGACATCGGCGTAACCGCCGGCCTCCTGCGAGGTATTAATTATTTTATCGATATCATTGATAATGTTGCCGCTGTTAAGGAGGAATGTCTTTGTCATCGTATTCTTTAAGTCATTTGTCTTGATCCTGAGCGTGAAGGGATTCCGGCCCTCCTCCCTGCCCGTGTGCTCCACGACCTCGAAGCACCAGATTTCATCGTACGGGATCGTGACGGGCTTCACTCTCATGAGACTGTTATACACAATGCCATTATCGGTGACGTTCAGATATATATTATAAATGCGTAAATTGACCGCCGTGCACAGGATACCCGCCGCGAGCGCCACGGGCTTGAATCTCGGTATCTCCTTATAAAGCGGCCACCCGTCGTAGGTTCTGAGCAGAAATTTCCTCACGTCGTCCTCACCGCGCCTCGCGTAGAGGTAGGAGAACACGAACAGCATCAGGAGCACCGCCATCAGAGACGAAGGAAATACCGGGTAGAGGAAGTAATCGGAAAACCTGTACGACAGCCTGAGACCGGGCTTATCCGGTGCGGCGTTCCAGAGGAGATAAGCCTGTACCACGCTCAGGAACGCGGCCGAGAGGATATATATAACGAATATGCCGAGGTAATGCCTCGGCTTGAATTTATAAGGAGTCAGCCCGTGCCCGAGCTTCTGTATCTCGCCCTCGACGAAATAGTCCTTGAGCCTTATCGGGAAGAACGCGGCCAGCACCGCGCCCGTCACGAGCGGAAAGCCGACTGCCAGATATTCGGTCAAGCTCATATTCACCCGACTAATATTCCGTCCCTTGCCCCGGTTGTCAAAACTTGGAGGATTCGTTTTTTAAACCCGTTAGTCCTGAGCAGGAGCCTGTCCTGAGCTTGTCGAAGGGTCGAAGGATGATATAAATATCCCTCCCCCTTACGTTAGTGAGGGGGAGGGCCTGCCCTGAACCATGTCCTGAACTCGATTCAGGATCCATTCAGGGTCTGGGTGGGGGTGTACATTAATAATATTTTTGTCATTCCCGAACGTCTTCATCGGGAATCATGCCTTTAATAAACTGTAGGAGCGGCATCCTGCCGCGATCACATTTCAATTCCCTCCCCCCTTATCAAGGGGTGGAGGGCATGTTCCCTGTAGCCTCGGCGAAGGGAAATTGGGTGGGGGTGTACTTTACTGTTCTTGTCATTGCTGTAGATGTTAACTAATTCGCGGCTGGAATATTTCTGGATAGCATCTAATGAAGGCGGGTTTGTATTTCCCGACATTCACATAATCGGCGGCGCAGAATCTGCGCTCATATTCGATTCCATCCACTTCCTTCGCACGAATTGTTAACGGAGCCCAACCCGTTCGTCCTGAGCCCGTCGAAGGACGGAGCCTTTTCCCGACATTACAGAATTTGCGTTAAGAAAATTGCGTGTTTAAGCGTAAAAAAATCTTTCAGCTTTCCATTTGAAAGATTTTAGCTTAAACACAAGATTTTTAGCATAATTCTGTTCTGTCGGATGATTTTTGCTTCTTTTCATCCCTGTCCTGAACTTGTTTCAGGAAAGGAAAAGAAGAAAAATATATTGCTTTCTTATGTATTCTGATTGGACAACTTTCGTCCCCGAATTACTTGACACCTGTAATTGCGAGCATACGAAGTCTTGTGTGTCGCAGGCGCGGAAATCTCGCCTTCAATAAACTGTAGGAGCGGCTTCCAGCCGCGATTCCTTTTTTCCTTTAATCCCCTCTCCCCTATTGAGAGGGAGAGGGCTTGTCCCCTGAAGCCTTGGCGGAGGAGGATGGCAAAGGGGGAGCCGCGACAATCTCATCCTTTTTCTGTCATTCCCGAATGTTTTTTGGGAATCTCGTTTTTTAAAATTATTCCCCTCCCCCTTAAGGGGGGAGGGTTAAGGGTGGGGGTGTTACTTTTCATTCACTAATTCAACCATACCCGTTCGCACTGAGGCGCGGAACCTGCGCTCATATACGATCCCTCCGCGTATCCTCTGCTTAATACTGCAACCAACAAACACGTTCGTGCTGAGGCGCAGAATCTGCGCTTATATCCGATTCTTCTGTCACTTTTTACATTTCGCCAAACACTGAAGACAGGATAATGCTAATCTGCACGCCTGTCCTGAGCTCCGTTCATCCTGAGCCTGTCGAAGGACGAAGGGTCGAAGCATGAACGGGCCTTCCCTAGCAGAAACCATACGTGCAGGAGCCGTGGCAATCTCATCCTTTGCAGTTAATTCCCTCCTTTGAAAAAGGAGGGTCATGGAGGATTTTTTTCTGTCATTCCCGACACCTATCGGGAATCAACATCTTTAAAATATTTGTAGGAGCGAGTTCCCGGGTCATGTTCCTGAACCAAGTTCAGGACAGGCCGGGACAGACAAGCCGCGATTCCTTTTTCCTTTAACCCTCCTCCCCCTTCTCAAGGGGGAGTGTACGGGCGGGGGTGTACCTTGAAAATAAATAAGTAATCCTGAAACATGTCCCGGGCAGCGGTAAGGAGTTACTTCAGCTCACGCCGGGATCCATCTTATAATTTAAATCATTACGAACATATTAAGCAGGAAATATGAAGAAAAAGAGATTGCAATAGCGGCAATAGAAAACTGCCCGAAATGACTGCCCTATACCCCCTTTTGCTCGTCCTTCCCGCATAAATATGCAATAGCGGGATTAGGACATGACCCTCACAGCCCGGTCCCCCAAATACCTCTCCGATTAACAAACGCAATAGCGGCATTAGGGTCGCTCATTCCCCGCCGCTCAGGAACTCTATCACCTGCGCGGGAGTCACGTCGAGACTGTCCGCATCGTGCTCGCCGCCTTCCGTGATCGACACCTCGTTCGTTACGCCTGCCGCGTCGAGCGCGTCTTCGAGATCGAGCGCCTGCATCCACGGCACGAAGCAGTCATCCGTCCCCGCCGCGATAAATACGGGCGGATCTCCGGCATCGACGTGCGTCACGGGGCTCGCCTCGTCGAGGTCAGATTGCTGGCACCCGCTCAGCGGGTCCTGTATATCGCCCGGCACCGGGCATTCCAGGAGTGCCCAAATCGGGAGCGGGTTCAGCTCCACCCCGCACTGTCCCGTGAGCAGCACTTCCAGCGCCTCGTCCACTATCGTGTTGAAATCGTATGGGCCGTAAAACAACACAGCGGCGGCGGCATCGCTCGATGCCCCGGGGTTCACAGTACCTTCGAGGTTCCCGACGCCCGCAGACAGCGCGACCATAGCCGCCAGATGCGCCCCGGCCGATTCCCCCGTAACTATAATTGCGTCGGGATCGATCCCGAGCTCTTCCGCATTCAGTTTCAGCCACCTGACAGCGGATTTCACCTCGCGCACTATCCCCGGCCAGTCCTCAGCCCCCTGCCCCGCGAGCCTGTACCCGACCGACACCAGGTGAAAACCCCCGGCCTCGGCGATGTCGAACGCTATCCCCTCTATGTTCTCCTTCGAATTTATAACCCATCCCCCGCCGTGGAACCATACCAAAGCCGGCCTCGGCGAAGATATGTCCTGAATGCGGTATAGGTCGAGCGTCTGCCTGTCCGTACCGCCCTCGACGTAGAAATATGTCTCGGGCTCGTCAGCGAGCGTCCCCCCCGGCTCTATGTCTATCCCGGCTCCTCCCCCGTCCCCTCCGCCGCCCGGTAGTCCACCTGTCCCGCCGCCGCTGCACCCCCCGATGGATCCCGCCGCGGCGAAGAATAGCATGACGAGCAACAGCGTGACCCTAAGCCATCCGTCTATTCGCATCTCTCCAGCTACTTTCATTGTATTATCCCCCCTCCCGGTTTGCGATTACGGCTACTAATACATTATACCGTCTCATAAACACCTGACGCGCAGAACCTGCGCTTGTATATTAGTATTTCCCTCCCCCTTCCCAAGGGGGAGGGTTCGGGTGGGGGTGTACCTTAAAAAAAATCAGTCATGCTTAACCATGTCCCGTACTTGATACGGGATCAATTCAGGGTGGGGGTGTCATCTTTCATCCATCTATCCAAGAAAACCCGTTCGCCCTTTCTTATAATAATTCCTTCCCCCTGGAGGGACGGTTCTGAGAGTGCGTAAGAACCGGTCGAACCTACAACGGATCTGATGTAGCCAATCAACTTCATGCTCAGTGCTGCATAAATCCAATCAGGGCAGGATGGGGGTGATAAACCAGTTCGTGCTGATTGCGTCACGTCGCCCGAAGGCTCTGAGCCGCAAAGGGATCGAAGGGTTGAACGGGTATTAATCCATTATGTCTATCGCATGAACATCTCCTCGTCATTTCCTTCAACAAACTTAAAGTGAATCCTCACCGCCTGCGGTGTATGCCTTAAAGTAAATTGGAAACTGTTCAAGCTGAACCTTTAATAATTTATATTAACTATTATATATATGCGGGACAGTCGCTTAGCCTTCATATTTTATATATGCTTTATATCAACTCATGCCGAATCTATAAAAACTTAACGAAGCCGACGTGACCTTAAGCCTCGTATCCTAGAACCCGCTTTAACAGCGCAGAATCCTTTCTCATATCCGATCTCCCGCACCTACTCTACTAAACTAGCAGCAAACCCCACCCGTTCGCCCTTCCTTATAATTCCTTCCCCCTAAAAAGGGGGAAGGTGAGGATGGGGGTGTCACATTTCATTCATTAAAGAAAACCCATTCGCGCCCTGTCCGTCGAAGCCCGAAGGGCGAAGCCGGACTGTACGGTGTAGTCTTCACGCTCGTCTCGGCGAAGGCCCGAGCCGTAGCCGGGAAGCCGGAAGCTTGTCGACCATCACTCGCTTCATCGAGGACAACTGGCTCAAGGGCAGGCGCCTTACGGAAATTTCTTTCGATAACCGCGCGAACTCGCTTCTCGATTTGTTCGATTTCTCGAAACGTCGGGAGGACAAGCTCATACTTGATCCCGCTTCAGGCCTGCCCGAATGATCGAAGGGCAAGCGGCACCATCCCGGGCGGAGAGCCCGTTATATACGCAAAATTATGCGCGCGTACAGCTAGTTATGGGTTTTTCAGTTTTAACATGCCGTAATATTCGTTAATCAAATCAGATTAATTACTTTCTGTATTTGTGATGCAATCTATTGACACGGAGGCGAATTCCGTTAAAAATAATGCTTGTCTTACCTGCGTTACCGGAACGGGCTTTCCGGCCTGTGAATTACAGAATTAGGCAATGATAGCATGGCATTAGGTTTTAATGATCGGGCGCGAGCTGCATGACGCGGAGTGTTCATTAAATATATGCGAATGCACGTAATCTAACAACCGGAGGTAAGGATAGCGATTAGATAGGAACGAATAAGAGATCCGATAGATAGCGATAAAGAGAAGGATCGCTTATCACGGCAAGAATCGCGGAGGAGGATATTCGAAACCGGTAATATATACACACTTGTTGTTATTTCCCTTTTCCAATTCCATCACATCCAGATTACAGATCGCGCGAGTCAAGGCGATTACTCGTTCCTGATGTAGCCCCTTCCGTACGCCGGAAGCAGGGAGAGAATAAGAAGAAATAAAAACCGCCTTACAACGATTTTTTTACAGCACTCCGTTCCCCTTTACCGCCAGAAAGGGGGGGACGGGGTGTTTTTTTATCATGCCTCATTCAGCTCGCGCCCGGAGTTCATTTTTTCTGCCCCCTTCCCAACCGTGTGATTTATCTGATACACTAGTGCCATAGCCGAGAAGTAGTTGGGGTGAACAATATGATATTGCTGACCGGCGCTACGGGCACAACCGGCCGTAGAGTCGCCAGGCGTTTGACGAAATGGGGATACAGGTTCAGCGCGCTTGTCAGAGACCCTGATAAAGTTACGGGTCTCAAGTCCTCCAAAGTCGAGCTCATCAAAGGGGATTTCGGGAAACCCGATTCTCTCAAGAGAGCTATGGAAGGAATAGAACATGCGTTCCTCCTTCCGCCCAATACCAAAGACCAGTTCAGGCTCGAGAGGAACTTCATCGACGCCGCTAGGGAAGCGGGCGTGAGGTACCTCGTAAAGTATTCCGCAATAGGCGCGGACCCGGACTCCTCTTCCCGCCTTCTCAGATGGCACGGCGAAGCGGAAAAGTACCTCGAGCAGTCGGGCATCCGGCACTCCATAGTCCGTCCCGACATATTCATGCAGAATTTCACGAACCTCTACGCGGAGCAGATAAAGGAGCAGAAGCAATTCAGGCTGCCGTTCGGAGACGCGCGGTGCGGATGGGTGGACGTAAGGGATATAGGCAGGCTGATAGCAAGGCTGCTGACCGAGAACGGGCATAAGAACAATATACTGACCGTGACAGGCCCCGAATCCCTGAGCTGTGAAGACGCAGCCGAAGTCCTGTCCAACGCCGTCGGCAAGAAGATCGCATACGTGGACGTGAAGCCCAGAGAATTCAGGAAAGAAATGATTGAATCGGGCGTGCCCGAAACCATGGCCGAAGCCGTGACCGAGCTATACAAGCTCGTGAGCGAGGGCCTCTGCGACGTCGTCACCGACACCTTCTACGAAATTACGGAGAAGCAGCCCCGCACTTTCGACGAGTTCGTCGACGACAACCTCTCCCTCTTCCTCAAAAAGAAATCCAAATCGAAGAGGTGATTTAAAACACCTGTCTTTGCGAGCGTAGCGAAGCAATCTCATCCTTGCTTTCAATTCCCTCCTTTGGAAAAGGAGGGCTAGGGAGGATTTAATGTTTTGACATTAACGAAAGTTTAAAAACGGGAATCAAATATCATTGTCATCATGAACCATGTCCTGAACCACGTCCCGGACCACGATCCGGGATCATTTCAGGATCGTTTCAGGATCTCATCTCTTATCCTGCATCATGTATCTTGCATCTTATCTGTAGGAGCGGCTTCCAGCCGCGATACCTTTCATTCCCTCCCTTTCCTTTAATTCCCTCCCCCTTTTTAAAGGGGGACTGCTGCGAGCAAGCGAGCAGTAGGTCGCTCTTGCAACAAAGGCAAGAAAGGAGCTGAATTACGGCTCAACCACGCCTGAACCAAAATGGTGTGGGTGGGGGTTTACATTATTATCCGTTCAATCAAGAAGATCGATTCTTTCCGGACATCATCGAAATTGGGGTGCCGTTCTCTCCGCGACCGTTCAAGCGTCCGGATAGCGCGTAACCTTGTTGGAGCAGTCCCTTCTCAATACCACCAGTAGGGCCTCGGATAAGGTCCCCAGTAGTATGGCCCGGGGAACCGGCACACCCTGTATCCCGTGTACCAGTTGTAGTGGCATATCGCCCCGTCGGGCGCGACCCACCAGTCTATGAAGAGCGACGTGAGCCCGCCCTCGGCAGGCATGGTCCCGTCTAGCACCTTCACGTCGTATGTGAGGTCCCCTTCCTTGCTCAACATCGGGTTCATGAGCTCGACGACTACGTCCGTGTCCTTAGCGCCTTCCTTGTCGCCGATTATGGATACGTTGGCGTTGGGCGGGTCGTTCTTGAAGCTGTCCTTCCCCACGTCCCACATCTTGAGGAAATGTGTAGTCGGGAAATGCCCGGCTATCCTCTCCGGCCTGTCGGCGAAGAACACCATCGACGGCGAGACGTTCTTCAGAGTCATCTTCCCGTCCTTGTACGACATGGACGTCGCCGTCTGGACGAAAAGGAAGCTGTACGGGCTCCCCGCATCCTGCTGGGCGAAGGACGCGGAGGAGAATACGGCCGATACGATTACCGCTAGCAATGCGAACGCTGTTCTTGCCATATATCACCTCTCTGATATGTAGAGTCTTTTACCGCTCGCCCCTAATATTATCACAAATCCCGTCCGCATATAAAATCCCCTCCTTAGAAAAAGGAGGGTTAGGGAGGATTTTTCTTTATAACCCGCTCGTGCTGAGGCGCAGAAACTGCGCTTATATCCGATTCTTCTGTCACTTCTTACATTTCGCCAAACACTGAAGACAGGATAACGCTAATCTGCACGCCTGTCCTGAGCTCCGTTCATCCTGAGCCTGTCGAAGGACGAAGGGTCGAAGTATGAACCGGTTAAGGCCGTACGCCCGTGCGCACATATCGTGCAGACGAAGGGCATATTATTTGTCATTGCGAGGTTGCAAAGCCAATCGCGGCAATCTCATGCTTATCTTGCATCATGTCCGTAGGAGCGGCTTCCAGCCGCGATACCTTACTTTAATTTCCCTCTCCCTCAGCAGGAGGGGAGAGGGATAGGGTGAGGGTGTACCTTACACTCATCAATCCAACCCAACCCGTTCGTCCCGAGGCGCAGAATCTGCGCTCATATATGATCCCAATGTCGCATTTCAGCTTTGGCCACATAATGGAGCCCGCCCAGAACTGCGCGCCTGTCCTGAGCGAAGTCGAAGGGTCGAAGGACGTAGGCTTTCCCGACATTCACAAACGATTCTGAGCAACAATTCCGAGCTTGTGAGGAATTGGTTGCACCTGGTTGAGTGCACGGACGTATTATCCATCATCCCAATGTTGCTGAAGCCAAATTAGAAGAATCGGTCGCTGTCGAACATGGGCAGGAAAGCTGCATGACATCGGTTCGATATCGCTTGAACCAAAATAATCAAGGGTGGGGATTTACCTTACGATGTTTGTCATTCCCGAGTGCCTTTATCGGGAATCTCGCCTTGTGCCTTTCATTCCCTCCTTTGGAAAAGGAGGGTTAGGGAGGATTTGTAGTTTTTGTCTTTGCGATGAACGGTTCTGAACGTGTGTAAGAACCGATCACTATCGGCCGACGGCAAGCACGCTCATCAATTTATGCACGAGGGTCACACGAGCCAAATTACGCTTTTGGTGACCGCGGCAATCTCATCCTTTCTCTTTATTCCCCTCCGCTCGCCCGCCCGTAAACAACCCCGAACGCCGGCACCGCCAGCGCTGCCCCGATGAGCGGCGCCGTCAGGTATATCCAGAGATGCGAGAGGTGAAACGAAACGAGCGCGGGCCCGAGCGACCTCGCCGGGTTCATCGACGCTCCCGATACCGGACCCGCGAACATCGCCTCGAGCCCCACTACCGCCCCGATCGCGATCCCGGCCATTATCCCCTTCTCCTTGCTCCCCGCGGCCACGCTCAGTATCACGAACATGAGGAAGAACGTGAGCAGTATCTCGAGCGCGAACGACTGCATTTCCGGTCCTTCGGGCACCGTCGCCCCGAGGTTCGTATCCCTTCCGAACAAAAGAGATAACACGAAGCTTGCGGCTATAGCCCCCGCGCACTGGCTTAGGATGTAGGGTGCGACTCTTTCTCCGGGAAACCTGCGCGCTATCCAGAACCCGAGCGTGACTGCGGGGTTAATGTGCGCGCCCGAGACGTCCCCGACGGCGTAGATTACCGACATCACCGTGAGCCCCCAGACCGCCGCCACGCCCGCGTGCGTGATCTCGCCTTCGTATAAACCGTTTACGATTATTGCGCCCGTTGCGGCGAATACGAGAAAAAACGTCCCGAGCCCTTCCGTGAAATAGAGACGAACAGACTCCTTCATCCCGGATATATCCTCCTCTCAATAAGACTAGCAAAATGTTGAATTAGACATCTTGATATCATTTCCCTCCCCCTATCAAGGGGGGAGGGCATGTCCCCCGAAGCCTCGGCGAAGGGGGACAGGGTGGGGGTGTTACCTCTCATTCATCCATCCAAGAAGACCCGTCCGCCCTGACTTCGGCACGTCGACCGCATGTTATGAGTCGTAGGGGGATCGAAGGGTTGAACGGGTATCACCCCTTTAGCGTGTAGAGACGGAGTCAGACCGCTTTCAATCCCTTTCTTTTATTTTCTCTTCCGACGTCCGCGACCCATTCGGCGATTTTGTCCTTTATCCGGTCCCTCACTTCCCTCACCCGCTCCATGATCTCCTCGTCGGTTCCTGTGAACTTCGACGGATCGGGGAAGCTCCAGTGGAGCCTCTCCCTGCATCCGGGGAATATCGGGCAGGTCTCGGCCGAAGCCTCGTCGCATACGGTTACTACGTACGTGTAATAGCGCCCCTGCTTGAGCAGGTCGAACGCGGACACGGTCTCTTTCCCTGAAATATCTATCCCCTCTTCCTTGAGCGCGGCGACCGCGTACGTGTTGAGCTTCCCCGGCTCGAGCCCTGCGCTTTCGACCTCGAACCTGTCCCCCGCGATCTTCCTCAGCAGCTCCTCCGCCATCTGGCTCCGCGCCGAGTTATGGACGCATACGAAAAGCACCTTCTGCCTGATCATGATTTGCTCTCCTTCCTGCAGAACGAAATAAATGATTCGGCCTCTATGAGCGAGCTGCGCGCGCAGCACTCGGAGAACAGGAACGCGAGAATCTCCCCGAGCGCCTGCGCCTCGGCCCTATATCTCAGGAACTGGCTCTCCCTCCTGACGCTCGCGAGCCCCGCTATCTTCAGTTTCTCCAGGTGGTGGGACAGCGTGGAGCCCGGTATCCCCAGCTCCGACTGTATGTCCCCCACTACCATGCCCTCCGGGTGGGATTGCAGGAGGAGCCTCATTATCATGAGCCTATGCTCGTTCCCCATGGCTGATATCATGTCGGCCAGGCGCTCTACGCTTTTCCTCTGCCTCTTTAGTTTCATATTTCTACTATAGCAGAAATAACGTAATAAGCAAGATGAGGGTATCAGGTTAACCGTTGCTCAGCCCTGAGTCCGTTCAGGTGCCAATTGACGCATCTTTCATTTCCCTCCCCCTCAATGGAGGGGGAACAGTTGTGAGCAACAGTTCTGAGCAGGCGTAAGAACTGGTCACTACCGGCTGATTATTGGGGTGTTACTATAGTTGGCAAGAGGCACATCAATACAAATTTGCAATCGGTCACTGCTGGCTAATTGCTTAGATGTCTATTATCTATGAGACTTAGTGAAATAAACTAAATCTCTATCGGGAATCCAGTCTTTAATAAACTGTAGGAGCGGCTTCCAGCCGCGATACCTTGAATTCCCTCCCCCTTTCTCAAGGGGGAGGGCACGGGTGGGGGTTTACCTCAATCTCTGTCATTGCGAACGTCTTGTCCGGCGGAGTTTATTTACGAAGTCGGAAGCGCGGCAATATCGCCTTTTATTTTAATTCCCTCCTTAGAAAAAGGAGGGTTAGGGAGGATTTGTAGTTTTTGTCTTTGCGAGGAACGGTTCTGAACGTGTGTAAGAACTGATCACTATCGGCCGACGGTAAGCACGCTCATCAATTTATGCACGAGGGTCACACGAGCCAAATTACGCTTTTGGTGACCGCGGCAATCTCATCCTTCTCTTTTCCTCCCCTCCACAGCCAGGAGAACCGCGGCAAACACCGCAACTCCTGCCAGCGCCATAAGCGGCATCTCTATGACGATCGCCGCGAGAAGCCCCGCGGCGAACCCCGAGAGCGCTTCCGCCCCAACCTGGAGCGACTGGTTATTCCCGAGCACGCCCCCCTGCTCGTCCGCGCTCACCATGAGCGACAGCATCGACGCGCACGCGGGCAGCGCCACGGCGAGCGCGAGGCCCGGCAGGAACAGCGTCACCCATAGCGCCCCTTCGCGCGAGGGGAGGATTATCGCAAACGTGAGTACCCCGAAGAGCAGCGTCGAGTATATGGTTATCCTCCGCGGCTGGAACCGCTTCGCCAGGTACCCCGTCAGCCACAGGTTGGCGAACACTATCGGCACCGCCACCCATGCTATGAAGTCGGACACCCTGCCCACGTCCATGTGGTAGCGGTCCACGAGATACATCGGATATGAGCGGAAAAACCCGAATATGGAAAAGTATATGAGAAAGTTGACGAGATAAATGATCCTGATACGCCCGGGCGAGAATATTGTCAGCATGTTCGTGAAGGCTTCGAAGTAGCCCGTCTTAGCCCCTTCCCCGGGCACTCGCGTCTCCCTGAACACGAAGAAGGTCAGCGAGACCGTGAGAATGAGGAGAAAGAAAACCGCCCAGTATGGCGTCGCGTAATCGAACCAGGGCAGTATCGACGGGTCGGCGAGCTTCCCTCCGAAGAGCGGTCCCGCGACGTATGCGCTGCTCGCGCTCAGGTATATGTATCCGAACAGCCTGCTCCTGTTCTCCTGCGTGCTCACGTCAGCGATCGCGCTCTGCGCGGTCACTATGTCCGCATCGGCGAGCCCCATTATGATAGAGATAATCATCACGGCGGGAAGGTTGCTCATCTGGAGCGAAAAAGCGAAGAGGGCATAGCATAACGCGATAACAACCAGCGAGATGAGCAGTATCGGCCTCCTGCCGAACCTGTCCGACATCGCGCCCAGCACGGGGGAGCCCAGGAACTGCCCCAGCGGATAGAGCATGAGCAGCACGCCCAGCACCACTGACCTGTCGACTTTGAACGGGAGCGAGTCGAGGATGCCCCCGCTGTTGTCGAGTATCAGCGGCGTGAATATGGTTATCATCAGGCTGTAGCCGAAAAACCCCACGAATATCACTATATAGAGAGGGAGTATCCGGATAAATCCCGATCTCCGGCTGCCGGTCACGACGATAGCTCCTCCACGCCGCAAGAGCTTAACCGCCGACAACAAATTTGTCATTCCCGCGCCCGATCCGGAATCCGGTTTCGATCTGTCTTTGCGAGGCTCAGAATGAGCCCCGCCTGCCCCGGACACCGATCCGGGGGCAATCTCATCCTTTGCTATTCAATTACCTCCTTTGGCAAAGGAGGGGTAGGGAGGATTTTTCCTTTCATTTCCCTCTCCACTCCGAGGAACAATTGCGATGAATAAGAGCAATCGGTCGCCTTTGAACAGTGGCAATGGAGCACATCAACAACAGGCTCAATTCTGATTAAACCAAATTAGGGCCAGGGTGAGGGGGTACCTTAAATCAATCTGTTCAACCCAACCAGTTCGTTCTGCTCGTCACGGCGTAGCATTTAGCGAAGCCGGAAGTTCGTCGAAGGGAGGGTTGGGGAGGATTTTATTCTTTGTCATTCCCGAATGCTGTTATCGGGAATCTCGCCTTCAATAAACTGTAGGAGCGGCTTCCAGCCGCGATACCTTTAATTCCCTCCTTTCGTAAAGAGCCTGAACTGAGCTCGTCGAAGGATCGAAGGGAGGGTTAGGGAGGATTTGTATTTATTATTCATTGCGAGGGAGCAAATTCCACGACCTCCGCACCCTCCCCTCACTCCACCATCATAAACGCCTTTATCCTCTCATGCGGATCGATGCACAAAAGCATATAGAAGAACATCAATGCCGCGAGCGCCGCCGCTGCCGCGATCACGATCAGCGCCGCCCTGCTGAAGTTCTTCCTGTCGGGTTCGACTTTCGCCCCGAACGCCCAGTAGAGAAGCACCGCCACGTTGACGACCGGCACGAGAGCGATCACTATCGCGCCCATCCACCCCGTCACCGAAATAGGCTTGTCCACCGCTCCCGGATCACGCATATTCATAAACCCCTCCTCTCGTTCCGCAATAAAGACACGTTCTAATTTTCTATCATTACCATCGGCCACACCAGCCGGAAATAAAGCGCGAGGAAGAGTATAAAATTCGCCCCTCCAATTATCAGGCTCGCGATGCTGAAATTCTTCCTGTTCACGCTCCCCTTCTTGCTGAAGGCCCAGTAAAAGAGGAATATCAGGTTGACCGGCGGCAGATATATGAGCAGAAGCGTTATTATCCACTGCCCGACCGTGAACGGCTTTTCGCCCGCATCCGTTGTCGCGATATCCATTTCCGCCTCCTGTCGGAAAGAAAAAGCAGACCCTGCGATATCTATATACGAACCGTCCTGCCTAAAGTTTTAATCCTCCGCCTTACCAATCATTTTCCTACTTTGGAAAAGGAGAGCCAGCGTGGAGGCGCACCTCAATTTCCTGTCATTAAGAGTGCGGTCCTACAAACTCATCATTTTTTGTCATGCTGAACTCGTTTCAGCATCTCGTCTTTCCTTTTTAATTGCCCTCCCCCTTGAGGGACGATTGCAAGCAAGCGCGCAATCGGACGCCACAGAACAGAGGCACATAAGCACATTACTTCCCTGCTCAATGCTGCCTAATACAAATCAGGGTTCGGGTGGGGGTGTCACATTTCACTCATCTATTCAAGAAAACCCGTTCGTCCTGCTTGTCACGGCGTAGCTTTAGCGAAGCCGGAAGCAGGAGGGTGTGCTGAGCGAAGTCGAAGGATCGAAGCACGCAGTCTTTCCCCCAACATCCCCCTCCCCCTCTTTTTATTGTTTCCCTTCCCTTTTCATGTTACGTTGAAGATACTGACTGAAACCCAACCGGAGGCCGCCTGATGAAGATTCACTCGTTCGCAGCTCTCGTATTACTGACCCTTTTGATCACCGCACAGCCTGAGCAAACGCGCTCAGCTGAGGACGAGCTCGAAGGGCTCGACGCCTTCGTCGAGCTCGCGATGGAGGAGTACGGCGTACCCGGCGCGTCCGTAGCGGTCGTAAAAGACGGCGACGTCGTATATCTCAAGGGGTTCGGCGTGAGACAAGTCGGCAGCAAGGAAATAGTGGACGGCGACACCGTTTTCCAGCTCGCCTCCGTCACAAAGACGTTCACCGCAGCGTCCGTCGCCTCTATGGTGGACAGGGGCAAGATCGGCTTCGACGAAGAAGTAATCAAGATCATCCCCGACTTCGCCCTCATGGACCCCTACTCCACCCGCTACACCACTCCGCGCGACCTCCTCGCCCACCGCACGGGACTCCCCGCATTCACGGGCGACATATTCGACCATCTCGGTTATTCGAGGAAGGAGGTCATAAGGCGCGTCCGCTACTTCACCCCCGCCTGCAGCTTCAGGGAGGAAGCTAACTATTCCAACATCGGATACTTCCTCGCGGGCGAGACAGCCGCTTACGCCGCCGACTCCTCCTGGGAAGACGTCGTCAGGGAAAACATCGTCAAGCCGCTCGGCATGACGCACACGGGCTTCACGTACCAGCTGAAAGAAGAAAAGAACCTCGCCTACCCCCATGCGGTCGTAGACGGCGAGACAAAAGTTATACCGTTCAACGAGCAGAGGGTCCTCGCGCCCGCTGGCGCTATGACCTCGTCCGCTTCCGACCTCGCCAGGTTCCTCATCATGCACCTTAATGAAGGCAAGTACAGGGGAAAGAAGATACTCACGCCGGAATCCGTCGAGCAGATATTCAAGCCGGCGATCGTGGACGAGCCGACGTTCGCGGAATTGCCTCCCATTTCGGCCGACAACGGGTTCAGCTACGGGCTCGCCTGGGGCATCTACTACTGGCATAACCACAAGATTCTCGAGAAGGGCGGAGCGCTCGACGGATACAGGACGGTGGTCGTGCTCGTCCCCGATCTCAAGCTCGGCATAGTCGTTCTCTCCAACATGAACCTCACTGTCTTCCCCGAAGCCGTGCGCGCTTACGTCCTCGAGCAGTACTTGGGCGAAGCGGACTACGACATGCAGGACGCGATCATGGACAGGTCGAAGAAGATAAAGGAGATGCTGGGCCTCGACACGACGGTCAAGCCCGAGAACCCGCGCCCGCCGAGCAAAGACCTCGACGCCTACACGGGCACGTACGAGAACGAGCTGTACGGCGAGTTCACGATACTTAAGGACGGCGACAGCCTAAAGGTCGAAGCGGGCCCCGCCAAATACACGGGCACCCTCACGCACGTTAACTACGACACGTTCTATCTTAAATGGCCCGTGTTCATATCCGCGCCCGACGAAGTCTCGTTCGTTATAGACGCTGAGGGCAACGTGACCGAATTCATCGACAACCCCCTCGGCAGGTTCAAAAAGGTGAAGGAATAGCTTTAACCGCACAAATCGAAATCCCATATATCTTTTGTCATTCCCGAAACGATTGCGAGCAAGTAAGCAATCGGTCACTGCTGGCTGATTGCTTAGATATTTATTATCTATGAGCCTTAGCAAATTAAACTAAATCTTTGTCGGGAATCTCGCATTTGTCTTTTCCCAATATAACCCAATCGCCATTAGGGGGAGCAAAGCAATCTCATCTTTTCTCTATTATTCCCCTCCCCCTTTGTAGGAGGGGGGAGGGCTAGGGTGGGGGTGTACCTTAAAAAAAATAAGTCAGTCACCCTGAACCATTTCTCGGACTCCTATCGGGATCATTTCGGGGTCTGTATCTTTTGTCATTCCCGAATGCTTTAATCGGGAATCTCACTGTCGTCGTTCCCACTTAATTACGGCCCCTCGCATGGCACGTTAGGCGGCGTGTCCCACCCCATATACGACGCGCACCTCTCGAGGTCGGCGCAGCTTATCTTGTCCTGCTTGCTCTCAGGGTCCATCGCCTCGTACGCTTCCACGCCCACGGGGATGTTGTTGCATATGCTCATGTCGAAATCGTCTTCCTTCTGCGCCGTCCCGTTCTGGGCTGCGCACGCCCCCAGAGCGAACGCCCCTATCACGAGCGCTTTACATAAGTCCTTCTTCATCATGCGTCTCATTCCTCCTTTGAAGTATCCCGAACCCATTCCTCATTATACACCTTATAGAGCCAAAATTAATCACCCCCTTCCGCTTACTCACATAGAGACGTAGGAGCGGCTTCCAGCCGCGATTATCCGACAACCAACTCGCTCTGTCATTTCGAGCGCAGCGAGAAATCTATTGTTTGTCTTTGCATTTAATTCCCTCCCCCTCCATAGGAGGGGGAGGGTTAGGGTGGGGGTGTACCTTACTCTTATCCATCGAACAAAACCCGCTCGCACTGAGCGTGTCGAAGAGCGCATATTCAGCCGGGATTCTGTGCGGGTGAGCACCCGCTGGCATACGATCTCTGATATCCGTTTCTGCTCGATTTCTGCGATTGTAATATTTGCGCCAGTGGTTGCTTAACAACCATAAAACACACTATGTGTGTGCTTCTTTTCATCAAGGAAAAGAAGAAAATTATAGTATTACTTTTTGATTATCTTTCTCTTTTCCTTTTCCTTAGTCCTTCCGAAGAGCACCTCAATCCCCTCCTCCCCATTGCCTTTCTCCCCCCTCCAATTATATTTTTCAGGAGCTGAAAGTAACCGCCATGACCGAAACGAAACCCGGCGCCGGAAGCGAAAAATCCCTCGAAGCGGACGTCGACAAATATTACTACTACGTGAACATGATCACAGAGAACGTCCGTAACGGCTACAACTTCATGGTAGTCAAATACTGCGACCTCTCCCTCCCTCTCATCCCCTCCTTGATCGAATACACGAAACGGTTCTCAGGAGAATTCGACGTCACGACGGTCCCCGCGATAGAGCTCGGCGCTAGGATCTGGAGCCACCAGGGGCGGCGTGACAAGATAGACGAGCTCGCCAGCCTCGTCTCCGCTCACCCCGAGCTCTCCCCCTGGCAGCTCCACATCGACCGCGCCTACGAAACCCTCCGCGAAACGGAAGAGTGAACACCTCGCACACGACATCAAGTTTCCCGTCTCAGCAACTCTTTCCTGAATATCCGTAGGACCGGCTTCCAGCCGCGATAATTTTTTATCTGTCTTTGCGAGCCCCCGAAGCATTAGCGGAGGGGGCGCGGCAATCTCATCCTGTATCCTGTATCTTGCATCATCCTTCTTCCCCCCTTTGAATTTCCCGCTCCATCCTTTATCCTTCTCCATTGCACCGGATGCCGCACATGAACGCAGTCCTCACAAAAACCGTCCTCGGAGCCGCGCTTCTGGCTGCGCTATGCTCCCCCCTCCCTTCCCTTTCCCGGGACACGAACCGATACGAGGTCGCGGAGACAGCGCCTGATAAGCCCGCGGACAGTCAGGCAGCCGAATGGCCGGCGAAAGACCTCCCGCTCGACGAGATACTGGGGAATTATTACAAGGCTATTGGCGGGCTCCCGAGCTGGCAGTCCCTCGACACGCTCGTGATCAAGGGCAGGATACTCTCACAGAACACCGAGATCACGACTACCGCCGAGTACATGCGCCCCGACAAGTGCAGGGTCTCGTACACGATCGGCGGGAAGCTCGTGGTCCAGTCCTATAACGGCGAGACCGCGTGGCAGCAGAGCGCCATGTCCGAAAGCATCGCGCCCGAAGCGCTCGATCCCGAGCGCACGGATTACCTCCGCGACAGGTGCGGCATAGAAAGCCCGCTCATCGACTACGCGAAAAAGAAGCTCAAGGTCACGCTCGAAGGAATGGACTCTGTGGACGGAAAAGAGGCGTACAAGATCAAGGTCACCTACTCGTCGGGAAATTTCCAGTATTACCTGCTCGACGCGAGGTCGTTCCTCCCCGTGAAGACGGTCGGCTTCTACACGGTCGGCGGACAGGAAGTCGTCATGATGACCCGGTTCAATGACTACAAAAGGGTGGGGAACATCCTCGTCCCCTACAAGCTCGCGATAGAGAAAAAGGGCAACGCCCCGCGCGAAGAATACGTAGTCGAATCCGTTACCCCGAATCCCCCGCTCGACCCCGCCATATTCAACATGCCCTGACACACACGCACACAATCTGTGCTCATATACAATCCTTACGCACCTCTTTTGCTTAAACCAGCAACGACTCCCAACCCCGTTCGTCCTGAGCTTGTCGAAGGACGAAGGATCGAAGGGTCGGAGCCGCGGCAACCTCACCCTTTATCCTTTAATTCCCACCGCCTGTCCTGAACTTGTTTCAGGATCTAAAGGAGGTTTAGGGTGGATTTTACAAAACCGTTCGTCCTGAGCCTGTCGAAGGACGGATTTTAGCCTGGATTCTGTGCTGTCTTTTCATCCAGGAAAAGAAGAAATAAATTTTTCTCTACCTCACCCAATCATAATGCGCAAAGCGCAGCCCGGCAATCTCACCCTTTATCCTTTAATTCCCTCCTTAGAAAAAGGAGGGATAGGGAGGATTTAGTCTTCGTCTTTTCCCGCTATTCATAATGCGCAATGCGTAGCCGGCAACCCCCTCATATCTCTCGTCCATCTCAACAAATCACGAAACTGTTGTATCATTACCCATGACGTCGCGTATCGGGCGGCCCGCCCCCATCCGGCACGCCCTCAGCTCACGGTCACCGTTGAAAACATGAAAAACAAAAGCGAGCTCATCATCCCCGTCCTCGTACTCATACTCCTCATATCCGTAGCAGGATGGATTCTGATCAGATATACGGGGGACCTCATCTTCTACAAAAGGCTCCGCGGCGAAGGGGTCGAAACGACCGCCAGGGTCGCGATGAAGGCCATATATAAAGACGGCCGCCATGTGAGGACAAACATTACCTCCCCGTCGGACGACCACCGCATCATGGTCGATCTCAAACTGCCGGGCGGCATCACGTCCGTCTGCACGCTCCGCGTATCCAAGTTCACTTACGACGTCGTCTCCAAGCGGGACATCCTGAACGTCGCATACCTGCCCGAAGACCCTTCCGAATGCACCCTGCCCGACGGCATCGAGCTCAACCTCTACCTCATCACCTCGCTCCTTGCCGTAGCTGTGATACTTCTCCTCCTCGCCGCGGGATTCGCCTTCTACATATACAGGTCGTTCAGAAAGCCGCCTCCGGGCAAGCCCGTCCCCATGACGACCGACCTCGGAATCCCCCCGGGCGGCGTCGCCTGCCCCAAATGCGGCGCACCAATGACGGAAGGCTATATGCCCACTGTCGGAGGGGTATCCTGGAGGGACAGGGGAGACCCGATCGGCATCCCGACCATGTTCACCGGGCTTCAGGGTACGGCCTTCTGGGTGAAACGACCCGCGCTCCACGCCTACAGGTGCGAGCCCTGCCGTATAATCGTATTTAAATACGGCGGCTGAGCGGCTCATACCTCGCGCTTTTCATTATTATTTGCACAGCCCGTACGAGGCCGTATCCGTCTTGACCTCCCCCGGCAAAGAAAATCCTTTAAATTCCTATTGTAATTCCCGCTTTATCCTATAATCTTCATTATCGTACCTACACACATTCAG
The DNA here is from genome assembly GCA_040754335.1 of Thermodesulfobacteriota bacterium. Classification (NCBI taxonomy): domain Bacteria; kingdom Pseudomonadati; phylum Thermodesulfobacteriota; species Thermodesulfobacteriota bacterium. Next base: position 623,429 of record JBFMCV010000002.1, on the reverse strand, counting down.
GAGCGGACATATGCGAAGGAATTTCTATCTCACGTTGTTGCTGGCGGCCATGATCGGACTTGCGGGAGCGGTCTCATGCAGGCGCGCCGACGAAGCGGATCAGGCAAAGACCGAAGCGGAGAAAGAGGCGCCTCCACAAAAAGCCGCGCCCGAAGAGCCGGCTCAGCCGGAAAAAGCCGCCCCTCTTCCGGGGGACGCGGACGTCGACGCAATACTGGCTAAATACCTGACCGCCATAGGCGGACGGGACAAGTGGAACGACATCAAGAGCCTCAAATATACGGGCAAGATGAATTCTATGGGCAAGCTCTTCCAGATGGCGATAGTTTACAAGCGCCCGGATAAATGCAGGATCGACTTCAGCCTCGGCCACATATACTTCATACAATCATACGACGGCAGGGAAGCGTGGAAATTCAACCCCACGACCGAGGGAAGCAAGCCCCAGGTGCTCGAGGGCGAAGACGAACAGAGCCTCATCGAAACATGCGACTTCGACGGCCCGCTCGTCGACTATAAATCCAAGGGGATCAAGGTCGAGCTCATAGGAAAGGAATACGTGGAAGGCCGCGAGGCTTACAACCTCAAGGTCACGTTCAAGAGCGGGAATGTCGACAACTACTACATCGACACGAAGACGTACCTGCCGTTCATGGTCAAAGGGACCACGAAACAGGATGGCAAAGTCGTTCCTTCGACAACGGTCATCGACCAGTATATCGATACGGGCGGCGTGCTCATCCCTTATTACTTCAAGTTCGACACCAAGGGCGGAGAGGACAGCGAAACAATCAAGGTCTCGACGGTCGAGCTCAACGCCGAGCTCGAAGACTCCGTCTTCACCTTCCCCCGCCGCGTCGAGGACTCCTACTAGCACACGCATATTTCCGAGTGTACGTGTCTAATCTGTATTTGTCATCCTGAACCATGTCCTGAAAACTGAATCAAGTTCAGCACAGGCTTGTTTCAGGATCTTCCTTTAAATCTGTAGGAGCGGCTTCCAGCCGCGATTCCTTTTTATCTGTCTTTGCGAGGGAGCGATTTGTGCGACCGCGGCAATCTCACGCTACATCGCACCCGTAGAAGCGGCTTCCAGCCGCGATTCCTTTAATTCTTTCCCCTCCCCCTTACGTCAGTGAGGGGGAGGGCTTGGGTGGGGGTGTACCCTCATTTTCTTGGCTTTATGTGCAGCTTGTCACGGCGTAGTTTATTTACGAAGCCGGAAGCGCGGCAATCTCATCCTAATTTTGTCATTTCGAGCCGCAGGCTAGAAATCTATCTTTTGCCTTTGTTTTAATTCCCTCCTTTGTAAAGGAGGGTTAGGGTGGATTTTTTAAGTTTTAGCGCCCCCCTCAAACCTCATCGAACGCCTCGTGGTACCTAGCCTCCCCCCTCACTCCGTCGAGCGCGCCCTGTACCAGCTCTATCACGAAGAAATAAGGCGCAAACTCGTCGCTCTTCCAGTAGATCCCCCTGGCCGAGGCGTGGCTGAACCCGAACCTGGAATAATACTCCGGATGCCCCAGCACAAACACCGCCCCTACCCCTTCCCCGGCGCACGCGCGGAGTCCCTCCCTGATGAGCACCGAGCCCGTGCCCGTCCCCTGACGCTCCGGCAGCACCGACATGGGGCCGAGCCCGGCGGCCTTTACCGGGGAATCTCCCACCGTCACGGGAGAGAACAGTATGTGCCCCGTGAGAGCGCCGTCCCCGTCCTCGGCGACGAGCGATATGAAAGGGCTCACCGCTCCCCTGAGTTTGTCGACCAGCCTCCCCTCGTCCTCCCTTCCAAACGCCCGGAGGTTTATATTATATATATCCCGTATATCCTCGGAGGCTTCCCTCCTGACTCTTGCCGCCACCATTATAGTTTGACCGGTTTTTCCCGGTATGCGTAAACATTTTTTCTGCCGCGGACCCGCCCGTCCGCAAACGTCGTATGTCCTGATTCCTGACACCGCAGGGCGTGCGCGCCTCGCACGGATACGGGCAATACGCACAAATCAGCAATATCTCCGGCGGGTTACAGAGGCGGCGGCTATGCGGCACGATCATTGCACATATGGACAAGACTTACTCGCACCGCATGTTAAAATAATAAAAGGAGGTACACACATGAGTCTCGAATCACTATGCAGGAGAGAGATAGTTTGCGTCGATGTCAACACCAGGGTGCTCGAAGCGACCGAGATGATGGAGGAAATGAACGTAGGCAGCGTAGTAGTCATACAGAACGACAGGCCGGTCGGCATAGTCACGGACAGGGACGTCGTGCTCAGGGTGGTCAATAAAAAACTCAACCCGGCCGAATGCTCGGTCGGCGATATCATGTCCTTGGAGGTCGTAACGCTCAAGCAGAGCACGGGCTTATATGACGCGCTCGAGCAGATAAAGGAGAGCGGGAGCAGCGTCCGCCGCTTCCCGATCGTGGACGATAACGGAGCGATAAAAGGGATCATCACCCTCGACGACGTTATCTATCTTCTGGGCAGGGAGATGTCCGACGTCGCCTCCATAATCGAGAGCGAACGCCCCCGCCTCTGATAAACCATATCGGCTTCAATCCTTATTATCTACACATCATAAATTTTTTCCCTCCCCCTCAACAGGAGGGGGGAGGGCTTGTCCCCCGAAGCCTCGGTGAAGGGGGATATGATGAGGGTGTGCCTTCAATCAATCTGTTCAACCCAACCCGTTCGTTCTGAGGCGCAGAATCTGCGCTCATATATGATTACTCTGTTACTCCTCAGCTTTCGCCAGACAATGGAGCCCTGATAATACTAATCTGCGAGCCTGTCCTGAGCTCCGTTCATCCTGAGCCTGTCGAAGGACGAAGGGTCGAAGGACGTAGCCTTTCCCGACATTCACAGAATCGGCGGCGGATCAGTAACCGCAAATAAATTCCCTCCCCCCTTGAGGGGGAGGGTTCGGGTGGGGGGTTTACCTTAGTATTCTTATCATACTAGAAAGCCTTTTCTTCCCCATAATACGCACACAGACCACCCCCCGATTGACACAGCCCCCCCTTTATGAGACTATCTCTAGATAGGCGCACTTAACGTTCCGCGCCTCGCCTGACAAGGGAGAAAACGCCCGTGCTCAAGACCCCGGAAGAATACGTAGAGAGCCTCAGAGAGCTCGACCCGGTCGTCTACATCAGGGGCAAACGCATAGAGAGCGTCCCTGATGAGCCTCTGCTCGAGCCCGGCATAAACGCGGTCTCGGTCACGTACGAGTTCGCGCTCCTTCCCGAGTATTCGGACACGATGACCGCCGTCTCGCACGTCACTGGCAGGAAGGTCAACCGGCTGCTGCACATCAACACCGCCCAGAACGACCTCCTCAAAAAGCTCGAAATGGTGCGCCTGCTCTGTCGCGAGACCGGGTGCGCCCAGCGCTACCTCTGCCACGACGCACTGAACGCGCTCTACGAGACGACCCACAACACCGACCTCCACTTCGGCACGGACTATCATGTGAAGTTCCTCACCTATCTCGAATACCTCCAGGACGCGGACCTCACGACGTGCGTAGCCATGACCGACGCCAAGGGAGACCGCTCCAGGCGCCCCCACGAGCAGCACGACCCCGACCTCTACCTCCGCATCGTCGGCCGCGACGACGACGGCATCAAGGTGAGAGGCATCAAGGCCATAGTCACGGGCGCTCCGTACACCCACGAAATAATCGTACTCCCCACCCGCGGCATGACGGCCGAGGACGAAGACTACGCCCTGTCGTTCGCCATACCTATAGACACCGAAGGCGTCGAGCTCGTCTCACGCCAGGCCGGAAGGCCCGGAGAATCGGGCGCCCCGCTCACGTCCCGCTACGGGCAGGCGACGGCGCAGATCCTCTTCGACGACGTGTTCGTGCCGTGGGAGAGGGTCTTCCTCGCGGGCGAGTGGGAGATGGCGGGCTCGCTCACGGAGAGCTTCGCCACGCACCATAGGGTCTCATGCATCGGAGCGCGCGCCGGCCTGGGAGACATGCTCATCGGCGCGTCCGCGGCGCTCGCCGAAGCGAACGGCCTCGACCCTCGGAAGACAGGGCACGTGAGAGACAAGATCTCCGACCTCATCAAGTATGTCGAGTCCTCATACGCGTGCGGAGTCACGGCGTCCGTATTCGGAAAGGAGACCCGCGCCGGCAATTTCATCCCCGACCCCGTGTATTCCAACATCGGGAAGCTGCTCCAGGGCGTGCACATTTACGATATGTTCAGGATAGTCCACGATACCGCGGGCGGCATACTCGTCGCGTCCCCCTACCCGGAAGACATGGAAGCCCCCGCCGCGGGCGAGAGGCTCGCCAGGTATCTCCAGGGCCGGGAAGACATACCGGCGGACTACAGGCTCTCAGTCGCGAGGCTGCTCGAGGACATAACGGCTTCCTACCAGGGCGGCTGGTATTCCGTGATAAGCATATCCGGCGGCGGATCTCCCGAGGCCACGCGCCTCGAGATCATGCGCAAGTACGACATCGACGAGCGCAAGTCCCTCGCCGAAAAAATCTCCGGCACCTGATTGTTCTTTCTCATCTCCCGACATTACAGAATTTGCGTTAAGAAAATCGCGTGTTTAAGCGTGAAAATCTTTCAGCTTCCCATTTGAAAGATTTTAGCTTAAACACAAGATTTTTAGCAAATTATGTAGTCGGATGATTTTTGCTACTTTTCATCAAGGAAAAGTAGGATAAAAAATAGCCTTTCTCTTTTCTTTGTCTTCTCATAAAACACATTACGTGTGCCTTTTCATACGGGAAAAGAAGAAATAAAAGATGCCTTGCTTTTTCCTTTCAGGTGATGCGGGAGGGATAGGAAATCTAAGCCGTAACCTGTGCAGAAGCATAACCGAGACACGCACGCAGAATTATGCTAATCTATCAGATATGCCCGAAATGACCGACAAAAAACAAACCACCCCGTCAGCCGCGGACAAGCCCGCGGGCCGCTGCCCCGAAGAGTGCATAATAGGACTCGACGAATGCGCCGAATGCGGGGTGTGCGGGCACTGCGCGGACGGCGCGCATCTCATTGAGGACGAGCTCCCCTCCCACTGGCAGAAGTTCATCGAGAAGAGTAAAAAGACGCCCTGAGAAACCCCGGGCGCAGCTAGCCTTTGCGCAGGACAGCGCCGCCGTCCCGCGTGATCGGAAGATTCACCTAATCCGGCTTTACGGCAGCCGGAGCCGGCGGATTGAAATCAAGCTTGTCAAAACAGTTTAGACCGGCGGAAAATACGCGTGCTAATGTTCGTCGTTTCCGTTATGTGTATTGAAATCCCGCAAGTGGTTCAGTTCGAGTATCAAGAGAGCGCGCGCAATAAGTAACGATCGGTTGAATTCGAAATTGTATTGACAAACAAACCTGAATATCAGCCTTCCGCTTTCAAGCTCTTGAGAATTCCCCTTTCCTGTCTCGCCCTCGCTTCGAAGTCCTGAAGCGGGGTAACCTCCCACTCCAGCACCCCCCAGATGGGAAGCGACCTCAGCATCCGGTCGAGATCGTCGTGAGAATCGGCCTCCGCGACGAATACGAACGCGCGGTCGCCGACCGGGAGACCCCCTACTATAGTCCCCTCGTCCTCAAGATCCTTTAGCTCGTCGAAAGCGGGTATAACCACGCTTTCGAGGACCTCTACTTCCTCCTCGGGCGAAAAATACCCGGGGCCCTCGGTCCCCATAACAAGATATTTCATATATCCCCTCCTAAATCTTGCCAAAGCACTCAAACCAACTATCAATACTGTAAATGAATATCCACTAATACTATACCGTATAATAATTCTCACGCCATAACAAATTAAAGCGGTGCGGACAAATGGAGAGAACGACCCCGCAGCATTTCCGTATCATGCGTATTTATCCGTTTTGGCCGAAATCCGCGGGCCGGGTTCATGCGATTTGAGGGGAGAAAAAAAGTGCTGCCCGGGCCGTTAAGCCAGGCAGCACTCGAATGCCGCAATTAGGGTTGCCCATACCCTTTGTTAATTGCGCTCTTTAACGACATTACATAACATATCCTGCCTCACTCTATATTAAATCATTTTTCTTCGTTTTTGAACATCCCCCGTCCGATATTTAAAAACAACCCCTGGTTCGTGTCCCTGAGACTGATGCAAGTATAATAATTTACAGGTTTGCGGGATCGGGCTCTTTTTGGTCCTGCGTTCCATCCTGGAATCCAAGATGGCGGTAGGTGGAGGGAACGGACCCGGGATAGGAACGCAGGAAATTTTCAGTCTGATGTGTAACGCGGTTTTCTGCTAAATCTATTTCCGGTTAAAAGATTACCCCACACCTTTCCCGGATACCACAAATATTTTCCCCCGTGCACACGTTGTGTGAATCTACGGTTCCCTCCATCTCCGCTGCTTAATCCCTCAACTTAACCATACCGTTCGTCCTGAGCCTGTCGAAGGACGTATAAATTTATCCTGTCTTTGCGAGGGAGCGCTTTCCGCGACCGTGGCAATCTCATCCTTATCTCGTCATTTCGACCAACGGGAGAAATCCATCTTCTTGATTCTGTCATCCTTAACCATGTCCTGAACCATGTCCCGGACGTGATCCGGGATCGTTTCAGAATCCCATTTTTAAAATTTGTAGGAGCGGCTTCCAGCCGCGATTCCTTTAATTCCCTCCTTAGAAAAAGGAGGGTTAGGGAGGATTTATCTTTTCTGTCATTCCCGCCTGTCCTGAACTTGATTCAGGATCTCATCTTTTCATTGCGCTATTTCCGAGCAACAGTCCCGACAAGAACCGTGAGGTGGGCCCTCCCCTAAACAGGCCTCAGCTTCTCGCGAATATTCTCGAGGTGTATGCGGTAGTGGTCGCCGAACTGCTTGTACTTCCCGTCCTTGAACAGGTCGTGCGCCCTCAGCCTGATCTGGCGCTTCGTTTCATCGGGGAACGTGTCGAGGTTCTGCTCCGCGAGGAATACCGAGGAGTAGCAGGATATATTGTCCTGGCCCCTCACGAAAATGTCCGCGAGCATATTCGCCGACCCCGGGTAGCCCGACTCGCCCAGCACGTATACGCAGGCCTCCTGCCATATGTGAGTCCTCTGCCCGAACATCTTCTTGAGCGAGTGCCAGTCGAGGTCGCTGAATCCGCCCAATATGTGCTCGCCTTCCCGGAAATCGCGCTCGTACCAGTTCTCGCCCGGATGTATGTTGCCGTTCGCCGTGTGCTCTTTCAGGTGTCTGTCGAAAAGCTCCGTGCCGTCCATTCTCCACAAGCTCCCTTCTCGTGCCCGCCGCGTGAGACAATAGAAATTATTTTACACAATTTATTTATCTCGGCTAATCAATACGAACACTCGTGGGAGGGTCAGAGAGAATTATTTAATTTGTCATTCCCGAAAATTTAATCGCCTTTCTAATTTAGATTAATTTTGTAGGAGCGGCTTTCCTGAATAGATCCTGAAACAAGCCTGTGCTGAACTTGATTCAGTATTCAGGAGATGGTTCAGGAACCGATCGGGAATCTCGTCTTTTAAATCCGTAGGAGCGGCTTCCAGCCGCGATAACAAAACCCGTTCGTGCTGAGCTTAGCCTGTCCTGAGCCCGTCGAAGGATCGAAGCATGGACGGGTTATGTCTCTCTACGCCCGCACCTCACCCGTTCGTCCTCTTGATAATTCCCTCCCCCTAACAAGGGGGGACAGTTGCAAGCAAGCGAGCAACTGGTCGCTATCTCAGCAACGTTACTGAAGCCCATAAACTTCCGGGACTAAGTTGCCTAAGCCAAAATTGTTCGGGTGGGGGTGTACATTATTATTCATTCAATCAAGAAAGCCTTCTCCAGACATGCGCAAAACTGCCAATCCCCCTACTCCTTATACTTCACGCTGCACCCGTAGGGCTTCGTCTCGGGCGTCGTGACGGGCTTCCCCGCGAGCGCTTCGGTGAGCGCCTTGTCGATGTAGTTGGTCGCCTTCTCTATATCCCCGGTGTCCGTCGAATTGATGCTGTCCGCTGCGCCCGTATAAATGATCACCCCTTCCGGATTTATGATGAATATGTCAGGCGTCGTCTTCGCGCCGTAGAGCTTCCCTATCTCCCCCGAGGGATCGAGCACGATGTAAGTGGCGGAAGTCCCCTTCGTCTCTGCCTCCTTCTTCGATGTCTCTGCGTCCCTGTAGTTGTCGTGCCCGTCGCTTGTCGAGTTCACCGCTATCCACACGACGCCGGCCTCGGTGTACTTCCTCTGGAGGTCCTGCATCTTGTCGCTCTTGTAGTGCTTTCCGACGAACGGGCACCCGTGATTGAACCACTCGACCACGACGTACTTCCCCCTGAAATCTGATAGCTTCGCCTGCGTCCCCTCTATGTCCGTGAACGCAAATTCCGGGGCTTTCTTCCCGGCCTGCGCCTCCGCCGCCCCGGCTCCCGCGTGCGCCCACAGCAGCATGGACCCGATGCCCAGCACTATCAACGCTCCATGAATCATTCCGCTCCGCTTCATGTCGTCGCTCCTTCGCCGTGATTTGATGAGTAGAAAGTATAACCGCTCTCTCCCCGCTTTAATCACCAATTTCTCACCTCCTCGGTGGATGGTGTACATCACTAAAAATCTTGTCATCCTGAACCATGTCCCGGACTCCGATCCGGGATTGTTTCAGGATCTTCCTTTAAATCTGTAGGAGCGGCTTCCAGCCGCGATTTCATTAATTCTTTCCCCTCCCCCTTAATGAGAGGGAGGGCTAGGAGCCTGCCCCGAACCATGTCCCGTACTTGATACGGGATCAATTCAGGGTGGGGGTGTACCTTATTATGCTTGTGATTCCCGACGCCGATCGGGAATCTACACTTTTCCTCTCTTTGCGAGGGAGCGCTTTATCCCGGCGTAGCCTTTTGGCGCTCGTCACGGCGTAGGCCGAGCCGTAGCCGGGAAGCCGGAAGCGACCGCGGCAATCTCATCCTTATCTTGTCATTTCGAACCGAAGCGTGAGAAATCTATTGCTTGCTTTTTCTTTTAATTCCCTCCGCCTGTCCTGAACTCGTTTCAGGATTGTTTCAGGGCGGGGGTTTACATTAATCTCTCCGTCATTGCGAGCGGAGTGAATGAAATTAAGCGCAGCGCGGCAATCTCATTTTGTGCCTTCAATTCCCTCCTTTGGAAAAGGAGGGTCAGGGAGGATTTTCTTTTCCCAGTCTTTACTTTTATCTGTTATCCTGAACCATGTCCCGGACGTGATCCGGGATCGTTTCAGGATTGTTTCAGGGTTGGGGTTTACCTTATTATTCCCTGTCATCCCCGAAACGATTGCGGGCAACAGTTCCGTGTACATTACAATAATCAATATTTATATATACTAATTGATATTACTCTATAATGTTGTATTATTTGGGATACAGAAGGGTATTCGGGATTCCGGCCATGACCCGCGAATCCCCCGGGTAAAGCGCATGACGGAATGGGTTGTCCATACCCGGTAGTGATTTCGGGGGCGGAACGGGGGGCGGAGACTCTCCTCCCGGCCCTCCGGTCCGGTCCCTGAAGCTCCTAAGTTCAAGCCGGCCCCAGTTCATAAACATTGCAGCCAATTCATGGCTCGGATTCTAAATTCCGGGGCATATCCCGTATTTTTCGAGAGATGATCAGCAGACGACGTGAGAACTACAGGCAAACCGGCGGCCGGCACAGGCTCAGGAGTCACGTTCGCACCACCCTCACCGTCCCTAAATTTAACCCCTCGAAATCGCCCCGCTTTCTGGTATTCTCTTATACTCTGAAAACCGGCCGGGGCATTGCTGCCGGGGTCGGAAAAATAAACAACTCACAGGGGTACCACATGGGTTTCGAAGAATCGGTCAACAAGCTTAGCGGATATTACAACGACAAACAGCCGGTCACGACGCTTTATCTCAAGCTCGGGCCGAGAGAAAGGGAAAACTTCGGCTACAAAATCACGTTCAAGAACCTCGCCAAAGGGCTCAGGGACGAAATAGGCAAAAGGGGCATCTCGAAGGACGCCCTCGAATCCGTGGAAGCGGACCTCGCGAAGATACAGAGCTTCGTTGAAAACCCGGAAGGCCTCGCCGATTGCAGGGGCATAGCGGTATACTCATGCACCGGCGGCGGGCTCTGGGAGGTGCTCAAGCTCCCCTCCCTCTACCGGAACCAGCTCCTGATAGACCGCTCCCCGGTCATGGGCCAGCTCTTCAAGGTGGACGACGATTACACGCGCATCCTCACCGTGCTCGTCGACAGGAAGAAGGCGCGCGGATTCGGCATAGACCTCGACGGCACGAAAGAGGTGCTCGATTACTTCTACCCCGCAGCCGAGCGCTCGACCAAGTTCCACAACCCCCAGGGGAAATACAATAAGAAATCGACCTCCCTCGCTGGCACCAGGAACTTCTCGCAGGGGTTCGGCGAGTTCAGGTTCAACAGGATGATCGAGAACGAGGTGCAGCAGCACTTCAAATACGTCGCGCAGAAATTGAACGACTACTGCCGGAAGGAGAACGTCCACTGGCTCATACTCGGCGGCACCGAGGAGAACATCACCGAATTCTCTCACCACCTCCCGACCAGTCTGCACGAGAAGCTGGCGGGGACTGTCACGATGGACCTCGAGCGCGTGAAGCCCTCGCTCGTCACGGAAGCTTCCCTCGACGTGCTCGAGAAGACGCGGGCCGAGAGGCAGAAGAAGCTGATGCAGGAATTCGCGGACAAGCTCCCCGTGGGCTACGCTGTCGACGGCCTCCGGGCCTCGCTCGAAGCGCTCAAGAACAGCCAGGTGCGGGTGCTACTGGTCGAGGAAGGGTTCAAACAGCCGGGGTTCCTCTGCCCCGATACGGGCGACTACCTCACCGACGCTGGCGAGAAATGCCCGGGCGGCGGCGAAGCCGTCCCCGTGACCGACCTCGTCGAGCGTGCGATAGAGGAAGCTTTCAGCCAGGGCGCCGAGGTCGAGATGATCCAGGACGAGCCCTACAAAAAGAACGTCCGCGGCACAGGCGCAATCCTCCGCTTCAAGCTGTAATCTTTCTTTTTAATTCCCTCCTTTCGTAAAGGAGGGATAGGTAGGATTTTATTTTGCCTTCCCCCGACATTACAGAATTTGCGGCGGGTGTGCACCCGCGGACACCTAATCTGCTCAATCCAACCCGTTCGTCCTGAGCTTGTCGAAGGATAGAACGGCGTCATTCCCTAACGCTTTAGTCGGGGATCCACAAATATTGTCATGCTGAACTACGGTTCTGAACAACATTTCTGAGCGAGCGAAGAAATGGTCTCTAATGGTTGAGAGCACGCACGGAAATATCACGTCATACCATCGTTACAGTAGCCAAATTAGCAAGAACCGGACACATGAGGTAGATTGCAACGATGCAATTATTCCCCGGTTATCCCTTGAAGAATCCAAGATATTCAGCATCTCGTCTTTGTTTTCATTTCTTTGATCTGTCTTTGCGAGGGAGCAAAGCGACCGCGGCAATCTAATTTTTTTCTGTCATTCCCGAAGTTTTAATGGGAATCTCGACTTTCCCTGGAAGGAAACCCCGGCGTTCTCTAATACGGCGAACTCAGCCCTCCCTAAAACGGAAATCCGAAGTTCACCGCGAACGCGTCCAGGTCCCCGAACCTGTACCCGACACCTATCCTCGGGTCGGACAGTATCCAGACCTTGGTCGGTTTCGCGAAACCGACGGTCCCCGCGATCTCGAACTGGTTCTCCACCTTTAGAGGGTCCTTGAACGCCCTGTCGAAAGTCGTATCGGGAATGAAGTAGTACCAGTTGAAGAAGACGCTCACGTCGGGCTCGTATCCCTTGTACGAAAACCCGAGCGGGTGCTTAACGTCGACGCCGTTCTCGAGAAGCGCGAACGACTGCTCGACGCTCTCGTGGAAGTTCGTGTTCCCCGCCCACGACATCCTGTTCCCTAGGCTGAACGTGAACTTATCCCAGAACACCTGGTAGAGGCTCCCGAGCCCGGTCGCGTATACGAGCACGAACGAGTCGTCCACGCTTAGCCCGTTAGGGGTCGAGCTGTCGTAGACCTGCCACGCGAGCCCCATGTTGATGAACGGCTTTATGTGCCAGTGCTCGACCGGCTCCCACTGGAGCTCCACTCCGGGGATGACGCTCATCATGTCCTGGTCCACCTTGATCCTCGTACCGTCCGGAACATTCTCCCTGAACCTGAACCGCCCGTAGAAAACAGGCGCATCGACAACGAGCTTCAGCTTCTCGTTCCCGAGGAAATCGTCGAACGTATAAGAGAGGGGGAGGCTGTACACCTGCACGTCTAACCCGCCCACGTTGTAGGAGCCGAACCCGAGCTGGAACGCGTATATGAAATTGACCTCGACGTTGCCTTTCTTGTCCGCAGCGGAAGCTATGTCCGAAATATTGAGGGCAGCGACCAGCGCGAGTACGGGAATAAGCAGATGCAAGAGTCGCGGCTTCATTAGCGACAAAGTAAATACCCTTTTTCGCATTTAATCAAGAGCGATTAATAAATAATTCATACTTTTATTCATATTCCCCCCCTCACTTTTCAAGGGTAGGTTGCGGGTGAAGGGTTACCTCATAATTCTGTCATCCCCGACCACGTTCGGGAATCCAGCTTTTTAACTGTCATTGCGAGCACCCGACTCGTCCGGCTTAACTTTCTCGTCGGTCGGAGCTTTAGCGGAGTCCGAAGCGAAGACGGAAGCTATTGCGAGGGTGCGCGGCAATCTCATGCTACTTCGCACACGTAGGAGCGGCTTTCCTGAATAGATCCTGAAATAATCCTAAAACAAGTTCAGGACGGCGTTCAGGATCATTTCAGGAAAGGAAAAGAAGGATAAGAATAATTGCCTTTATCCTCTCTTTGAACATTCATATATACCATCATCGATTCAAGCTGTGCTTGCCTTCCCCTCCCCTCCTCATTATATTCTCAGAATCTCGAGCCCTGCCCGGACCCGCATGGAAACGCACATCCTCATCATCGCATTCGTCTCCTTCTTCGGGGCGGCCTTTTTGAAGGGCGTGACGGGCCTCGGGTTCATGAGCATATGCCTCCCGCTCATATCGAGCTTCACCGACATCACCGTCGCCATACCGCTCGTCATAATCCCCTCTCTCGCGAGCAACGTGATAGTCATAGCGCAGGCGGGGAGGACAAGGGAGAGCCTGAGGAGGTTCTGGCCGCTTTACCTCTCGGCGCTCCCCGGCCTGTACGCCGGAGTGAGCCTCCTCCACCAGACGGGGAACTCTATAGCGAAGGCCGTGCTCGGCGCGCTTTCGATCGCGTACTCGCTCTACCTGCTGCTCGACGTCAACATTTCGGTCGGAAACAAATACGAGAGGTTCCTGAACGTCCCGCTCGGGCTCGTGAACGGGTTCCTGAACGGGCTCACGGGCACACAGGTCATGCCCATGCTCCCATACCTGATCTCGCTCCGGCTCCACAGGGACCTCCTCATCGGCGCGATCAACATCGGCTTCACGGTGTCGACGCTGACGCTCCTCGCGCTGCTGGGCAAGTTCGACTTCCTCTCTCTCGACATAATCGGAATATCGGTCGCGGGGATCGCGCCCGTAGCCCTCGGCATCTACCTCGGCAGCAAGCTCAGATACCACATCTCGGAGTCGAGGTTCCGCATCGCCGTGCTGATAATACTTCTCATCATCGGCCTCAACCTGATCCTCAACCGCTGATTAATCCAAGTCTTTTTATTCCGTCATCCTGAACTCGATTCAGGATCTCATCTTTCGCCTTTTCTTTCAATCCCCTCCTTTGGAAAAGGAGGGTTAGGGAGGATTTAGTTTTTTGTCATTCCCGAGTGCCTTTATCGGGAATCCAAAAATTCTGTCATTCTGAACCATTTCCCGGACTCCGAGCCAGGATCTATTCAGGATCTCATCTTTTGTCTTTTCTTTCCCTCCTTTCATAAAGGAGGGTTAGGGTGGATTTAATGTCAGCCCAGTACGTCCTGAGCGCACACACAGTGTGCAGTCGAAGGACAAATTATCTGTCTTTGCGAGCGCAGCCCGGCAATCTCATCCTGTATCTTGAATCCTGCATCTTGCATAGTTACCGTAGGAGCGGGATCTTGCCGCGATAATTTTTTAATCCCCTCCTTTAGCAAAGGAGGGTTAGGGAGGATTTGTCTTTTTTCTTTACTTCCCTCCCCCTAGAGGGGGGAGGGTCAAGGAGCCTGTCCTGAACTTGTTTCAGGATGGGGGTGTACCTTAATTTTCTTTGTCATTCCCGACACCGATCGGGAATCTCGTCTTGTGCCATTAATTCCCTCCTTTAGCAAAGGAGGGTTAGGGAGGATTTTATTTTAGTCATTCTCAATAGTGTTTACCCGGAATCTTATTTCCCATCATGCATCGTGCATAATGTGTCTCCTCACAGCCAATCAGCCGCCTTCTTCACCTTCTTTTTCTTCTTCTTCCCCTTCTCCTTATACCTCTCCCGCGCCTCCTCGATCGTCTGAAGCGCCGCCTCCTTGTTCCTCCACCCCTCCACGTGCACGTTCTTCTTCTCGAGCGTCTTGTAAGACGCGAAGAAGTGCTCTATCTCCCGGAGCAGATGGGGCGGTATCTCGGTCAGCTTCTCGATATGGTTCCAGTGCGGGTCGTCCACGGGCACGCAGAGTATCTTCTCGTCGGGCCCTTTCTCGTCCCCCATCATGAACATCCCTATGGGCTTCGACAGTATTATGCACCCCGGGAACGTAGGCTCCCAGAGCAGCACTAGCGCGTCGAGCGGGTCCCCGTCCCCGCCGAGCGTGTCCTCTATGAACCCGTAATCACTCGGATAATGGACCGACGCGTAAAGGAGGCGGTCGAACTTGATCCGCTTCTTCACCTTGTCGTACTCGTACTTGTTCCTCGACCCCTTCGTGATCTCCACCATCACGGTTACTGTCTCGTTGTCCTTCTCCATTACCCTGCTCCCTGCGCCTTGGCTATTGATATAGGGAACATTATACAACGGTTTCAGGCATGTGCGAACATCGAGACTGGCTAGCGTCTGCGCGAATATTCCCGTCACCCTCTCCAAGTCGTGTGTTTTAATCTGTCTTTGCGAGGAGCGGTTTATCCCGGCGTAGTCTTTTGGCGAAGCCGGAAGCGACGCGGCAATCTTTCCTTATCTTGTCATTTCGAGCTGCGAAGCTACGCGGCAATCTCAACTTTTGTCTTTTCCTTTAATTCCCTCCTTTAGCAAAGGAGGGTTAGGGAGGATTTGAATTTTCTTTGCCTTCCGACATTACAGAATTTGCGTCAAGAAAATCGCGTGTTTAAGCGTAAAAAATCTTTCAGCTTCCCATTTGAAAGATTTTCGCTTAAACACAAGATTTTTAGCAAACTTCCCGTAGTCCCCAAAAGATTTTTGCTACTTTTGATCTCTCAAAAGTAGAAACTTGAGCTGAGCCTTTTCATAGAACACATTAAGCGCGTTTCATCAAGGAAAAGAAGGATAAATAAATTGCCTTTCTCCTTTCTTTGTCTTACTCCTCACCAATCCGAGATACGAATAGCTGCGTGGAAATTACATCTTCATCCTCATATCCACTTCCTCCTCCTGAAATAATAGAGCATTACGAGCGCGACAATCAGCATCAGCACCATCACCCCCGGATACCCCAGCCGGTGCCTGAGCTCCGGCATGTTCTCGAAATTCATCCCGTAGATGCCCGCGATGAACGTGAGCGGTATGAATATGGTCGCCATCACGGTGAGCACCTTCATCACCTCGTTCATGCGGTTGCTCGAAATCGAGAGATACGTCTCGAGCATCCCTGCGATCATATCCCTGTACGAGTCAGTCGTGTCCATGATCTGCATCGCGTGGTCGTAGAGGTCTCGTATGTAGAGCTTCGTGTTCCTGTCGATGAGCGGCGACTCCGATATCTGGAACTTGTGCACGAGCTCCCTGAGCGGGAACGTGTATTTCCTCAGGAGCACGAGCTCCCGCTTGAGCCCGTATATGTCCCGGAGCGTCTCCGCGCCCGGGTCCGCTAACAGCTCGTCTTCTATCTCCTCTATGAGCTCCCCTATTTCCTCGAGCGCGACGAAGTAGTTGTCGACCACCGCGTCAGTGAGCGCGTATACGAGATAATCGGCGCCGTACTTCCGTATCCGCCCTTTCCCCGTCCTTATCCTCTCCCTTATGAACTCGAACACGTCCGCTTCCCCTTCCTGGAACGAGATGACCGTATTCTTGCACAGCAGCATGCTCACCTGCTCGGCGTCTATCCTCCCCGTCTCCTTGTCGACGAGCACCATCTTGAGGATAATAAATATGTAATCGACGTAATCGTCGAGCTCGGGCCGCTTGTCCGTGTCCAGTATGTCCTCGAGCACGAGCGAGTGTATGCCGAAGTGCTCGCCGATCCTGTTGATTATTCCCGTATCGTGGAGGCCGTTCACGTTTATCCACGTTACTGTCTCCCTGTCGGCGTATTCGAGGCACTCTTCAACTCCCCCGAACTCCCTCTCGACGAACATATCCTGGTCGTAGTCGATGACGGTAAGCCTGACCTTCTCGACCTTCCTCTCGCCCACGTGTATGAGGGCCCCCGGATGGAGGCCTTTCTTCATAACCGCCGTTTTTTTCTGTCCGGTCATATCGCTTCCGGCCACGGGTGGAGAACCTATCCGAAGCCGCTCCCGTGAGATATTCTAATTCAAACAGGTGAACAGGGACAAGCCCGCGCTACAGAGCCCTTCACACTGAATACGCCTCGACTCATTAACAGGATTCGCAGCATCCCTGGAAGCTTTGTATTTCGTAGTTAATTCCCTCCTTAGAAAAAGGAGGACAATTCCGAGCAACAATTCCGAGCAAGCGAGGAATTGGTCACACCTGGTTGAGGGCACGAACGTATCATCCATCCACCCAATGTCGCTGAAGCCAAATCGGAGGAATTGGTCGGTGTTGATAAATGGCAAAGAAATGCCTTAATCGGAGTAACGCAGTTAGTAAATCCAAATTAGGGTGGATTTGGTTTTCCTCTTTACTTCCCTCCCCCTATTAAGGGGGAGGGCTAAGGGTGGGGGTGTACATAAATATTCTGTCATTCCCGAGAAATCGGGAATCTCGCTTTTATCTGTCATTGCGAGGGAGCGACTTGCGAGACCGCGGCAACCTCCTGCTCCATCGCGCCCGTAGGAGCGGCTTCCAGCCGCGATACCTTTAATCCCCTCCCTTTAGCAAAGGGAGGCCGGGAGGGATTTTTTTCTGTCATTCCCGCGAAATCGGAAATCCAGTCTTTTACCTCATTCCCCCTCATATTGAGGGGGAGGGCTTGGGTGGGGGTTCACCCAAATTTTCCTTGTTATTCCCGACACCGATCGGGAATCCAGTCTTTTCTTGTCATTGCGAGCGTAGCGAACGAAACTTAGCGGTGCGCGGCAATCCCGTCTTTGTCTTTCCCCCGACATTACGGAATTTACGTTAAGAAAATCGATTGTTTACGCGTTAAAAAACATTTTTGGGCTGCGGTGGAATAAAAATGTTTTAGCGTAAACATGAGATTTTTAGTAAATTCTGTAGTCGGATGATTTTTGCTACTTTTCATCAAGGAAAAGTAGGATAAAATTAACTCTTTTTTCTCCCCCGTGTCTTTTCATAGAACACATTACGCGCGTTTCATCAAAGAAAAGAGGGATAAAAAAATTGCCTTTTCCTTTTTGCTTGTTTGTCTTTTTCATTAGCTCCGGGGAAGCGAGGGTTCTGTCTTCCCCCAAAAAAAATTCCCGCTTCCGCTTCCCCTTTTTTATGTCATACTATTCCCGAGAGAGAAGCTTCCGCAGGCAATCAACCGCAGATATCGTCAGGCACGACGCCTGACCGACCGGAGTTCGAATTTCGTAACAGGCATTGCATTACGCACAGGGGTGTTTTATGAAAATTGTCGTGCTATCGAGAAACAAGAAGCTCTATTCCACTCGCCGTCTCGTCGAGGCTGCAGGCATGATGGGGCACGAAGTCGAGGTAATAGATTTCCTCAAATGCTACATGGCGATAAAACGGGGCAACCCCGAGATCTACCACTACGGGAAGAAGCTCAAGGGCGTAGACGCCGTCATCCCACGCATCGGGGCATCCCGCACGTTCTACGGCACCGCTGTAGTCCGCCAGTTCGAGATGATGCACGTCTTCTCGGTGAACGAATCGCAGGCGATAGCGAGGTCACGCGACAAGCTCCGCAGCATGCAGATACTCGCCCGGGCGGGGATAGGCATGCCCGTGACCGCATTCGCCTCAGACCCCACCGATATGAATCACATCATCGAGCTCGTGGGAGGCACCCCGCTCGTCATAAAGCTCCTCCACGGCACACAGGGCATAGGGGTCGTGCTCGCCGAGAACAGGAAGGCCGCGCGCTCCGTCATGGAGGCGTTCTACGGCGTCAAGGCGAACATGCTCATCCAGGAGTTCATCAAGGAGGCGAAGGGCTCGGACGTGAGGGCGTTCGTCGTGGGCGGCGAGGTCATAGGCGCTATGAAGCGTCAGGGCGCCGAGGGCGAGTTCCGCTCGAACCTCCACAGGGGCGGCTCCGCGAAGATGATAAAGCTCACGCGCCAGGAGCTGAAGACGGCCGTGGACGCGGCGAGGCTCCTCGGCCTGAACGTCGCGGGAGTGGACATGCTCCAGTCCTCGAAAGGCCCGATGGTACTCGAGGTAAATTCCTCGCCGGGCCTCGAAGGCATAGAGGCCGCCACAGGGATTGACGTCGCCTCCAGGATTATTAAATTCATAGAAGACAACGCTCACGTGCGCAGCATGAGGCGCGACCGCATAAGGGTGTAGATGAAAAGGGCGATAAAGATAAACGGCAGACTCATCCCGAGGGGCGGGAAGGAATTCCTCCGCATCGAGGTCGCCTCGCACAGGAGCGCGGTCAGGCTCCCCGTCTGCGTCTGGAGGGGCGAGGAGGACGGCCCCGTGCTGCTCATCACGGCTGGGCTCCACGGGGACGAGCTGAACGGCGTCGAGACGCTCAGGCGCATGATCGCGTCGGGATCCATCGTGCCTGATACCGGCACTGTCATCGCGCTCCCGATAGCGAACGTATGGGGCTTTCTCAACTCCTCCCGTTTCCTGCCCGACGGCATGGACCTCAACAGGGGCTTCCCCGGCGCCCGCTCGGGCACGCTCTCGCAGAAGATCGCGCTCGCGGTCATGCGGGACCTGCTCCCGGCGGCCGACTGCGGTCTCGACCTCCACTCGGGCGGGGTCAGCGAGAACTACCCGCACATAAGGTGCACGGCCGGCGCGCCCGTCGACATGGAGCTCGCCCGCGCTTTCGCTCCGCCCTTCATACTCGACTCCCCGCTCATGGAAGGCACGTTCAGAAAGGCGGCCCGGCTAAGCGGAAAGAGCGTGCTCGTTTATGAAGGAGGCGAGTCCCGCCGCATATCGGAATTCGCCGTCTCGGAATGTATGAACGGCATACTCAGGCTCATGGACTATCTGGGCATGACAACCTCGGGCGCGCCCGAGAGGAACGAGACCAGGGTCCTCAGAAAATGCTCGCCTGTGAGAGCAGCCGGCGCGGGAGACTTCGACCCGCGCGTCAAGTGCGGCGCCGAAGTCAGGAAGGGAGACATACTCGCTGCCGTTTCAAATCCGGAGAGCGGAGATCGTGCCGAACTTACCGCGCGCGATGACGGATTCGCGCTCTCGGTCAGACACGCCAAGCCGGTAAACACCGGCGATGT
The DNA here is from genome assembly GCA_040754335.1 of Thermodesulfobacteriota bacterium. NCBI lineage: Bacteria > Pseudomonadati > Thermodesulfobacteriota > Thermodesulfobacteriota bacterium. Next base: position 603,743 of record JBFMCV010000002.1, on the reverse strand, counting down.
CCTCATCAACCTCGCAGTCCCAGTCTGATTATTATTCCTGTCAATCTAAAGCAGTGCGGTGAACTAATAGTTTGTCATTCCCGAAAGTCTAGATAGGGTATCCAAGTATTGTCGTCATTCTGAACTTGTTTCAGAATCTAAGTTTTTGTCATTCCCGACCCCGATCGGGAATCCATTTCTTTAATCTTGTATATTGAATCCTGCATCCTGTCCGCAGGAGCGGCTTCCAGCCGCGAAACAAGACTGTCCTTGCGAGCGGAACGAGCTATTGTGAGTGTAGCGCGGCAATCTCGTCTTTTTTCTTTCATTCCCTCCTTTAGCAAAGGAGGGCTAGGGAGGATTTAGTTTTTTCCGTTTGTCCTGCTCGCGGCACGTCGCCCGGAGGCTATGAGCCGTAGGGTAATCCGGCGTAGCCTTAACGAAGCCGGGAGCTTGTCGAAGGGTTGAACGGGTTCATAGTATTTTGTCATTGCGAGCTGCGATTTATCCCGGCGTAGCCGCCTTTAAGCGAAGCCGGAAGCAGCGCGGCAATCTCATGTTTCTCTATTTCCCTCCCCTTATCAAGGGGGAGGGTCAAGGGTGGGGGTGTTACCTTTCACCCATCGATCCAATAAACCCCCTTCGCCTAAGCCCCTACCGGACTCGCAAACATCTCCCTCCCCGCCAATCTCCCTGACTGTACCGGCTTTCCGGCCTGTGCTACATGAACCACCTGTCAGTTTCCCTGTTAGACAGGCCGTCTCCAATAGGGTTACTTTAACTTTTAAACCCAACCCTCATCCATCCTTGGCAGTGAAATTTTACACCCCATCCTGTCCGTTAAAAAACGGTTTCCCGTCAGATTCTGTTCCGTAGAATTTTACAGGAAATTTACCGGGAGGCCCTTTTTACGGGCTTCCGGGCGCTCGAAGGCAGGTATTTACTTGTTCCCGTCGTCCTTCGATTCGGGGAAGAGGTCCCCTCTTATGAGATTTATACCGTCCTGAAGGTATCTTATCTCCTTCATGGTTATAGAGGTGGGTATCTGTATAGTGGCGACCTCCCCGCTCCCCAGGGTTAGGTCGAGCCTCCTGAACGACCCCGTCGAGGCCGTCCCGCTCTGCTCGTGGATCATCACGTCTATGACTTCGGACTTGTTGTCCTCGCCGTATATGATATTGTCCGGTAAAATCTTAGCGAAATTGATGGTAGATTTCAGGTTGGCGATGAACATCTTCGCCCCGTTCTTGGTGAACCTGGTGTTGGCGAAGCTGTTCTGCCAGACGAGGTCCCTTTCGAGCACGTCGTTGCTCGGAAGCCCCCTCGACTTGTAATGCTGCCAGACCTCGTTGAAGAGCTTGGGCTCGAGCGCCGCCGTCCTGAGCAGCTTCGCCCTGTCGGGCGCCTTCTCGAGTATCCTGTACCCCCTGTCCGAAACGGCAACGCGCCTGTTTTCGCCCTTGGCCGTCGATTCTAACAAGCCATAGTAGGTAAGAGCCGCAATAAGCTGTCTGACATAGCTATTGTACTTGGGCAGACCCCACCTCGCTATGAGCAGGTTCACGGGAATTGGGGCCCTCTTGTCGACGGAGTATATCTTCTCCGTCAGCTCGAGCGCCTTTTCAAGATCGATGCATGGGAAATTAGGACTCCGCTTCTTCGACTTCCCGCCGGCTATTCCTTCCGCCGGCGCCTTGTATTTCGATTCGGGATTTTTCTCGGTCATGAGGCCGGTTCTCCGGTTCAAAAATAGTGCTGGGATAAATATAATCTGTCCGCCGAAGAAATCAAGCAAGGCTGACAGATAAATTAACAGGTAATTTTATTTGACAAAAATCTGTCAGTGTTGTATTATGTCAGTAATTTCACTGAAAGGAGGATTGCATAGATGAGAAAATAGACCCCCGTCATACAAGTGCAATAAGGTTGTCGTTGCATGACGGGCGTTTTACGGAAGCAGCGGTGGTTATAGTCGGCCCGATATAACGTATCTGCTGCGAGACAACCGGGTTAGTAAGTCTATTTATCTTTTATCTGTAAAAATCCACTTAAACAGGAGATTAGTAAATGGCTACAAAGAAACCAGCTAAGAAGGCAGTAAAGAAAGCGGCGAAGAAGCCGGCGAAGAAGAAGTCGAAGATGGCGCGTCATTCGGTAGCGTTCATGGCGACGGCGAAGAAGGCTGCGCCGAAGAAGAAGGCTGCGCCGAAGAAGAAAGCGGCTCCTAAGAAGACGGCTAAGAAAGCTGCTCCGAAAAAGGCTGCTGCAAAGAAGAAACCGGCAAAGAAAGCAGCACCGAAGAAGAAGACCGCTGCTAAAAAGAAGTAAGCGTTACACCAAAGGGGCGTGACCATTCACGCCCCTTTATTTTCTGGAGGAAAAAAAGAATTCTGTTTGCATTGTCCCCGTCGGGCCCGGGTGACTCTCTCAGCAGTGCAAATCCGCGTACTCTTCCACACGTTTTAACTGAGTCTCGGTCGGCCTTATGAACGGGCGCACCCTTTGTATCTCTTTCCACGCGCTTCCCGGAGTGCTTCCCTTGCTGACCAGATACGCGGCCGCCATCGTCGCGCTCCTTCCAATCCCTTCCCAGCAGTGGACGTAAACCCTGCCGCCGCCCTCGATCTCGTCCGCGATGAACCGGACGCCCTTGGCGAGATCCTCGAGCGCGGGCGCGCCGTTGTCGTCCGTCGGGAGCCTCAGGTATTTGAGCTCGTGGATGTTCGCAAGCTCCGGGTAGTCGTACTCACTCCGCATGTTCACGACTGCCGTGACTCCGTGCGATCTCAGCGTCCTCATTCCAGCCCCGCGCGGCTGCCCGCCTATCCAGAGGTCTTTCGTGATGCGGCAGAACCTCGTGAGCGGCCCTCCCGTAACGTACCTCGCGATCTTGTCGTAAGCGGCGAGCATCCCCTTCCGGGCGCCCTGGTACTTGAAGTGGAGATAGAGTCTCCGCAATTCGGTGAAAAAGCTCATGTCTTATTTTATAACCTCTTTCCGCGGAACCGCGACACGGAGCGCTCCGGGCTCTATCGTAATCGTTAGAGGGAAGCGCGAGTCGATCTGCTCACCGTCCCGCGCCACTATCTGCGCCGGTATCGGATTGACCGAGACCTCCCGCGCCGGGGCCGAATAGAGATGTATGTCCTTCCTCTCCCCCCACCCCTTCTTCACGGAAATAAGTCCCCTCACCGCGTTCGAGACGATACACCAGAGAGCGGGGAGCGTCGCCTGCCTCACGACGACGACGTTCAGGTATCCGTCATCAGGATCTATCTCCGGCATGAGCTTCAATCCCGGGAGTCCGAGGTTCCCCGAGTTGCACACGACGCACGTGACGCCCCTCATCCGCATCTTCCGCCCGTCTATATCGAGCTCGTAGAGCGTCCGCCCCGCTTGCCGCGAATGTCTGTACGCGGTCCACATGTAGGCGAGCACTCCGAACCTGCTTTTGAGCTCGGGCTCGGTGAGCACCGTCATCGCGGCTTCGATCCCGATCCCGACCCTGAGAAGGAAATGCTCGCCGACGACGGCTCCCACGTCTATCTGCCTCACCTCGCATTCGTCTCCAAGCAGAAGGTCGAGCGCCTTGCCGCTGTCAGAAGGTATTCCCATCTCGGCTGCGAAGACGTTCGCCGTCCCCTCGGGAATGACGCCAAGCGGAACGCCCGTCCCGATAAGCCCTTCCGCCGTGCCGAGCACCGTACCGTCTCCTCCGGCTGCCACGACGAGGTCGGCGCCTTCCTCGACAGCCTTCCGGGCGAGGACCTCAGGCCCCGTGTCCGTCTCCGTGAGCGCGATCCTGAACACGGAATCCGAGGCCGCGAGCTTCGACCTTATCATCTCCACGTCCGCGGGCTCCGTCCCCGACGCCGGATTAACTATCACGTGTACGTTCCTGAACCTCATCTCGAACCACTCTCAACAATTTCCCCCCCTTTTTAGAAAGGGGGAGTGTCTGGGTGGGGGATTTACAGTAATATACCCACCCAAGCTCATTAACATGGCGAGGTAGCAACTTATAATTCTACTATTGCCCGCCGTTTTACGGCGGGCAATAGGGACATTACTGAACGATTTCGAACGAGTGAGGAATCGGTCTCTCTCTCCTAATAGCATGCATGATGCTTTCTTGGCTCTGATATTTCCTACTGTCAAATTTACGGCGCGGAATCTGCGGCACACAATGTGTGCTCATATCCGATTCTAGTGAACCTCCTCTGCCTCCCCACATCGTCATTGCGAGAACGATTTCGAGCGTGCGAGGAATTGGTCGCACTTGAAAAATGGCGGAAATGCGACTGATCTTTGCTAATAGTAACTGTCAAACGAACCGTAGCGACGCGGCAATCTCGCTTTTTTTCCTTCCACGACATTACAGAATTTGCGTTAAGAAAATCAGCTGTTAACGCGTTAAGAAATGTTTTAGGTGTGTGGGAGGAATTAAAACATTTTAGCGTTAACTTGGGATTTTTAGCCAATTCTGTACAGTCGGATGATTTTTGCTTCTTTTCATCCCTGTCCCGAACCAAGTCCTGAACTTGATTCAGGATCATTTCAGGAAAGGAAAAGAAGGATAAAAATAATCTATTTCACCTTTCTTATTTTTTTTCATAATCTACACAGCGCGGGCGATTCCTCCCCCCTACCCCCTCGCCTACTCCTCCCCCCAATCGCTCTGCCAGTACTCGTACGTCCCCGCGTCCATTATCGTGAGTTTCCCGTACGTCCCCGCGCCCGTGTCGAGGTTCCAGAGGTTGGCCCGCCTCACGGGCTTCCCGTCCGGATGCTCGATGATCGTCTTCGTGTGCCCGATAAAAACGTCCTTGTAAGGGAACCTGAGCCCGCCTAGCTCGTAGAGCTGCGCGAGCACCGCGTACGTATTCCTGTCCGTGTAATAGACCTCCGGGTCGGGCTGCCTGTCAGGCGGATAATTCCAGTCGATCCCCGCGTGCACGTAGAACCTCCCTTCCTCGTCCGCGTAGTAGGGAACGCACTTCCCCCAGGCGAATTCCAGATGCTTCCTCATCCGTTCCCGGTCGGCCTCCGTCCGCCCGTCTCCGTAAGAGAGCGCGATCGCGGCCAGGTCCCCGACGCTCCACTTCCCGAGCGACCGCCTGCCGTCCCACTCGCCCCGTAGCCACGTGAGCGCGAGCGCGTCGTGGTTCCCCATGCACCAGACGAGGCGCTTCACCTTCATCAGCTCGTCGACGCATTCGGCTGAATGAGGATGGCCGTCGTACACGTCGCCTAACGAAACGAGCCTGTCCCTGTCCGGATCGAACCCCGAGCGCTCGAACACCTGTCTGAGCGCGCGAAGGTTCCCGTGTATGTCGCCAATTACGAACGTCCTCATGTGAGGAAGTATTCTCGCTCGGTAGTGTATTTGCAACAGGCGGAAAAATTTCCACCCACCCGTTCGTGCTGAGCTTGTCGAAGCACGGATTTTTAATTCCCTCCCCCTTTAAGAAAGGGGGAGGGCGTAGGTGGGGGTTTACCATATTAACTCTGTCATTCCCGAGAAATCGGGAATCGACTTCATTAATCCTGTATCTTGCATCCTGCATTTTGCATCCTGTATCCTTCCCCATCCCGGGTTAAACTATCCCCGGGAGGCATCACATGAAAATAGACACCTACACCAAAGTAGTCCTCACCCTCATTGCGCTCGCGCTCTGGGGCATATTCCTTTACCCGTTCTTCGAAACGAAGGAGTCTGACGCGACGACCGGGATCATCGACGTCAACCTGAAGCAGATAGACGGCTCGAGCATAGACAAGGTCCTCGACGTGAACATAGAGGAAGTGAACGGCACCTCCGTCTACAACTCTTTGCCCGTCGAAATAAAGCAGTGATTCCGGGATGCGTCTCGCTGTGAATCCCCGGGCGCTTAGATGCTACTAAAGGTATATCGACATCAGTTCCGAAAGGAGTCTAATAATGGGCAGATTAGAAGGCAAGACCGCGTTAATAACGGGCGCGAACAGCGGAATAGGCTTCGCCTCCGCAAGGCGCTTTATCAGCGAAGGCGCAAGGGTGGCGATCACCGGGAGACGCGCCGATGCGGTGGAGAAAGCCGCCCGCGAGCTGGGCCCGAACGCATCGGGCATTGTCGCCGACGCGGGGAAGCTTGAAGACATTGAGCCTCTCATCAAAAAAGTAAAAAAGCTCTACGGAAGTCTGGATATCCTGTTTCTCAACGCCGGCAATACTCTATCCGCGACCATTGACAAGCAGGACGAGGCGTCATTCGACGACCTTTTCAATGTCCACGTCAAGGGGGCTTATTTCACGGTGCAGAAAGCCCTCCCGCTCCTGAAAGAGGGCTCGTCGATAATTTTTACGACCTCGGTCGCCGACGTGAAAGGCGTACCCGGATTCGGTGTTTATTCGGCGGCGAAGGCGTCACTCCGTTCCTTCACCCGCACGCTCGCTGCGGAGCTCGCTCCTAGAGGGATCCGCGTGAATGCGCTCAGCCCCGGCCCGATAGATACGCCGATCTTCGGCAAAACGGGCCTCTCTCAGAAAGAGCTTGACGAGTTTCAGAAAAATATAGGCGCCATGGTGCCCCTCGGGCGTTTCGGTACGGCGGACGAGATCGCCGCGGTAGCGGTGTTCCTGGCTTCGGGAGATTCATCCTACATCACCGGCTCGGAAATCACCGCAGACGGCGGCATGGCGCAGGTCTAGTCAGCACGAAACGCGTACGGCGGCGCGGGGAATCCCACCCCTTCCCCTCTCCGCCCGGAGGCAGTATCCTTACTCAAAACCCGCACGGAGGGCTCGCGCAATGCCGGGATTCCATCACCCGCTCAGGAACGGACACACCCCTGAAGAAGTAACGGAGATATTCCGCCGCCATTGGGACATATACAGGAAAGTGGTCGAGCACGACTACATGTCCCACAAAGCCGCGTACGGCAGACTCCACGAAATACTGAACACAGAGATAGACTGGCCCTTCTCGTTCGCCGACCTCGCTTGCGGGGACGCATACTGGACTTCCCGCAGCCTCCTGGGCACGAGCGTAAGCGAGTACACGGGCATCGACCTCTCCGAATGGGCGCTTGAGATAGCCGGGAAGGAGCTCGAGCGGCTCCACGCCGAGCACCGCCTCATCACGGGCGATTTCGAGGAGTTCGACACGCTGATGGACATACCGCCCGACGTCGTGTGGGTCGGGCTTTCGGTGCACCACCTCGAGACCGGCGAAAAGGAAAAGTTCATGAGGAAGGTATATGCCGCGCTCCCCGAAGACGGCGTGTACATGATATACGAGCCCACGCTCACGGAGGGCGAAGACAGGACGACATACTTCGACAGGTTCAGCGACGTCGTAAAACGCAACTGGACGAGCCTCACGCCCGAAGAGCTCGATATCGTTTTCGACCACGTGAAGAAATCCGACATCCCGGAGCTTCCTTCGGAGTGGATTCGCCTCGGCGCCGAAGCCGGCTTCCGCACGGCGGAAGAGGCATACTCAGACCCGACCGGCCTCTACACCGTATTCAAATACAAACATACATAGCATAGAAGATGAGCACACGCTATAAGTTTCCTTCCCCCAATCAAGGGGGAAGGTGAGGATGGGGGTGTTACCTTTCACTCATTCATCCAACAAATCCCGTTCGTGCTGCTTGTCCCCCGACTTGTCCCCCGAAGCTTAAGCGTAGGGGGAAGCTCGGCACGTCGCCCAAAGGCTATGAGCCGTCGGGGAATTAGCGAAGGAGGATGGCGAAGGGGGAAGCCGGGAATCCAGATCTTCTAAAACCCGTAGGAGCGGCTTCCAGCCGCGATATATTTTTTATTTGTCATTGCGAGGCTCCGGAGGAGCCGCGGCAATCTTATGAAATAGCGAGATCGCCGCGGCCATTACATCGCCTCGCGATGACAGAATGAGGGTAGCCCCCCTAACCCCCTTTCCCCATTACATATATCAATCCCCTCCCCTTCCCTGTCCCTCTGTAACAATTTTTCTGAATCCGTTTACAAATTTCAGTCGTATTTTAGTTGCAGATATTGACACATCGGAGAAACAGGTATTTGTTTAGGCTTATGAAGAAGGTAATTCTCGCTTTAATCGCGGTGCTGATGACAGCCCCTGCCCTTACCATGGGCAGCGAAGGGTCCGGGGAAGTGATAGTCTACACTTCCTACCCGGACGACGTGATATCGTACATCTACGTCATCCCCTATCGGCAGGAAGTAACGGAATCCGGGAGCGACACGAAGATAACGTACCTGAAGCCGCCAGTGTTCACGAACCAGATACTCGTCAGCCGGAACTACAAAACAGTCCTCTGCACTAAATACACGATCTGCGACTGACCACTCTCAACCATCCATAACTTTTAATCCGTCATTTCGAGCCGGGCGAGAAATATATTCTTTGCCTTTAGTTCCCTCCTTTTGTAAAGGAGGGCTAGGGTGGATTTAATATTCTGTCATTCCCGGATAACGGTTCTGAGCGTGAAACAATTGCGAGCAAGCAAGCAATTGGTCGCCGCTGGCTGAGTGCAAGATCGCCCATTCCTTTGGGAAAATCCTGTGAAGCCAAATTAAACCGGTCGCATTTACAACAACGGCTCAAGTGCAAATCAACTCCCGGCTATATGCTGCTTGAGTCAAAATGGCCAGGGAGGATTTATTTGTTCTCTTTACTTCCCTCGCCTGCATAGGGGGGAGGGCCAGGAGCCTGCCCTGAACTTGTTTCAGGGTAGGGGTGTACCTTAAAATAACTAATAAATCTTGTCACCCTGAACTCGTTTCAGGGTCTCGCTTTTGTATTAACCAACATACACACACCCTGCGTCGCACCACTACTTGCAGTCCCCCACCCGCTTCCCCTCGGCCTTGTTGACGATCGTCAAAGTCTTCCCCTCGACATCGACTTTGAACTCAATGTTCCAGCCTATCGCCATACCGTTAGAGCTATACTCGGCTTTGCCCGTCATAGGCGGCATCTCGGCCCCGCCCGTGCAGGTGATGTCGAAGGTTACTGTGTTACCGCTCTTCTTCACGTTTTTGGCAGTGCAGCCTCTGTTTTGCGGGAGCGCGCTCACCGGGTTGAACACTTTATCTCTGATGCATCTCTCCTCGTTATTGACTATCGGCTCTGCGGTATCACTCGAGGTGGTTTCCCTGCTGATTTTGTAATTCCCTGGCGTCACGTCGAGCACCGCATCCTGCGCCGACGCTCCCGTCATCGGCAATGCCGCCAGAAACATAACCGTCACATACTTTAACGCGATTTTCATTTTAGAACTTCCTCCGTTATCAGCATGATCGAAGATGAAAGATTATAGTGCACGAACCGCCTTTCATCAACAACAGGCGCCTGACGATCCGATTCCCTCACCTGAAGAGACTCTCGTAGTCCTCCTTCTCCTCCGGGTCGTCCGCATTCCCTTCCTCGGGGAGCCCTACCCTGAACGGTATCGCCTTCACGGCGAGCGCCTTCTTTATGAAGAGCCTCACCGCCCCCGACGGGGTCATCCCCAGGCTCTCCGCCAGCCTCTCGAACTCCCTCTTCTCCCCTTCCTCTATCCTTACGTATATGGTGGAATCCTTTCCCATTCCGTCCTCCTTGATCCGCTCTCGACACATAATAATACATTGTATTACATTTGTCCATACATTGTTTCTATCTATTATTGCTACTATTGAGGACACACCGCGGCATCCTCCCCAACTCTCTATTACCCTCCCCCTTATGAAGGGGGGAGGGTATGGGTGGGGGGTTTACCTTAGACCCACAATCAATCGGAAGGTCTTTCCTTCCCGACATTACAGAATTTGCGTTAAGAAAATCGATTGTACGAGTGTGAAAAATCTTCCACGGGCTGGGGTGGAATTGGAAGATTTAGCGAGTACATGAGATTTTTAGCAAATTTTGTAGTCGGATGATTTTTGCTTCTTTGTATCCAGACAAAGAAGAAAATAATATGTTGCCTTTTCTCTTTCCTTGACTTGTTACAAATTACACATTGTGTGCCACAGTACGTATTTTCATCAAGGAAAAGAAGGGAAATATAATCGTCCCTTCTCTTCGTCTTCTCATAAACCACACAGGGGATGCCCGCTATCTTTTTCCCTCCCATGTGTTATATAAATTCCGTCGCGGGCTCAGGACCCCGCACAGCGAGGACTTATGGCGCTCATATCGAGGATCAGAAGGCGACTCGACAACCCTGACGAAGACATAGCGGGCGGAAGCGGCGCAATAGGCTTCATGGGCGCGTTTTCTATCGGCATAGGAGGCATCGTCGGGGGCGGAATTTTCGCGACTCTCGGCCTCGCGACAGTCGAATCCAGAGGCGCTACCTTCATCTCGTTCCTCATCGGCGGCCTTGTCGCTCTCCTCACCGCGTACTCGTACGTCAGGCTCTCGCTCGCCTATCCGGGCAAGGGCGGCACGGTCACGTTCCTCAACAAAGCCTTCGGCCCCGGGTTCTTCACGGGCTCCCTAAACGTCCTTCTCGTGATGAGCTACGCCGTCCTCCTCTCAGTCTACGCCTACGCCTTCGCCAACTACGCGGCCGCAACGTTCTTTCCGCGCGGCGAATACGCACTCTGGCACAGGGTCTTAGTCTCGGCGGTAGTCGTTGCCCTAGCCTTCGTCAATTTCACGGGCCCCGCCCTCGTCGAAAGGTCGGAAGGCTTCTTCAACCTGAGCAAACTTCTCATACTCCTCGTCTTCGTCGTCTTCGGGTTTTTCGCGTCCGGCCTCACGTTCGCGCGTATGGAGCCTTCCGAATGGGTCTCCGCGCCCGGCATAATAGCCGCGGGCATGCTGGTCTTCCTCAGCTACGAAGGGTTCGAGCTCATAGCGAACGTGTCCGACCAGGTGAGGGACAGGGAGAGGAACCTCCCGCTCGCCTATTACGGCTCCGTCGGCACGGCCCTCGCGTTCTACGTGCTGATAATCATAGTCGTGCTCGGGCACATGAGCTTCGACGCCGTCACGGCGTCGCGCGACTACACGCTCTCGGCCGCGGCCGAGCTGTTCATGGGCAGGCCGGGCTTCGTGCTCCTCGCGGCAGGAGCGGTGCTCGCGACCGCCTCCGCGATAAACGCTGGGCTCTTCGGCGCGTCGAAGCTCCCCGTCATACTAGCCCGGACAGAGGAGGCCCCTCCAGTATATCTGTGGGAGTACAAGGGGCGCCGTCCCGTAGGTCTTGTCGTGATCTCGGCGCTGGTGCTGCTGATCGCGAACTTCCTCGACCTCCATTCGCTCTCGGCCGCGGCGAGCGCCGGGTTCATCGTCATATTCCTCATGGTCAACATAGCCTCAGCGAAGCTCGCGAAAGAGACGGGATCGAGCAGGCGCGTATCGCTCACGGCTGCCGCGGTGTGCCTCGCTGCTCTCGCGGTGATGATCGCCGAGACGGCCCGGAGCCCCGCAAACAGAAAAGACCTCTGGTTCATCGCCGGGCTCATGGCCCTCCCCTTCATATATCAGGCCGTATTCCGCGGCGTCAGATACCTCCGCATGAGGAATGTCGTATAAGCGCCTTCAAATAAAATCCCCTCCCCCTTGAGGGGGGAGGGCTAGGGTGGGGGTGTACAAAATAATTCCTGTCGTTGCGAGGCTCCGACTTGTCCGGAGTAGCTCTAGCGGAGACGGAAGCAATGTGCGAAGGAGCCGCGTCAATCTCGTCTTTCTCTTCCCGACATTACAGAATTTGCGTCAAGAAAATCGCGTGTTTAAGCGTGAAAATCTTTCAGCTTCCCATTTGAAAGATTTTAGCTTAAACATAAGATTTTTAGCAAATTCTGTGCGGGTGAGCACCCGCAGGTATACGATCTCTAATCTCCGCTTCTGCTCAATTTCTTCAATTATAATATTTGCACCTGTGGCTGCTTAACAATCATAAAACACACTATGTGTGTGCTTCTTTTCATCCCTGTCCTGAACTTGTTTCAGGAAAGGAAAAGAAGGATAAAAAATACAGCCTTTCTCCTTCCTTTGTCATTTCATATACAACACTACGTGTGTGTCGCGATTGATGACTGAGATCGGGTGTTTATCGCCCCCACCTATATCCTCCCCCCTCATGGGGGAGGAAAGAAATATAAATCGCGGCTGGCTTGTCCTGAACCATGTCCTGAATTTATTTCAGGATCAATTCAGGAAAGCCGCTCCTACACATTGGTATTTCAGTACAGGTTCGACACGGCCATCCTTCTCCATTACAAAAAAAACTCCCCACTCCACCTTTTCCAGCGGAGCGGGGAGCGCTTTGTCTTTAATAATTTCCCTCTCCCCTTGAGGGAGAGGGCCAGGGTGAGGGGGTACTGCAATTTAATTTATCACCCGGCAGCTCGCGGGCGCTACACTCCACACCCGTCCTCGACTCACCAGCTTACTGCCCCTGCACGCAGTAGGCGCGTACCTGGACCTTGAGACAGTTGTCGGGCGACCCGGCGCCTTCCTTCCTGAACACGGATACCTTCCATCCGTTCCATCCGCTCGGGTTCATGTTGTCGGCGACGCTCGACGACACCCTGATCTCCTTCATATCTATGGTCGAGTCTTCCGGGACGAGCGTATAACCGCCGCCCAGCGCGAACGACCCCGCGGGACAATGCGCCGTGAAATCTACCGCCTTCCCCGCAATCATGCTAATCTGCTGGCTCTCGACGACCTCAGATATCGCGACCCCGCTCGACTTGACCGTCTCCACGTTGACGACCATCGGCACGCATGTCTCCGAGCACGAAATCCCTTCCTGCGACGAGCAGGGCGAGGGCGGAGGCGGAGGCGCAGGCTGGGGCTGTGGATAAACGGGCTGAGCGAAAACGGCCGATGCCGTAATGGCGATTACAAACGCGCCGAAGACAGCTGCGGCGGCGAACTTCTTAAACGATCTGATACTCTCCATAATCTAATTCCTCCCTTAAATGGATTTGTTAACTCCCCTTGCTCACACGATATTACTATATTATCCCGCCAGGTTCAACACGTCCCCGATAATCGCGGGCACGGTAATTATACACCTCAATATTGCGCGGGGGTGAGTTAAACCTGTGAGCGAAAGTTCGCTTTGCGCGGAACCGGAATTAAGAAATCGCGTCGAACATCAATTGCCGTTCATTAGTCAACAAAAAAGCCCCTTCCCTCTGTGTCGAAGAAAAGGGGTCAACTATCAGTCATTCTGAACCATGTCCTGAACGCCGTCCTGAACTTGTTTCAGGATTTATTTCAGGATTGTTTCAGAATCTAATCTTTAAGTTTTGTCATTCCCGACTCGATCGGGAATCTCATCTTTGTCTTTAAATTCCCTCCCCCTTTGAGAAGGGGGAGGGTTTGGGTGGGGGTTTACCTCACATTAATAATCCAAGTGAATTCAGACAGCCCTTTCCCTTCTTCTCCTCACCGCGAAGAACACTCCGATCAATCCCAGCCCCGCCGCCGTAGAGATCATCCCCCACTCATCTTTCCATTTCCCCCTTAGAAAAAGGGGGATTAAGGGGGATTTATCTTTTAAGAATTAAACGCCCTTCTCCTGCGAAGAGCGAAGAACACACCTATCAATCCCAGCCCCGCCGCGGCTGAGATCATTCCCCACTCAGACAGCGTCGGAATCTTGTCCGCAGAAATCCTGTTGGCGAACAGGCAGAACGCCAGCGAAAATTCTCCGGCCGGGTTGACGCATTCGAATGTCACGCTGTCCTCGGTCTGGGTTATATCCACGCCCGCGCCTTCGAAACATGTTATTTCCTCGAGCGTCCACCCTTCCTGGGGCAGCTCCGTGAATGTTAAGAAGTCCCCCTGGTCGAGGAACAGGATTTCGGGCTCTTTCTCGGGATTCGAGAAGAGAGTGATCTCGGTTTCGACCCCGTTCAGGTTCTGTATGAATTCGAAAGGTACGCTTTCCGTCTGGGGCGTGACTTTAATAATTGCAAATCCACAATTGTCATCAGGTATCTGGAACACCCCGGCTCTCGCCGAAACAGCCATAAAACAGGAAACCACTGTAATCATAAGGAAAAATCTCAAAGAGTGTTTAACCATATCGATCCTCCTTCAAGACAAGTTGATCAATTATACGATTTCGGGACAATTTTTTCAATATTATGGAGCAGGCAGTTACCGGCCCCCGATCGCCCCGTACGGGGACGCAAATACTCTTAAAAGAAACCCTTTCCCCGTGTCAGGATCGCGACCGCGGCAATATCGCCCTGGCCTGTCGTTGCGAGGAGCGCAGTATGCGACGCGGCAATCTCATTCTTTTCTTTGTCATTCCCGACCTGATCGGGAATCTCGCCTTTAATAAGCTGTAGGAGCGGCTTCCAGACGCGATTGCTTTTTCCCTCTCCCTTGAGAGACGATTGCAAGCAACAGTTCTGAGCAAGCGTAAGAACTGGTCACTTCCGGCTGATTACTATTGAGGGAGTGTGTATGGTAATTGGAACATTAATACAAATTGCGCAATCGGTCGCCCTCGAACGAAGGCACAAAACACATCGACCACAGACTCAATCTCACCTAAACCAAATCAGGATCGGGTGGGGGTTTACCTTACTTTATAAAAGATCCGACTAAATCAAACAGCGTGCATCCTCCTCCGCCTCACAGCAAAGAACACGCCGATCAATCCAAGCCCCGCCGCCGCAGAGATCATACCCCACTCGGAGAGCGTGGGAATTTCAGGAATCTGCCTGTTGCGGAAAATGCAGTTTGCGCCGTTAAACTCTCCCCCCTCGGTGCACAAAACCTGAACACCGCCCGGGTATGGCAGGGCTACCGCTCCGTCGAGGAAAAAACAATCGGCCTCTTCGAGCCGCCATCCCTCACGCGGCACCTCGGTCACAATGACGGACTCTCCCTCGTTTACTATCGCGCCGTCCTCCTGACCACCAGCGGCCACACTAAATTGTGTTTCGACACCGTTGACGATGCTGATGAAATCGAACACCTCCGAAGAATCGGGCTCAGTAGATTTTGTAATGACAATTCTGCACTGGTCTTGCTGTGAAAAGCCGGTACCGGCCGTAATCGCCAGCATCCCCGCGGCCGTTAGCAGGATAACCAAAGAATTGAATATGAATTTAACCATTCCAATCCTCCTCAAAGATCTAGCTGCTTTAACTCCTTCCCTGAGGAAAGGAGCTCAATTTTTCAATCATCTTGATCCAACTCAAGATCTCATCTTCTATCTCTTCTTGGTCGCTTTTATACAGACTGCGCCCTTCTCCTCCGCACCGCAAAGAACACTCCGATCAGCCCAAGCCCCGCTGCGGCTGAGATCATTCCCCACTCATCTTTTCATTCCCCCCTTTCTTAAAGGGGGGTTCGGGGGGATTTGCATTTCTTTCTTTAAGAATTAATCGCCCTTCTCCTTCTCACCGCGAAGAACACGCCTATCAATCCCAATCCCGCCGCCGCCGAGATCATCCCCCACTCATCTTTTCATTCCCCCCTTTCTTAAAGGGGGGTTCGGGGGGATTTGCATTTCTTTCTTTAAGAATTAATCGCCCTTCTCCTCCGCACCGCAAAGAACACACCTATCAATCCCAGCCCCGCCGCGGCTGAGATCATTCCCCACTCAGACAGCGTCGGAATCTTATCCGCCGACACCCTGTTAAAGAAGCCGCAGAACGCACCGGATAATTCACCGACCGGATTGACGCATTCGAAGGTTACGGAGTCCTCAGACTTCGTGATCTCGACGCCAACTCCCTCGAAGCAGTCGATCTCCTCAAGTGTCCACCCTTCCTGCGGCAGCTCCGTGAAGCTTACGGTGTCTCCCTGGTCGACGAAAATAAAATCGGGCGGCCCTACGAAATTCGAGTTGACAGTGATCTGGGTTTCGACCCCGTTCACCGACTGGATGAATTCGAACGGTATAGAGCCTTCGAATTGCGGTGTAAGTTTAAAAATGGCAAATGCGCAATTTCCAGGGGGGATAATTATCTCCCCTCCCTGCGACGATAGTGTCAGAAAGCCGGAAGCTACTGAAAACATAAGGAAAAACCGTATCGCGAGTCTGGCCATTCCAATCCTCCTCAATGATCAGATTGTTCCTATTTTACGATTTTTGAAAATCTTTTGCAAGCGCGCAAATTAAGGGCGCCCGCCCCCTTTCCGCCCGCTCCCGCGTCCGTGTATAATCACCCGGATGCGTAAAGCCCTCCCCGCGGCGGCCCTCTTTCTCTCGTCGCTCCTCATGAGCGCTGGAGGCGAAGATGCCCCCGCGCCCCCGTCGGTCTCGCTCCTCCCCGGCACGGACACGCCGGAAGCGGCCGTGTGCCCGGACGGCGCGGCCTATGTCTATAGGGAATATACCATATATGTAAGGCAAACAGCGGACACGCCCGGCCGGGACATAGACGTATACAAGCCCTCCGAGAAGGTTGCCGACCCCTGCGGAGCCGTCAAGGGCGCCAGGTATTACTCCGTCCCTGCAGGCGCGGCGGACGCCGGCTTCTTCGCGGGCGTCTCGGGGAGATACCTCTTCATAGACCAGGGCACGGGCCCGTCATACCGCACGATCAGCATCCTCGACATGAGAGAGAAGACATATCCGCTCCGCGCTGTCAGGTACTCGGACGCGAAGATAGAGGACGGCGTCTTTACGTATTACGAGACGCGTGACGAGATTGAGGGCGCGCTCGCGAAGATTCCCTGCCCCGAGGCGTCCGAATGGAAACAGCAGGGGCTCGGCGTCGAGTACGAAGAGAAAATTTCCTTCGATCTAGAGACGGGGAAATTAACCCCGCTCCGCGTCTTCCGCTGCTCCCCCGCGAATTGAAAAGATACTCGATGACAACCCCCTATTAAAGGTTAGTGCTTAGGAGGGAAATCCAATCCTAAATGCTCCGATAACCTCGTATTATCCTGATATTCTTCAACATATTCTGTAATTGTACAATCTGACAATGAGTACAATAATATTGAACACAAGACAATATTGAACAAGTATCTTGACATTTGTACAAATAATCCGTATGTTCAATAATATTGTACAATAATCTATATTGTACAATGCATCTGAAGCGTATGATGAAAAGGGTGAAATTAGAGACTGGTTTGCTGCGATATGCACTGGAGGTATTTAAAAATACCACTGGGGTGGACTATCGTCTCGATCAAATTGATAAAGATACACCGGGACAAGTGCCGGATGCCTTAGTACGCTTGAAAAAGGACGGAGTAGAATACCTCTACGCCGTCGAAGTCAAAGCGAGACTCACCAAGCCCATACTCGGCACGGTAATTGACCGAATCCGCAGATTCACGCGAAAGGGTCTGATCATCACGGATTACGTTAATCCGAATATAGCCGACAAATTAAAGGAATTAGATATTGCTTACATTGACGCTGTGGGGAACGCATATTTAAAAGAGCCGGGCTTGCATATATTCATTAAGGGCAATAAACCCGGCGAACACACGAGGACTTATGAATTCGAGAACGAGAATAAAACTCAAACAATAGGCGCGCCGCTTTTACAGCTTACTCCAGAATTCTTTCCCCCCGCTCTTTTTATGAGAGAGCCGAGGAACCAAGCGTTTCAACCCGCAGGTTTAAAAGTTGTCTTTGCTCTTCTCTGTGACAGGGATCTCGTAAATGCCCCGTATCGTAAAATAGCAAAAACCGCAGACGTGGCTCTGGGCACGGTCGGATGGGTCATAAGACACCTCAAAGAGCAGGGGTTCTTAGTCGAAATTAAAAAAGAGCAAAGACGCAAGCACCGCAGACTCGTCGACAGAAAAAAATTACTCGACAAATGGGTCGAGGAATACAACGAGAAATTAAGGCCGGCACTCACTCTCGGACGTTATACCGCTATGCAAGATTACTGGTGGCAGAATACAGATATCAGAAATTACGGCGCACTTTGGGGCGGGGAGGTCGCTGCGGCAAAACTCACTGGTCACCTCAAGCCCGGGGCCGCAACGATTTATGCGAAACAAATGCCGGTTCAATTGTTACGCGATCTGCAGATGAGACACGATCCGAAAGTCAATGTCGAGATACTGCGGCAATTCTGGGACGACAGATTTAATCCTGATAATCAGAACGAACATCTTGGTATCGCTCCTCTAATAATCGTTTACGCCGATCTGCTGGCGACAGGCGATGCCCGAAACATCGAGACGGCAGGAATTTTATATGACAGAGAGATTGCTGGACTTATCGGGGAGAACTGACGGGTTAATTCCGATATTCGAAGACATATCCAGGATCGCGGGCTCGTTGGGAATACCCTTCTTCGTTATTGGTGCGACAGCAAGGGATCTAATACTCGAGCTGGGATACGGAATACGTTCCTTCAGGGCGACCAGGGATCTCGACCTGGCAATACAAGTCGAAAACTGGGAGCAATATAATATTCTTTCAGCAGCGCTGCTCGAAACGGGACGATTCAGAAAGGATCGAAGCCCACACAGCTTTATATATAAAGAAGAACAATACATCGACATAATTCCATTCGGACAGATTCAGAACTCTGAAGGTGAAATCACATGGCCGCCTGAGAACGAAACCTCCATGAGTGTTATCGGATTCAGTGAGGCGTATGAAAACACTCTCAGGGTCAGGTTAAGGGCTGAACCCGTGCTCGATGCAAAGGTGGCATCTCTCCCCGGACTGACGGCGCTGAAACTCATTTCATGGAATGATAGGAGAGCGGGTGAGGACAGAGACGCCTCAGACCTGGCGCACATAATAAAGCACTATTACCAGGCGGGTAATGAAGACCGTCTCTTCAATGAAAAATACAATATCATGGAAGAGCTCGACCACCGTATAGAAGAGGCAGGCGCGAGGCTTCTTGGACACGATATAGAAGCGATAGTCAAACAAGAAACGAAAGAATTGATCCTCCGTATTCTTGACGAAGAAACGGATGAAGCCGGACAATTTAAATTAGCAACAACAATGGTCGGACGATCAATCACATTCGACAGAGATCTCGACAAATGTAAAACCCTTTTGATAGAACTAAAAAAAGGTATTTACGGAACCCCATAGCCAATCAGACTCTCATTTTCGCCATCCAGTCCTGTAACGCCTGCGTCCTCCCCCCTCACCTGTAAAGCATCACGGGCGGCGGGACCTTGTTGCTTACGGGGTCGATTGTACGGAGATACGCGTATATGGATACGAGGTCAGCGTCCGGAAGCTCCGCGAGCTCCTGCCACGGCATCGGGTACAGCAGCCTCTTGCCGAGTCCCATGTGCTGCCCCTGCCTTATCGTCGCGACGAACTGATCGGGCGTCCACGCCCCTATTCCCGTCTCCATGTCGGGCGTGAGGTTCGCCGAGAAGACGAGCGTGTCGTTAGACGCCCACGTCGTGTTGTCGAGGTTGTCGAGGAATTCCATGAACGCGTCCGATGTTATGACCATTTCGGCCACGTCCGGCACAGGCTCGTCCTGCGGGTGGCCGGAAAGCAGTTTTTCCGGGTTGGGTATCGGCTTCCCGTCGGGGCCCTTGAGCTCGGGCGTGTGGCAGAAGTTGCACTTCCACTCGTTCACCAGCTCGGCGCCCCGCGTCACCTGGTCGGCCGTGAAAGACGCCGCCGTATACGCAGGCGCGCTCGCCTGCCCGGGTGCGTTCTTGTTGCACCCCGCGGCCAGGGCTGCGAGTGAAAGCGCTATGACTGCTGCAAATTTCAGATCGATCATTTTCATTTCTCACCCTCCTGAAAATCACTTTTAATTATGCCGGATTTTTCGTAATTTTCTATCGCGCATACACATAGTGTGTTTAATGATTCCATCCGACTCCTCGGCCCAACCAAGAAGTTCCCTCTCCCTCCACACGAGGGGAGAGGGCCAGGAGCCTGTCCC
The DNA here is from genome assembly GCA_040754335.1 of Thermodesulfobacteriota bacterium. Classification (NCBI taxonomy): domain Bacteria; kingdom Pseudomonadati; phylum Thermodesulfobacteriota; species Thermodesulfobacteriota bacterium. The sequence goes on along the minus strand of JBFMCV010000002.1, from coordinate 583,960 downwards.
GAATCATGCCCTGAACGCCGTCCTGAACTTGTTTCAGGATTTATTTCGGGATCGTTCAGGATCGCGACCGCGGCAATCTCATCTTTTCTCTTAATTTCCTTCCCCCATGCAAGGGGGAAGGACAGGATGGGGGTGTCGCCTTTCATTCATCCATCAAATATAACCCGTTCGCCCTGAGGCGCAGAACCTGCGCTCGTATACAGTCTCACAGTTACTCCTCTGCCTTAGCCATACAATGGAGCCGGCCCTGAACTACGCGCCTGTCCTGAGCTCCGTTCGCCCTGAGGCGCAGAATCTGCGCTCATATATGATTGCTCCGTCACTCCTCAGCTTTCGCCAAATAACGGAGCAAGGACAATACTGATCTGCGAGCCTGTCCTGAACGAAGTCGAAGGGTCGAAGGACGAAGGATCGAAGCATGAAAGGGTTTCACTCCCGCAGGGCTGCCCCCCTCAAAAGTGTTCCCGCTCCCCCGTCGGATAGAACGTCGCGCGCGGCCGTTCCTTGATCCCCAGCTCTTTTTCGATGAACCTGTCGAGAGACTTCGCCATGAGCCTCTGCCCCGCGGGCGTCCAGTGCATGTCGTGTCTGAAATAGAGCCGCTCCCCGCCCCTATACTCCCTGAAGCATGGGAACGCGTTGAAAAAATCGATGCCGTTTTCACGTGCGAACTCCCCGAGCTTCTCCACAGTCCTGTCCGATATCCGCGCCCCCTCCGGGATATATCCGTACCTGCCCGGCACCCATTCTTCGTCGTTCACCTGGTGCCCCCACGGGTACACGGAGAGGATGAATGTACACCCGTACATGTCGCAGAGCCGCTTCGCCCTCAGTATGCTGTCCCCGACCATCCTGTACATCTCCTCCGACTGCGGGAGCTGGGGAGCGTCGAGCGTATGCAGGAGCTGCATCCCGCTCCCCCTCTCGACTGCGTTCCTCAAGCTCAGGTCCCCGGCTTCCGGCTCCGCCCGGTTAAGCGCCCGCCTGTTGAGCGTCTCGTACAGTATCCCCGTTATGAAGAGCCGCTCCCTTACCCATTTGATCGTCCTTTCGGTCACGCTCTCCCTCCTCCTCTCGTATTCCGGAAAACCGTCCACCGCGATTATGTCGCCCTTGTCGTCGAAAACGGCAGCCCGGCGGTAGGCGTATTCGTTGAGCAGGTCGGACATGTCGAAATTGAGTATGACCATGTCGGGCCCGAGCTCACGGATAACCCTCTTAAGGAGCGAATACTCGAGCACAGGCGCATAGCTCTCGACCCCGAGGTTGATCACCTCGTACTTCCTTCCCCCCCTTCCGTTCAGATACTCCTCAGTAAGCCACGGGAACGTGCTCGCGTCCTCCACACCTTCCCCCATCGTGAAGGAGTCGCCGAGCATAACGATGCGGTACGTGCCGGGCGCTTTCTTCCCGATGTCCCTCCCCCTGAACCCCATGTTGTTGGTGACCATTTCGACGCTATAGTCGCCGTAAGGGTTTTCCATCAGGTACCGCATGCGCGGGGGCATCTTGTGATGGACGTACTTGTCAGGGTAGTTGTGGAACAAGACGGTACGGATGAATATCGCGCCGCCTGCGATATCGACGACCGCGTATGTGATTACGAGGGTCGCGATGAAGAGCCAGAGCCGCCCCGCGGCCCTTCCCCGGCCCCTGGCGGCCGCCTCCGCGGAGTAGAGGCAAAGCGCCGCGAGTGCGGCGAGGACGGCGGAGAGCCCGATGATTATAAAACCGGGCCTCTCCCCGCGTATGAGGAGCTTCCATACGAGGACCGCGCCTAAAATCAGTAAGGTTAAGGCGAAGGCCGTATAAAAGGTTGTCCTAACCCCTTTCATCTCCCTGGGCCCGTTCGTTCACATTATATACCAAACCGGCCCCTGAAAACCAGTGGAGAATCGTGCCCGGCCCGGGGGCGGTCACTTCGTCATCGGGTTCAGGTTCGCGTGCGCGATCCACTGCCAGCCCGACGGAGTTCTTATCCACACGCTCTGCCTCGGCGTAGGCTCGGGGTTCGTGAGGCTCCTGCCGTCGATTGTCTCGGCGACAGACACGCTGTAGGTGACAATGATGGTGTCCCCCTGCTCCGTAACCTTGAAATCGGAAAACTGCACCTTGAGCGGGTCGAGCCCTTTGAGGAGCTTGATCTCCGCGTCCCTGTCCCTGGCCCCGTCCCCGTGGACGCTCTGGAATCCGGGCGCGATCATCGACTCGACCGCGGCCATGTTTCCGGCAATGATCATCGTCCACATCTTCCTCTCGAGCTTCTCGCCCTCGCTCATCGAGTCCCCGGCGTATGCCGCGCATACGCCCGACAGGAGTACCGCCGTGAATAACGCCGTCCTGATAATCTTCATATCCGCCTCCGTGTTCGGCTGTAGAACATCTGCATGCAAGTATATACCAGTATGGGTGCGCACACCACGCGCGGCGTGATCTTACGACTCAATCCAGCTACTCAGCATAATCCGGCGGCCCGACCCCTCCGCCCGCATATTAGTTTGCCTCCCCCTCGACTGAGGGGGGAGGGCAAGCAACCGAAGCGTTTTATCAACCGAAGTTTAAACGAAGGGCGATAGCGGAGGCGGCGCGGGCGGGGGTGTACATGAATTTTCCTGTCGTTGCGAGGTTGCGGCTTGTCCGGCGCAGCTTTTTATCCTCCGAAGCTCGGTACGCCGCCCAAAGGCTTTGAGCCGCCGGGAGATTAGCGAAGGTGAATGGCGTAGCCGGAAGCAACCGCGGCAATCTCATCTTTTCATCCCCGCGCCCGGCGGTTAAACTTATACCCATGAACCGGCCGCTCGAATTCGCGTGCGCGGCGCTCGCCCTACTGGGCGCGTCGCTTTTCATCCCCGCGCTCATCGCCGCCAAAGACATCAGGGACCAGGTGATAAAGGAGACCGTGCTCGACGAGCAGATAAAGGCGTTCTGCGCGTTAAGGTGCGTCGGGAACGAGAGGCTCGGGACGCTCGAGACGCTCACTGTCGACCCCGCCGGGAAAGACCTCTACTCGGTCTTCGGAATAGCCGCTCTCAGGAACAGGCAGGTGATGAAGAACCCGTTCGAATACGTGCTCTTCGATCATACCGTGTACGTGAGCTCGCGTGGGACGCTCAATTCCGGGACCTGCATGCTCAAGGTCGACGACGCGAAGGTGGACAACGACTACCGGGGAATATTCACGGAGATGCTGCGCTCCGAGTCGGACGTAATAGGCAAGAGCTTCAAGGTCCCCGACTGCCGCCGCTTCATCGAATAGCGCAGAACCTGCGCTCGTATTCGATTCCTTCCAACTCCCATGCTGTAGGAGCGGCTTCCAGCCGCGATATATTCAAATTACAACAAAAAACCCCTTTCACCTGAATCTAGTGTAGGGGCTTTTTATTAGTCATGCTGAACCATGTCCTGAACTTGTTTCAGGATCGTTTCAGCTTCTCATCTTTTGTCTTTCAATTCCCTCCTTTGAATAAGGAGGGCTAGGGAGGATTTAGTTTTAAATCCCCCTGTATCCCCCTTTGCTAAAGGGGGAAAATGCTTTTCTGCATTCTAAATCCTGAATCATGACTCGTCCTCCCCCTCGTGCTCCTCGAAAAGACGCTTGGCCCTCTGGTCATTCCATTCCGCATTGCAGGATTTGCAGTGGAGGTCGGGGGCGCTGTCGTACACGATGCACCCGCCGAGCACGACCTCTCCCCTCACGGCCCTCGCTTCGAGCTCCGGGCCCGGGAGGCCGTAAACTATCGGCAGGACGTCGTGCGAGCCGCATTCCGGGCACGCGGGTTTTTCAAACATGGTCATACTTAAATATTAAACTATCGTCCCCATTGCCGCAAAAAAAAGCCCCTTCCCTCCGGTTAGAGAGAAGGGGCTCCATATATCTCGTTATTCCCCCCGCCGCCGCGATCCCTACTTTTCTTTAATTCCCCCCTTTAGCAAAGGGGGACTAAGGGGGATTTTCAGTTATTCGTTCATCCGTTTAACGCCCTTCTCCTCCTCACAGCGAACCACACGCCCACAATCATCAACCCCCATTCATCTTTTCATTCCCCCCTTTCGTAAAGGGGGGGTCGGGGGGATTTTTCTCTTCCTTTAAGAATTAAACGCTCTTCTTCTCCTAAGAGCGAAGAACACGCCGATCAAGACTAATCCCCCCGCCGCCGCGATCATCCCCCATTCAGAAAGCGTTGGAACATTAGCTGCCACTCCCCGTCCATTTACGAACGTGCATGTCGCTGATGCCTCTGCCGTCGTGTTGCAATCGGCGTCTATACCTTCTGGTATGCTCGTAAACGAGATATCGCTGCTGCCTTGGCAGACGACATCTAGGAGCGTCCAGCCAGGCGTTGGCGTTTCAGTCACCTCAAGATCGGGTGACGGACCAAAAGACTCTGTAAAACAATCGCCGCCGTCGAAGAGCTCCACCGAGAATGTCTGTCCTCCCTCGTCGAAATTGATCGTAAAGCCCGTCTCTCCTGCGCCTTCCGCGAACTTGCATATTTCCAGGAAACACTGCTGCGCGCTCGCGCTGCCCGAGATGCCGAGTATTACGAAAACAAAGAGCGAAAGCCCCAATAATGTATTTAACACGTTACGCATACGATCCTCCTGAAAAAAAGTTTGATAGCATTATTTTTTAACAATCCTTCTCTGACTCGCCTCCGCCGAAATCATCTCTTCGGTGAGAGGGTTTACATTTTCAGTTGCCTGTCATTGCGAGCAACGATTTCGACCGAGGGAGGAATCGGTCGCTCTCGGCCGAGTATGAGAAAGTAACTATGCATTGCAAAGAACTTTCCGTATATATCTACGAGTGAATACGAGTGCAGCGCGGCAATCTCGTCTTTTATCCCGCATCCTGCATCTTTCTTCTGCGTACCGCAAACCACACTCCCGCCAGCATCAGCCCGGCCGCCGCCGCGATCATCCCCCGCTTATCATTTCATTCCCCCCTTAGAAAAAGAGCCTGTCCTGAGCTCCGTTCATCCTGAGCCTGTCGAAGGACGAAGGGTCGAAGGAGGGACTAAGGGGGATTTCAAAGGTTGTCATTCCCGACCCTGAATAGATCCCGTATCAAGTACGGGACACGGTTCAGGGCAGGCACCGATCGGGAATTTCACATTCTTGTCATCCTGAACTTGTTTCAGGATCTCGTTTTTTCATCCTGCATCGTGCATCCTTCGTCAGACAGCCCTTCCCCTTCTTCTCCTCACCGCAAACCACACTCCCACAATCATCAACCCCCCAGCCGCCGCGATCATCCCCCATTCGCTGAGCGTGGGTATGTTCTCCGCCGGTACGTTTGTAAAAGTGCATACGCCCTCACTGACGGTCAGGCAATTAATCAGCACGTTGTTTTCTTCGTCGATGATTATGGCAATACCGGGACCGGATTCACAAGTGACGTCAACGAGCCTCCATCCCTCGGGCACGATCTCGGATACGACGGCTGACTGACCGAAGTTCAAATTAAACCCGGTCGACGAACCTGAAACCGTATTGATCATTAAATCATCCCCAACCGACGGCTCCACGAGGAATTCGAAAAGTATGCCCGCTACAGTTGCCTCTTTGGCGATCGCGATCGAACAAGCTTGCTGACCGCCGCCGGCCTCCGCCCTGTCAGCAAATACGCTGGATATAGCGAAAAGGAAAAGAAAAAAACTCAAGATCGATGCGATAACCTTACGCATAATTTCCTCCTCAATACTCTATTGAATATCTGCCTCCCCCAGCCGCCGCGATCATCCCCCACTCCTTTTAATTTCCCTCCCCATATCAAGGGGGGAGGGTTGGGGTGGGGGTGTTACCTTACATTTATAAATCAACAGTATTTAAACGATCTGCGCTCTTCTCTTCCTTATAGCGAAGAACACTCCTGCCAATCCTAATCCCCCCGCCGCCGCGATCATCCCCCATTTATATTTTAATTCCCTCCTTTGGCAAAGGAGGGCAAGGGAGGATTTGTATTTATTCTTTTATATGTTTAAAGCCTTCCTTCTCCTCACCGCAAACCACACTCCCACCAGCATCAGCCCCCCAGCCGCCGCGATCATACCCCACTCCGAAAGCGTGGGGATATTCCTCGTCTGCACGTTAAAAAACACACAGAACCCTTCGCCGATCCCAACGCATTCAGCCGTGAAACCGTTATCAGTAATTTCGAACAGTATTCCGCCGATGCTCTCGCAATCTATGTCCACAAGCTCCCATCCCTCAAGCGGCAGCTCAGTCACGACGACGGTCGATGAAAAACCCCCGCCATCAGACTGTCCGTCCGCTAAGGTTCCGAAATTGGGTCCGTCGCCGTCGACCGTGAACTCGAACCCGAATTCAGTGCTACCCCCGCCGGGCGCGGATTTCCCGATGCCTATGCCGCACTGCTGCGCGCTTGCGTCGGGCGTCTTTAAAAGTGTGATGGAATATACTGAAACGATTAAAAATAATAGAAAAAGACAGGCAGAAAGGCTCGAAACTTTCCTCATTGGATCCTCCTTTTAAGAGCTTCTTGGGGAGATTTTACAATATTTTCAGGGAGTAATCAATCAGTTTTAATTAATTACATCCCTCGTTAACAGACCGTTAACCCGGCCTGTCCAGCTCGATGAAACTTGAGGGCCTCACCAAAAAAAGCCCCTTCCCCGCACCGGAGGAAGAGGCTTCCGCATTCTTGTCATGCTGAACGACGTCCCGGCCTGCGAGCCGTGATCTATTCAGCATCTCGTTTTGTCTTTTAACATCTGTCATTCCCGACCCTGAATAGATCCCGTATCAAGTACGGGACATGGTTCAGGGCAGGCGCCGATCGGGAATCCATAAACCCGTTCGTACTGAGGCGCAGAATCTGCGCTCATACGCGATTGCTCCGTCACTACTCAGCTTTCGCCAAATACAGGAGCAAGGATAATACTGATCTGCGAGCCTGTCCTGAGCGAAGTCGAAGGGTCGAAGTATGAACGGGCCGCAGAGCATATCCTGCATCTTGCATCAAACAGCCGCCCGTCTCCTCCTCACCGCAAAGAACACACCGACGATCATCAACCCCGCCGCAGCCGCGATCATACCCCACTCGGACAGCGTGGGTATCACATCCAGCTGCACGTTATAGAATGTGCATTCCGCAAAACCTTCCCCCGGGGCTGTGCAAGTCGCAATAAACCCGTTCTCGATCTCTTCAATGGCTACGCCGTCGTTGAAACAGATTACGTCCTCGAGCCGCCATCCGTCAGGCACATTCTCAACAACCGTGAGGGGGGTACCCGGCCCTATTACCGTAACAAAAGCTCCATCGAAGGGGACAAGAGTGAACCCCCCGAGGACCAAGTCCCCCTCCATGCGGGTGAAATCGAAACTCGTATCCTCACCTATCGCCGCCTTGATAACCTCGATCTGACACCCCTGCTGACCCCATGCGTCTTTAGCTGGGCCCGTCACGAGAACTGCGCCTGCTGTGAAGGAAATTAATAGAAGAAAAGCAAGAAAACTGCCTGATTTTTTATACATGCAATCCTCCTTCAATCATGTAATTAAACCGGATTTTAGATCAAATTCAGTCTTAATTCAAGATTATTTTAAATCCCCCCTCCCGCCGCCGCCGCGATCATCCCCCACTCCTTATTTTCTTCCCTCCCCCTTGATTTAAGGGGGAGGGTTTGGGTGGGGGTTTACATTATTTCAACGAACGAAATCAGATTCAAACAGTCCGCGCCTTCCTTCTCCTCACCGCAAACCACACTCCCGCCATCGCCAACCCTGCCTTTAATTCCCTCCTTAGAAAAAGGAGGGTTAGGGAGGATTTATTCTTTTCTCTTTTTAAGAATTAAACGCCTTCCTTCTCTTCACCGCAAAGAATATGCCCACCAATCCTAATCCCGCAGCCGCCGCGATCATGCCCCATTCCTTCTTACATTCCCCCCTTTCGTAAAGGGGGGGTCGGGGGGATTTATATTTTTCTTTTAAGAATTAAACGCTCTTCTCTTCCTTATTGCGAAGAACACTCCCACAATCATCAGCCCCCCCGCCGCCGCGATCATGCCCCATTCGCTCAATGTCGGAATGGACGACACCGCACGCACGTTTGAGATCGTGCAAGTGGTCTCAACGATGAAGCCAGGCTGACATTCGATCTCGGCGCCGTTCTCGATCGGGGTGACGGTGAGCCCGTCCGTTACGTCGCATTCGACCCCCGAGAACGACCATCCGCCCGTAGGCAGCTCGATCAGCGTACTGGCCCCTTCCCCGGAGCTCAGCTGTACAGAGACGCATTCGCCAGAATCGAGCACACGAATCACCGGCTCGGGATTGACTTCCGTGAACGTTATAAACTGAAACGGAACGCCCACTACCCCCTCGGCTTCTTTGCAAAATTCTATGAAGCATTGCCCGGGCTGTGCGTGGGCGGAAACGCTGAAAAACATAATCGCGGCCAGAGCCGCCGTCGCAACGAAAGCACGAACACCGATCATTCTTTTCATATTATCCTCCTGGATTATTTACTCTATTTCCGAATCAAGCCGCCGCGATCATCCCCCACTCCTTATTTTCTTCCCTCCCCCTTGATTTAATGGGGAGGGTTTGGGTGGGGGTTTACATTATTTCAACGAACGAAATCAGATTCAAACAGTCCGCGCCTTCCTTCTCCTCACCGCGAACCACACTCCAACCATCATCAGTCCCGCCGCCGCCGCGATCATCCCCCACTCGGACAATGTCGGGATATTAGACACGCGTTGTCCGAACCCGAACCTCACCTCGTCCACGCCCTGCGCAATATCCTCCGGGCCCGAGATATCAACCCTCACCACCGGGACTGTTGAATCGAATCCCACGAACGTGCTGAAGAAGTCGTCGGTTTTCACTTCTATGGAATCGATGGTAATGCCGTTAGCGTCGAGGAGCCTTACCGTCTGAAGCGTATTGCAGCCGCTGCCCTCGGCAAAACACCCGATGTCCATTCCCGCGGTAGTCACGCCGCCCTCGAACAATATTTCAAACGTGCTCGGTCCGCCCCCGCGGGCAAGCGCGTTTTGAGGGTTCGCCGCCCCTTGAAAATTTATTCCTCCCAGGAATATGACGGTCGCATCTAACGGGAATGTCTCGAATGCAAGACCGGGGAATATGTCACCCGGTTCGAAGCAGTCGTCGTTGCTAAACTCATCCACAGGCTGGTTGCAAGTTTCATACTGTCCGGGATCGACTTTCCCCGCGTCGAAGTTCTGCACAAGCTGGTTGGGATGGTTCTCAATATAATCAGACTTGTCTAATAAAAATGTTACGCCAGCCGAGGCAGGGAGAGCCCACGAGAGGAACACGACCGCAACGAGCGCGGCCGGGAATAGGAGTTTTGTCACGGACTTTATACTTTCCATGCCCATCCTCCGCAAAGTTTTTATCCGCGGACATTAAATTCACGCCAGAAGCCGCTTACACCATTATACTATTTCCGGTAATAAAAACCAAATACCTTGACTTCCCGAAAGAATTAGTGATTATGGAAAGTTACACCTGCCCGTGTAGGCCCTCCTCTCTATCCTGATAATAAAAAAAGCCCCTTCCTCCGAACTGGAGGAAAGAGGCTCTGCAAATTATACTCCATCTTTTTATTCCCTCCTTTGAAAAAGGAGGGTGAGGGAGGATTTGTCTTTTATATTGTCATTTCGAACCGAAGTGTGAGAAATCTATCTTTATTCTTTCTAAAAAACAGATTTCTCGCGTACGCTCGAAATGACAGCTATTTTCTAAGCACGCACCTTCCTCCTCACCGCAAACCACACTCCCGCCATCATCAGTCCCGCCGCCGCCGCGATCATCCCCCACTCCGAAAGCGTCGGGATATTCGAAACCCTCACGTTCACGAACGTGCACTCTCCCTTGAAACCGCCCTCGGGGTCCAGGCATTCGAAAATAGCGCCGCCTTCAATTTCCGTTACAGTGACTCCGGGGTTGAGTTCGCAGACAACGTCCGCCAGAGTCCAGCCGGGTGTGGGAATCTCTGTAATAGTCACGGGCCCCGCTTGGCCAAATATGGCCGGGACAGGTATACCCGCCGGAAATTCAGCAAAGCCTATATTTCCATCTAACTCCACCTGAAATTCAAAGAGCTGACCTTCAGGCGCCCCCTCGGCGATCTTCGTCACTTCTAACGCACAAGCGTTCCCCTGGGCGCGTCCCTCCGCGGTTCCAAAATAAAACACCCCGGCAGCGGCCACGAAGAATAAGAGAAGTCTGAACAACGGTCTGGATTGTCTCAGCATTTCATCCTCCGAAAAGCAGATATTATTTATACGATCTGTGCTTTTTTCCTTTTAAGAACAAACCACGCTCCCACCATCATCAGTCCCGCCGCCGCCGCGATCATCCCCCACTCCGAAAGCGTGGGGATCGCCGCAGCCACAGGATCGTTGAATATCGTGCAGAATGTGGGAGCCTGCGGATTCACGCACTGCTCAACCCACCCATCCTCAAGTACTTCAAGTATGACGACTCCTCCCCCCGGTTCACATTCTATCCCTCCGAACTCCCATCCTGCCACAGGGACTTCTGTGATCGTAGCCGGGTCAGGTGATGCAAAGCCCGACGTGCTTTCACCCGCAGCGACAAAAAATGTAAAAATATTCTGTCCTTCTACCACGCCGTTGAATTCAAAGACCTGGCCCTCCGCCCCTGGCGCTATCTTGGTAACTTCGATAAAACAGCCCTGAGCGGCACTTTTCTCCGCCGAAACGAAAAAAAAGCCAAGAACAACAGTTACAAATAATACAAGGCTGAAAAAGGGGGCAAATTTCCTGTGCATATCATCCTCCTAAATGCGGAAAGTATCCACATTCTACATCAATACCGCATCTTATCCAATATAGTTAATATAATGCAAATGTTTTTCACACAAGGCTAGCATTATCCCGCGCTTGCCCCCCTCCTCTCCGCCGGTATCCTATTCAGCATGCATAAGCATATCACCGCCGTCTTGTTATCAACGCTGCTCATCGCACTCACCCCATTTGCACATGGAGAAGAATTCGCCGGATGGTTCGGGATACCGGGCGCCGACTCCGCGTGGAAGAAGGAGTGCGGCGGCGGGACCGCTTACGTCTATCCGAAATATATCATATATACGAGAAAGTCCCCAGCATTCGAGGGGCAGGACATATACGTCTACAAGCCCAGCTCCGGAGTCCCCGACCCGTGCCCGCTCGCCGCGAGGAACGCGTACTACACGATAAGCGCGGGCGAGTTCGGGGGCGCCAACACGTTCGCCGGAATGCACGGGGGCTACCTGCTCATAGACGAGTGGCCCGGGCGCGACCACAAGCGCCTGCTCGTCATCGACGCCGCGAAGCGGAGCCTGGTCTACTTCGACTGGTACGCCGACGCCAGGATCGAGGCCGGGACGCTCCTCTATAACCGCGTGCTAAAGGCGAGCAAGGCCACCCGGAAGAACATACCGTGCCCCGACGCGGAGAAATGGGAGAAGGAGGGGAAAGCAGTGCTCTACGTCGAGGGAATGACGCTCGACCTCCGGACGATGAAGGAAACGCACTCGGGCAAATTCTTCTGCGAGCCCGCCCCCGCCGTCACGCAAAGAGCCCGCGACTACACGATCCACTGAGCACACGCGCAGACACATAGTGTCATTTTACGATCCTTCCGAATCTCCTCAGCCTAGTCGAGTATCGTCACACTCCTCAGCTGTAGGAGCGGCTTCCATCCGCGATTCCTCCAGTATGTCATTGCGAGGAACGGAGTGACGAAGCAATCTCATCCTTTATCTTATATTCCCTCCTTTCGTAAAGGAGGGGTAGGGAGGATTTGTAATTATCTGTCTTTGCGAGGGAGCGGAGCGACCGCGGCAATCTCATGCTACATCACACCCGTAGGAGCGGCTTCCAGCCGCGATTCCTCCAGTATGTCATTGCGAGGAACGGAGTGACGAAGCAATCTCATCCTTTATCTTAAATTCCCTCCTTTCGTAAAGGAGGGGTAGGGAGGATTTTAGCGGATCCGACCCTCCATTCGACGCGCACACAATGCCCTTCCCACGGCGGCCGCGGACTTTTCCGCTCACACCGGCAATCCCTTATGTCCGCACTGCCGCCCGCCCCCGCTCAAATCCCGGCTGAGCCCATGCTCTCTTTCAGGTCCTCGAAATCGTCGGCGCTTATGTAATCGAATCCCGAGCCCCTGTCGCGCTGCACGGTGATGCCCGATTCGCGTATCTCGTCGAGGATGGTATCGACGTTGGTGCCGAGTATTCGCGCCGCTTTCTCGATTGTGACTTTTTTTATTTCGCTTCTCATAAGAAAAAGTCTATCAAATGATTCCAGATTTGGAATACTATTTTTTCCGCTTTAACCGGGCGTTCATAAAACCTTCGCGGGCAATTTATTCGCGGAACAAAAAAGCCCCTTCCTCCGCAGTGGAAGAAGAGGCTTCACAACTTTCCGTCATTCCCGACCCTGAATAGATCCCGTATTGAGTACGGGACATGGTTCACGGTAGGCGCCGATCGGGAATCCAGATATTTTGTCATCCTGAATTTATTTCAGGATCTCTTTTTTTAATCATGCATCCTGCATCTTTCTCCTCCGCACCGCAAACCACACTCCCACCAATCCTAATCCAACCACAGCGGAAATCATTCCCCACTCGCTCAGTGTCGGAATGGCACCCGTCTGCACGTTCAAGAATGTGCACGTAACCGAACCGAGGTTAGGCCCTGTACACATGAGGCTGACGCCGTCCTCAAGAAATCCTACTGCAACACCCTCGGCATTCGAGCAATCGATATCGACGAGCCGCCAGCCCTCAAGCGGTTCTTCAAACACCTCCGCGCTCTGCGTGAGGGGTATGCTTACGACAGTGTCGCAAGAGCCTTCCCCGCCGCCGGTCAGCGTAAACTCAAGCGGGCCTGAGGGAGCTTCCCCGATGAAATTAAATTCCGCATCGCCCGAGGCCGACTTGCATATCTCGATATCGCAATCCTGCGCTGAAGCATCCGACGGCCCGGCGGTTAGAAACAACAAGGATACGACGGGAACCAGAAGGAAAACACCAAGAGCATATTTAAATTCATGCCTCATAATAATCCCCCTTTAAATATGTTTAGAACAATACTACAATACGGATATTGCCGTTTCAATCATTTTTTCGGAGCCGGGAAAACGCGCGTCGGAGAGAACATAAAAGCCCCTTCCCCCGCAGTGGAAGAAGAGGCTTCACAACTTTCTGTCATTCCCGGCGCCGATCGGGAATCCAGATATTTTGTCATCCTGAATTTATTTCAGGATCTCGTTTTTAAATCCTCCCTATCCCTCCTTTTTCTAAGGAGGGAATTAAAAGCATTTTCCCCCTTTGGAAAAGAGCCTGTCCTGAGCTCGTCGAAGTATGAACGGGCCGCAGAGCATATCCTGTATCTTGCATCAAACAGCCGCCCTTCTCCTCCTCACCGCAAACCACACTCCAACCAATCCCAATCCCGCGATAGCGGAAATCATCCCCCACTCCGAAAGCGTGGGAATATTCTCCACAATCACTCTTTCATTCACCACTGTGCATTCAGCAAATCCGCCCGGCACGTTACATGCCGCCGTGAAACCTTCCTCGGTCTCCGTGATAGTAATTCCGTTCACGCCCTCACATATCACTTCCGCAATTTGCCAGCCGGGACTAGGCAGCTCGACCACTTCCAACAATGTGCCGAAACCGAAAGACGCCCCTATGAGTGCCATACCGTCCCCGGGCAAGCCCCCATCAAAAATCAAGACTCCGTTCTCGTACCCTTCGAAAAAGAAGACTGTGTCCCCCGAACGTTCTGCAAGTTTAAATATCCTGATATTGCACGGATCTGCCTGCGCCCAGGCGCTCCCGCCGGATGAAGGAATAAGCAGTGCTACGGAAATAATGAGTAATATCAGGGCAATACCTGAAACAGGTCTGAGAAAGCTCCACATAAGATCCTCCATTAAGTTAATTGCATGAATTTTACTAAATAACGGTTGCGTGTGCAATATGCACCGTCAGTGGAAAGTCCGCCATCCCCTTCTCCTTTTCCGTCATCCCCGAATGTCTTAATCGGGAATCCAGTTCTTATCTGTCTTTGCGAGAACGGTTCCGAACGTGTGCAAGAACCGGTCGCTATCGGCTGATTGCAAGTACGCTCATTTACTTATGCGCGAGAGTTACACAAACCAAATTACGCAGTATGCGACCGCGTCAATCCCATGCTACATCGCACCCGTAGGAGCGGCATCTTGCCGCGATTCCTTTTATTCCTCCCTTTCGTAAAGGGAGGTCAGGAGGGATTTTTATCCTGTCATTCCCGAAACAACTGCGATCGAGCGAGCAGTTGGTCGCTGCTGAATGAGAGCAAGGCAGCTCATTTCCTTGGGAAAATCTTGTGAAGCCAAATTAAACCGGTCGCTATCGGCTGATTGCAAGTACGCTCATTTACTTATGCGCGAGAGTTACACAAACCAAATTACGCAGTATGCGACCGCGTCAATCTCATTATTCTTTCAAATTCCCTCCCCCATTTGCCGAAAGGGGGGAGGGTTCGGGTGGGGGGTTTACATTAGTTTAATTGCACAAAGCGAGATCAAACCGCCCGCGCTCTTCTCCTCCTCACAGCAAACCACACGCCGACCAATCCCAACCCTGCAGCGGCCGCGATCATCCCCCACTCGGACAGCGTTGGGATATTCGACTCTACCGGACGGTTAAAGAACGTGCAGGTGCCTTCCGTGCTCTGGGTTATGCATTCAAGAGCGACGCCGTTCTCTACTTCGGTGACCAGGATACCGCTGCCGGTATCGCACTCCACGTGGTCGAGTACAAAGCCCTCGGTCTCGTTCTGCGTCACTACCTCCGAGCCGATTTTGAACAATACGGAACATGCTCCGTTTCCGAGAAAGAATTCGTCTGTGTTTCCGCCGCCGAAATCCCGTATGTAACTGAATTCAACGTGGCCCCCCTGGACCGTTACGTTGCAATAGCCGACGAAACATGACTGCGCGTTCGCGCTGTCGGTGAGCCCGGCGATCCCAGTCACAACAAGCACGAGTAGCGAAATCTTCAAAACAGTCTTGATAACTATATTCACGATCATCCTCCCCTAAATTTATTTTTTTACCATTTCTCCTTTCCGTCATTCCCGACCCCGATCGGGAATCTCATCATTTCTGCCTTTGCGAGCGATCTGTCCCCAGAAGCTTTAGAGAAGGGGGAAGCGCGGCAATCTTACCTTTAACCCGTTCGTACTGAGGCGCAGAATCTGCGCTCATATGCGATTGCTCCGTCACTACTCAGCTTTCGCCAAATACAGGAGCAAGGATAATACTGATCTGCGAGCCTGTCCTGAGCTCCGTTCATCCTGAGCCTGTCGAAGGACGAAGGGTCGAAGTATGGATGGGTTAAAGGACATTATCCTGTATCCTGTATCATGCATCATACAGCCTGCGCCCTTCTTCTTCTCGCCGCGAACCACACTCCCACCAATCCTAATCCCGCAGCCGCCGCAATCATCCCCCATTCTGATAGCGTGGGAATTGCATCCGTCTCCACGTTAAAGAATACGCATTCCACAAAGCCGCCGGGAATGAAGCATGTGGCAATAACTCCGTTCTCGATCTCAGTCGTGGCGATGCCGTCGTTGAAACAGATTATATCTTCGAGACGCCAGCCCGGAGGCACCGTCTCCGTAACTGTAATTTCGGATCCCGGATCGAATGCTATTAACTGAGATGTACCGCTAAAGACAGTAAAATCAAAAACCGAACCATCGTCTACCGATTGAAAATCGAACCCTAAATTCTCCGCCCTGGCTACTTTCGCAACCTCGATGTTACAGGTCTGCACCTGCCCCCATGCCTGACCACCGAAGGTAAACATAACCGCTGCTGATAATACTAGAATAAAGAATAAAACGCTCGTCAATAATCGTCCAGATTTGTATATCACGACCGTCCTCCTTTAATTTGGTTATAAATGAATTGGCTAGACACATTTTACGGCAATCCGGTCCGAATTACAATCGCTCTAAATCAGCAGTGATCATTGACTCATAGACGTCAGTCTGGTGCGAAAGAAGGGGTTGATAATTCCGAATTGTAAAAGCAACAAAAAAGCCCCTTCCTCCGCACTGGATGAAAGGGGCTTCACAATAACTTGTCATCCTGAAATTTATTTCAGGATCTCATCTTTTTTTCATTTGTCATTCCCGAAGTTATAATCGGGAATCCATTTCTTTTATCTCTTATCCTGCATCATGCATCTTGTATCATGCATCCTGCATCTTTCTACGTCTCACCGCAAACCACACGCCGACCAATCCCAACCCGGCAGCCGCCGCGATCATCCCCCATTCCGATAGCGTGGGAATGTTACCCACCTGTACATTGATAAAAAAGCATTGTGCCGCGCCGCCGTTGGGAGAACAGAAAAGTTGTATGCCGTTCTCGATTTCCGTCGCAATCACATTTTCAGTCTCACACTCCACATTCTGCAACACCCACCCGTCCGGCACCTCTTCGACTATCGTTGCCGTAACGCCTCCCGGAATCCCGAGGTCTTGACTCTCGCCGTTTTCCAGCCCGAATTCGTCCGAGTCAGTCCCGGTAGTTACGAACGGGAAGACAGTCGGGTCACCGGGTATCCCCTCTTTTACAATCCTGACCTCACAGCCGATCTGGGCATAGCTCTTCCCGGGCTGAAGAGTCACGAACAAGGCGAAAATAATTATAAATACAGAGAAACCGACGATAAAACACAGCAGATCAAAGGATTGATTAAACAGATATCTCATGGAATCCTCCTTCAATTAACTTGCCAAGATTATATAATTTTCCGAGGATTCATGCAAATACAACGTACCCCCCCCTCACTCCTCCTCCACATCCTCCGCCTGTATCCTCCTCACGTCCCTCTCCGGGATGCCGTAGAACAGGGCGAGCCTCCTCACGGTCTCGGTGCTGTACTTGATCGAGTACACGTCCTCCTCCTCTAAACCGAAGTGGAAAGCGATCCTCCCCGCCCGCGTCCTCTCCCGCTTCTTCGGAGGGTGCGGACTGTTCGCCGCGAGCGGCTCCCCTGCGGCCCTCCTCTTCTCTATCTTCTGCATGAGCCGCATGAGCGCGAAATAGTTCGTCTCCCCGTGCGCGATCCTCACGCTCCAGAGCGTGCCGAACCGCGAGCTCTCCGTGAACGATACCGCGAAGACACATTTGTGACCTTTTACGGGCGCAGCGGAATGTAGTGCCTTATTCTCTTCTCCAGCGGACAATTCACCCGCATCCGCATAAACCGCCGACCCTTCCGCGCGTCCTTGTATCGGCACAGCAGAAGCCGGCGTATCGTCCGCGCCTCCAGCTGAAGCCCCCTCCGTACGATGACGAACCTCGCATTCTTCGGTGTCATCCTGCATCATGGATCCTGCATCCTGCATAGCGTCGGCAGAATCTGGACTTTTATGACCTTGCTCCGCCGCTGCCCTTAGTGCCAACCTCAAATTACCTCTCTCCCCCTCATTCCATACCTTATATATATGGGGCCTCCCGTCCCCTCCCTCCGTGCCGCCCGCTCCATATTCCCCGCGCCGCTCGCGGAGCGCTGCCGCGGCCTCCCATTCCTCGCTGCTCATCGACTCGTACGGGTTCCGCGAGCAGCACATATCGTGCGTGCCTTCCGAATATATCAGCTCCCCGCCGCACATAGGGCAGCGCAGGTGTTCGAATCCCTCTTCCATCGCTCGCCTCCTCCGCAGTATGTGTCATCTCCCGACGTTTTTCTCTTTGTTTTGTCTTTTGAGCGACATGCACAGAATCGGCGGCACACAATGTGTGCTCATATACTATTCTTACCCGGCTCATTTACTTAACCAACACTACACCCACTCATATGCCCTGAGTTTGCAATTTAATTTCCCCCTTAGAAAAAGAGCCTGTCCTGAGCTTGTCGAAGGAGGGATTAAGGGGGATTTAAAAATGAATGGATAAATCCACCCTACCCCTCCTTTACGAAAGGAGGTAATGACAATTCATCCTCCCGGACGCACCCCTCCCGTCACGGGAATCACAAAATCCCCGCTCCACTCCACAGAAACGTTATGATGAAATCCCGGCCGGCGGCCCGGTGCGCAAGTTGCGCGCCCGTCCCCTCGATCGCGGCCGGCGGTTAGTGACCCTTCAGTTTCTCCACCCTGTTGTCCCAGGGCAGGTTGACCTCTTTCGGAGGCTTCACCTGCTGAGCCTGCGCATGCCTCTCGAAATTAACGTTCGGGACGTTGAACCTCCTCCTCCCGTTCTCCTTACGGAAGTGGAGTATCAGGTCCCTGTCGTACTTCTTGTTGCGGGCATGGTATATCTCGTACCTCTCGTCCTCGAACAGTAGTCCGATGACCCTGAAGCTGATACCCAGCCGCTCGTGAAAATAATGTGCCTTCATACGTCTTTCGTTGCCCCCGCCGCTAATTTCCCCCTTGCTTCCCGCATCGAGCGATATTTTTTCCCTGATGTGAATCGCGAGTTTTCTTTTTATGATCGCCTTCATCGGATTCTTCCCTGATGCCGCACTTAAAAAGGGGAAACTATACCAACTTAATAGTATACCTTATTAATGTGCAATTATCCCCTAATTTCGTTATAAATTATCAATTTCAATCAAATCGCATAGTTGCGCGCCCCCCTCGTCCCGTCATACGCATATATAATGCATCCGGTTCTGTTTCCTCCCTATCCTCCCGCAATCATTACGATGTGTCATCTAATACACCGCGAAATCCCGCGCCCGTCAGCCCCTATCCTGTCCCATTTGCCCCTTCTTGGGCCATATCGCACAATTTCTCAGAAGATTGCTCCTTTTCCTTCCCTGTTCAAACCAAGACGTCCCCGCAAAATACAACCTCCAGGGCGATAACCCGTAATTTCGCGGGTGAGCACCCGCAGGCTTACGATCTCTAGTCTCGTCATCTTTGTCATTTCGAGGCAACGCCGAGAAATCTATCTTTTGCCTTTCTCTTACCGACATTACAGAATTTGCGTTAAGAAAATCGATTGTACGAGCGTTAAAAATCTTCCACGGGATGCGGTGGAATTGGAAGATTTAGCGAGTACATGAGATTTTTAGCAAATTCTGTTCTGTCGGATGATTTTTGCTTCTTTTCATCAAGGAAAAGAAGGATAAAATCAATTACTTTTACCATTCTTTTTCTTTTCATAATCCACACTACGCGTTTGTCGCGGCTAGAAGCCACTCCTACAATTTAAGAGTAGAAGTGTGAGCAAAGCGAAGCAATCTCGTCACTCTCACCTCCCGCTACATCGGAACATCACACAAAATACCCCCTCTCCCTGTTCCTCCTCCTTATCTCCGCGAGGACCATGTCGGCCTCGGGCGGCCCCGTGCGCCCGTCCTTCCTCTCCTGCCTGAGAGACTCCACGAGCTCCCGCATGCGCCTCCTCGTCTCCTCCGACCACTCCTCCCACGCGGGCTTGACGAACACCGTCTCCGCGCCCGCACGCGGGTCCTTCTCCTTCTCGCAGCACGCCTTCATCCGCCGCCAGTCGTACGTGACCCCGTCCTTCCCTCCCGAGGCGCAGTAGTCGTCGTTCCCCTCTATGCCGAAGCACGCGCGGAAATACTCGTACATGGGCCCGAACCCCTCCTCGCGGTCCCCGTACTCGCGCCGCCACCAGGCGAAGCTCTGCCTGTAAAATATACCGTCATGCCCGCATATATCGGATATATATTTCTCCGAATACCCGCACTTGCGGAGGTAGGCGGTGCACCTGGCCCAGAAGTTGTCGAACGCGTTCACGAGCCTCACCCTCTCCTCCGCGCGCCTGAGTATGTAGTAGATGTATTTGAACCCTTCGAGGAATCGGTCGAGCGTGCGGTCCGCTTTCAGCACCGGGAAGAACTCCCTCTCGCCGGCCCTGATGTAGTCGGCGAACGGGTCTATCGTCTCGTATAGCGCGAAGAGCGCCTTGAGCGTGTTCGCGGCGCCTCTGTCCCCCGCGCTTTCAAGGAACCCCAGCGCCTCCCTGAGCAGTCTCTTCCGCTTAGGCGTCATTCCTCCATATATATTTCCCTCTCCACCAACAACAACTTCCCTCCCCCTACCAAGGGGGGAGGGCCGGGGTGGGGGTGTTACCTTACACTCATCCATACAACCCAACCCGTTCGTGCTGAGCCTGGCCTGCCCTGAGCCCGCCTGTCCTGAGCTTTGTCGAAGGGTCGAAGGATTGAACGGGTTATTCTCTCGCGCCTCCCCTCCGCCCGCGCCCGATCCTGCTCCGCCTCCTCTGCTTAGCCCGGCCTTAGTGCCAACCCCGTTCGTACTGAGCTTGTCGAAGTATGAACGGGGTGTGCTTCCGGCCCCCTCCGCATATCCGGCACCATCAGTTTTTATTTTCTGCGGCCAATCGCCGCCCATCCTCCCCGCGCCCTCAACCCCTCCCCCGCCGAAGCGCCCGACGCTCGACCGTTCGCCCTGAGCCTGCCTGTCCTGAGCTTTGTCGAAGGGTCGAAGGGTCGAAGGGTCGAAATGTCCGCCCTGAATCTCGCCCGCCGTCATTTTCGAAACCCCCGCTGCGCGATGCGCATTCGATCCCCCTGAGCTCTCCGTAAACCCTCTCGATCTGTTCGTTTGCATTTTGTCCCTCCCGCAATCTTTCTCTGAGCGCAGAATCTGCGCACATATACGATTTCTTCATTTCTCTCCCACCAGAATCAGCAGGTGAGGCGTTACCCGCTCGTCCTGAGCCTGTCGAAGGACGGAAAGGCACAGAACCTGCGTTTATATCCGAACTCTCGGAACCCTCAACGTCTAAAATTATTTCCCTCCCCCTTCCAGGGGGAGGGCTTGTCCCCCGAAGCCTCGGCGAAGGGGGATCAGGGTGGGGGTCATCATCTCGTGGCGATTCCGCCACCCTCCGCATCTTCCGCAGATGCCACTCCACCGACTGCGCCTGGCTCGCAAGCATGCATATGTCGGGCGGCTTGTGCATCCACCCGAATACTCCCCCCTCGAGCTGGGACGCTATCATGAACGCTGCCCCCTCCCCCGCGAGCTCGTACACCTCCCCCGGCTCCATCTCCGGGTTGAGCTCCCGGAGCCTCCTGAAATACGTCTCCGCCGCGCCGTACTCCCGCCCGCCCGTGAGCGCGGGCTGCCCCGCCGCCTCCTCGTATAGCCCCCTCCACACCTCGTTGTACCACCGGGACGGCGAATACTCGCCTCTTTCAATTCTCCTGTCATTGCGAGGTACTAAGGGTACTTCAGCAGGCTCATCGTTTAGGTCAGCACTTGAACCATTAACCGTTCGTCCTGAGCCTGTCGAAGGACGGAAAGACGCGGAACCCGTTCCCGGATATGACTCATCCATCACTCCTCCGCCTGAATCAGCAATCGTAGCAATCTCATCTTTTGCGTTTAATTCCCTCCTTTGTAAAGGAGGGTTAGGGTGGATTTTATTTTGTTGTCGTCCGTACTCCTCCCCCGAAACGAGACCCTGGGGGCCCTCCCCCGCCCGCGCAAGGTGGATTTGACTCGCCTTGCCTCCCTCGGTCACGGCGTCGCTTTCGCGAGCCGGACGGCGGTCATTGCGCGGAGCCTCCTGATCGGGCCCCCCGGTCCCCCGTATAAAGCCGCAGCTTGTGTCTCCCGCCTCTCCTGTACCCTCACCGTCGTAAACACCGTCGACGTCAGTGCCCACATGTTTGTCATTTCGAACTGAAGCGTGAGAAATCTGTCTTTTATTCCGTCCTTCCGTAGTCTCTCCCAAGGACATAGCTTCTTTCACGTTCAAATCATCCCCGCACTCGCGCGCGCGAACGTCCGTGTTTTTTACGGACGTGTTCTTATCCTCTTCTCTCTTATTAATCTCTTCTCCTGTATTTGGGGGGACGGATTTTTCCCCTACGTAGGGGACAATTTCTTCCCCCACTGTGGAGGACATTTTTTTCATGACGGTCTTCAGCCTCCTGACCAGAGGAGCTATGCTGAACACGACTCCTTTTGTCCTGCCGTTCCCGTGCAGGTTCACCACACGCTTGAGCAGGCCCTTGTTTTCGAGCGAGGTCAGGATCCTCCTGATCCCCCTCTCGCTCATCCCGCTCACCTCGGTCAGGTGCCTGTACGGGTTCATCGTCCCGCTGAACGAATAATAGTCCACATAGTCGAGCAATATGGTATATTCGTTGTTCGTTATCCCGAGCTCCGCTCGCTTCAGCCTGAGCGCCCTCGGCACGCGCATGAACCCCTTCTCCGTTATCAGACTCTCCCAGTTCTCCCCGCTCATCTCCGTCTCCGTATAAGTCCCGTTGGAATTCGGTCCTCACAACCACATTTCCCAACCCTTTCAATGATGAAGGCATCAAAAAAATCTCCTCCCCCTTGAGGGGGGAGGATTAAGGTGGGGGTGACACTATCCACTTTCTTCTAAAACTTTTATGATTGCTTCCAAAGCAGCCTTCACATCCTCAAGCACTTCATTGTTCCAGAATCTAAGAACCCGGTAGCCGCAGGATTCAAGCCACGCTGTCCGTTCGGAATCATAAGCAACATTCTCGCTGTGTTGACCACCGTCCACTTCGACTATCAATTTCTTCTCAAGACACACAAAGTCCACTACATATTTCCCGATTGGATGCTGCCACGGTTGCAAACAAGTGAGCAACCGGATGCCCTCTGCTGAATGCATAAATCTCTAGTGATCATCGCGAACAACTAACATAAAACAAAATAGAATTTGTTTCCTCCGATATTCTTTAAACGGAGATGTCTCCATAATTTCTTTTCAGCATCCGTCAGGTTCTTCCTCAATTGGCGAGCATTGGCTATATTCATCCTTTACCCCCCATCCTGCCCTTCCCCCTCAAGGGGGGAAGGAACTAAAATCTCCTCTCCTCCAAGCGGGAGGAAACTCGTTCTTTCTCCCCCCCTACCTTATATATAAGCGGTCCCGGCGCCCCGGCCTGCCAGGGGACTGGCCGCCTGAGCGTCTCCGGGACCGTCTCTGTAGGAGTGCCGCCTCCGCCCGTCTCACCTCTTCGTGAGCTCGAGCAAATTATTATTCCGCACGGACACGGGCCCGGTAGTTTCCTCCATCGCGCGCTCGTACGCGCGCCTGAGCTCGCCGATCTCGACGTCGACCGCCCTGCAGTCGTACCCGGCTGCGGTCTCCCTGCACGCCGTCACAGTCACTTCCCGCCCGTCGCCCCCCTCATACGCCCTCCCCAGGTGCCACGTCATGTAGAGGAACCCGAACCCCAGCACCGCGTAACTCATGTACCTAAGCAACGAATACTTCATGACCGCCTCCCATCAATTTATTTGTCACCCTGAACTCGTTTCAGGGTCTCATTCTTTAAAACCCGTTCGTGCTGAGCCTGTCGAAGCACACCCCCACTCATCATTCACCCTCCTCCCCCTCTCCCTTTCTCTCAACATCGCGTCCATAATTCATTCACTCCTCTCTTCATCAGCAGGGGCGACCAATTCCTCACTCGTTCGGAATTGTTTCCAGCACCTCCCAGAGCCCGCTCCTCTTGAGCCCCGTCACCACCTCAGGGTGCGGCTCCTTCATCCTGAGCGTCTCTATCAGCTCCACCGGGTTGAGCCCGTCAGTCGCGACGTACCCCGAAAACGTCTGCCCCCTCCTCCGGAGCTCCTTCTCGAACCTGAGAAGGTTGAGATACCCGTACTTCCTGAGCGCATCCTCTACGGGCCTGCTCTTCGCCCCGTCCACGTATATCACCATCTTGGTCGACGCCGGGCTCACCCCGTGCGAAGCCGCGAAATTCTCTATGCTCCCCCACTCCCCGATTATCTGCTGCGTGGTTATGTGCTCGATCCGTCCCATCAGACTCCATTCTCTCCCTGTCAATTCCGTCATAGTCATTCCCGTCATCATCCGACTTCCCCTGCCTTGTCATCCTGAACCATGTCCCGGACTCGTTTCAGGATTGTTTCAGGATCTCATCTCGTCATTTCCGTCATCATCCGACTTCCCCTACTTTGCAAGCTGTGCTTCTCATTTTCCTCCCCCTTGAGGGGGGAGGAGTAAGGTGGGGGTGACACCGCATGTCATCTTCCAAAGCTCTTACAATTACCTCCAATACAATCTCTACGTCCTCAAGCACCTCATTGTTCCAAAACCTGAGCACGCGATAGCCTTCGGATTCGAGCCAGGCTGTGCGTTCATTGTCATACGCGATTTGCTCTCCATGCTGCCCGCCGTCTACCTCTACGACCAGCCTCCTCTCATGACATACAAAATCCACAATGTATTTCCCGATCGGCTGCTGCCTTCGAAACTTGTTTCCTCCAATATTCTTTAACCGTAGATGTCTCCATAATTTCTTTTCAGCATCCGTCAGGTTTTTCCTCAATTGGCGAGCATTGTCAGTGGAGGCCTTTCTATTCACTTCACCCCCATCCTCACCTTCCCCCCTCAAGGGGGAAGGAACAAAAGAATCTCCCCTCCCTTCATCATCTCTGTTCACAATTTCCATTGATCCCCACTTGCAATTCACAGTATTGTGTATTAATATTGCTATTGTCATATTGTTTATGTATATTATATTCACAGAACTGGGAATTTGTCAATAGGTAAAATCACAGTTTTGTGAATCAGGGGGCAGAATGGATCACAATAATGAAATAGGGCAGAGGCTCAAGCTTGTGCGGGAAGCGCTCGACTTGACGCAGGAGGAGTTCGGCAAGGGGATAGGGAAATCACTCAACACGGTGCTAAGCTGGGAGTCCGGCCGCACCCGCCCGCCCGATCACTTCCTCAAGGTCATCGAGAAAATATACGGCATCAGCCCGAGGTGGCTCCGCCGCGGCCAGGGGGACATGTTCCTTCCGGATATATCGTCCGTCTTCGGCGGCGACAGCCTCGTCGAGATAAAGATATGGGAGCTCGCCGGCGCTGGTAATCCGCTCACCTCTCCCGACGCCGAGCCGATAGAGCGCGTCACGCTCCCGTCGAAGCTCGTGCGGAGCTACACGAACGGGTTCAAGGTCGAAGGGGACAGCATGTACCCCACGATCGTCAACGGCGCTTACGTCGGCTTCGACCCGAACGACAAGAAGATCGTGAGCAACGGCATCTACTGCCTGCACCTCCCCTACGAGGGCTACGTCGTCAAGCGCCTCGAGATCACGCCCAGCGAGATCATCATCAAGAGCGACAACAAAATGGTTGCCGACTACCCGGTCCCTCTCGACGAGCTCGACCGGAATTTAATCGTCGGCCGCGTGAGATGGGTATTCCAGAATGTGTGACGGGGGGAACATTACATTCTTGTCTTTGCGAGCGAAGCGAAGCAATCTCATCTTTTGCTTTTCATCTTTAATTCCCTCCTTAGAAAAAGGAGAGTCAGGGAGGATTTTCTCTTTCGCTTTTTTAAACCCGTTCGCCCTGAGCTTGTCGAAGTGTGTCTTTGCGAGGGAGCACAGCGACCGCGGCAATCTCGTCCCTTCCTTTCTGTCATTCCCGACGCCGATCGGGAATCTCGTCTTTCAACGTTGTCATTTCGAACGCACGTGAGAAATCTATCTTTTTTGCATTTATCTGTCATGCTGAACCATGTCCCGTGCCACGACACGGGATCTATTCAGCATCTCGCTTTAATCTGTCTTTGCGAGCCGAAAGCGCGGCAATCTCATCATTTGCAATTAATTTCATCCCCTCCTTTCGTAAAGAACGGTTCTGAGCAAGCGTAAGAACCGGACACCCTAACGACAAAGGCACCAAAGTAAATAAATTTGCGGCTGTTCGTGGCCTAAGCCAAATTAGGCTAGGGTGGATTTTTCCTTTCACTTTGTTAAACCCGTTCAACCCTTCGATCCTTTGACTACGCTCAGGACAGGCGCGCAGTTCTGGATTGGCTCCATAATTCGGTTAAATCTTAGGAGCGACACAGGGACCATATACGAGCGCAGGTTCTGCGCTTCAGGGCGAACGGGTGTCAATCCAGTAGAGCACCAACCCCTACTCCACCCAGCCGAGCACGTTCCTTATCACGCTCCACCGCGGCTCGGGGGCGGCCCCGGTCTTTCCCTGGAACCAGTACTCCTTCATCCGCTCCGTGAACCCGTCCGAACCCCTCAGCTCAAGCCAGTAATTTATATACCTCAGCATCTCGTCAGATCCGGGCGGCATCATGTACGCGAAGAGGAGCGGAGAGTGGAGGTCTTTCGTCAGGACGACGCTTATGCCCGGTCTCAGCGACGCGAGTATGAGCGCCTGCTCCTCGGTCCAGATGA
Organism: Thermodesulfobacteriota bacterium; assembly: GCA_040754335.1. Lineage (NCBI taxonomy): Bacteria > Pseudomonadati > Thermodesulfobacteriota > Thermodesulfobacteriota bacterium. The sequence goes on along the minus strand of JBFMCV010000002.1, from coordinate 557,703 downwards.
GCGCGTCGAAGCCGTTGAAGGAAAGCATGTCCTCGAGGCTCGTCACGTACACGACCTGCGCCTCAGGGAAGGTCTCCCTTACGAACCCCGCGAGCACGGTGTCGTTGAACACCCCGATCCTCAGGTCCTTTATCCGCGACATCTTCTCTCTCGATACGTAATCGCCCGCCTTTTCAGAAGGCGCTATCATGACGACGGGGCTCTCGAAATAAGGGTGTGATACCTCGAGGTCCTTTATCCTGTCGTCGGTTATGTATATCCCCGAGACCGCGATGTCGAACCGCCCCGCCTTGAGGTCGTCCGCGAGCCCTTCCCACGTGTAGGGCACGAAAACGGGATCGACGTTGAGCGTCCTCGCCAGGTCGTACGCGAACGACACGTCGTATCCGACGAGCTCCCCTTTGTCGTTGAAATAGCTGAACGGTATCGGCGCCGCGTTGTATCCTATCCTCAGCACCCCTGTACTCTGGATGTGGCTGAACAGCGACCCGCCGCCCGCTCCGGGGTCGTGAGCCCCGGCCTTGAGCGCGGCGTCCCTGTCCTTGTATACCGTCGCGTTTACTCCGTCGCCTGTCCCGGCCGGCAGAGAGTACGAGAGGTAGGGGTTAGGCCTTTTGGGGCTGAGCCATGCCTCGAGCTCGTAGATACCGTAGCTCGCCGCAGAGAGCACGATGAACGGGAGCGCGAGATGTATGGCGAACCGCGATTTACTGAACCTGATCCTTTTGAAGAAAGCGAATGTCACGACGACGGTGATGAAAAATATTCCCGCGACCGAGGCGATGACCTGAAAATACCTCGTGATTGTCATGAGCTCGACGTAAAGGTCGGTCGTGTTCTGCGTGAATCCCAGCCACGAGCTCATGAACGATATCGAGTTGAGAGTGGCGATCGGCGTGCCGAACGAAGAAAGCAGGCTCAGCACGGGCATGAGGAGCTGGTCCAGGAAATTCACCGGGTGCTTGTAATAGAATATGCAGAACCCCATGAAGAGGTATACGAACAGGTTGCCGATCTGCGTCAGCGGATAGCTGAACGAGAGCACCGTCTCCTTTATGCCGAATTCGTCGTTCTTGTCGAAATTAAGCTCCTCCGTGAACCTGTCCACCGCCTGGAATATGTAGGGTATGGACGTTACGGGGAGCATCGTCACCGCGGACATGAATACCCCCTCCCGCATTTCCCTGATAATCCTCGTGACAGGGAAGCCGATAAACGCTGATACCATTCCGGGCACGATCCAGAACGTCAGTATGAGCGACGCGGCTATGAACAGGAGCAGGTACGCGACCAGGTTGTCGAGCTGCGTGACGGTTATGGTCCCGAACAAATTGGCGAAGAGCGCGAAGACCGCGATCGGCGAGAACTTGATAATCCCTTTCCAGATGAGGAGGCACGACTTGCTCACGACGTCGAAGAGCTCGAGCGTGGACGCCTTCTTCTCTATCCTCTGCACCGCGAGCCCGAGAAGTATGGAGAAGACGACTACGGCCGGAACGAAGTTGCTCGTAAAGTCGACGAACAGGTTCTTCGGGATGATGAGCTCGAGGAACTGGGAGGCTGAATCGCCCGACCCCGCCGGGTCTATCAATAGCGGCGACGCTACAGGGAACGCGCGTATGAGTATAGCCAGCGCCGACAACGTAACCGCCCACAAAAGGATGTAGTAGTGCCACCCTCTCCTGAAAAGCTTTCCGAAATTCTCGGGGGACATTTTGCCGAGCCCGTATATCAGCGAGGACACGAGGAACGGGTACAGCACCGCTTCGAGCAGCATCACGAAGACGGAGCCTACGGGGGCGAGGACCCTGCAGTATTCACCGAAAAACAGGCCGGCGAATATGCCCAGCACGAGCCCGATAATTACCTGCACCGTGAACCCGACGGAATTTATGCTCATAGGAGGACAATTATATCAACTTTACGCCCGGATGTAATCAGGAATGACGGTCCCCAAGTTCAAAGACTTCCCCAAGGAAGCCGGCTGCTCGGGCGGGACGATGGTGGAGTAATAAAACAATTCCCTCCCCCTTGAGGGGGGAGGGCATGGGTGGGGGTGTTACCTTTCAATCATCTATCTAACAAACCCATTCAACCCTTCGACAAGCTTCCGTCTTCGTCAGAGTCCTCGCCGTTCTAACTTCCCCGCTTTAATTTAACCGGGGACGGGCTTGTGATTATCTCCTCCAGATTCTCCTCGTAAGGCACGCGCGTCGACTCGACGTATCTTATGAGCATGTTGAACCACGAGACGATCAGTATGAGCTCGGACGCCGCATCCACGCCGAAGCGCTTGAGCAGTTTTGCGAGCGTATCGTCGCTCAGGCTTATGTTTTTGGTTATCTCCTCGGCCGCTCTGCAGGCAAGATTTGTGTCTGCGTCGAGCCCGTCCACCATGCCGTCGCTCGTCAGCGCCGCGATCTCCCCTTCCGTTATACCCAGCTTCCTGGCGAACAGCACATTGTGCCTCATCTCGTAATACAGCCCGCAAATGTAAGCGATGCGTATATACATGCACTCCCTCAGCCTCTTGTCGAAGCTTCCTTGATTGAAAATCTCGTCTATGAAGCTCATGAGGGTTTTGAAACAGCGAGGGACGCGCGCGAACATGCGGAGGTTGTTCAGCCTCGGAAGCCCGGACAGCGCGGCCGCGACATCGGCCGGCAGATCCTTGTCCGCGGGGAGCGGTATGGAGACCGCCGACGTTCTCGGCTTCAACCCGAAATTATTTCGCCAGTCATTATTCCTTATATTTATTACATTCATTTGCAGCCTCCCACGCTCCGGTCGATCTACCAAATGATTGCGCCCGGTATGCTCTTTTGTCAAGCCCGCGCCTGGTTTATTCAATGTCCCGGTTCCCGTTATTATTTCATAACGATTTCTCGCAAATAGCGGGATTACGCCACACGGGAAATTCCCCGTAACGCTTCTTAATCCTCCGTGATCAGTAACAAATATTCTGCCCGCTCCAATTGGCATCTCGTTTGCACCTATATATACTCATACGATTCATAAATGAGATACGCCATGAGAACGGCAGCTGTAACAGATAACATTTTCAGAGGAGGATCGATATGAGTCAGAATCAGAAATACAAAGGGACCTGCTTCTGCGGGGCGGTCGAAATTGAGGTAACGGGCGAGCCTGCGCTCATGGGCTACTGCCACTGCGATTCCTGCAAGAGCTGGTCGGCGAGCCCCGTGACGGCGTTCACGCTCTGGAGCCCTGAAGCGGTCAGGGTCACGAAGGGCGCGGACAACATAGGCACGTACAACAAAACCCCCTTCAGCTTCCGCAAGTGGTGCAAGTCGTGCGGGGGCCATTTGCTAACGGAGCATCCGACGATAAATCTCAAGGACGTGTACGCGGCCGTGATCCCGGACTTCCCGTTCAAAGCGGCGATCCACGTGAACTATCAGGAGACGGTGCTCCGCATGAAGGACGGCCTGCCCAAGTTCAGGGACTTCCCGAAGGACGCCGGCGGCACGGGCGAGACGATGGCGGAATAAGGTATGAAAACTCAACCCGTTCGTCCTGAGGCGCAGAATCTGCGCTCATGTACGATTCCTCTGTCACTCATCAACTTTCGCCAAATAATGGAGACAGGATAATACCGAACTGCGCGCCTGTCCTGAGCTTAGCCGAAGGGTCGAAGCATGAATGGGTTAGGCTTCCTTAATTTTTCTGTCATTCCCGCCTGTCCTGAACCATGTCCCGGCCTGTCCTGAACTTGATTCAGGAACTCCGATCCGGGATCTATTCAGGAACCACGATCGGGAATCTAATAATTTTGTCATGCTGAACTTGTTTCAGCATCCCGTCTGTTCTTTTTCATTTTATCCCCTCCTTTGTAAAGGAGGGATAGGGTGGATTTGCTTTTAATCTGTCTTTGCGAGGGAGCATAGCGACCGCGGCAATCTCATGAATAAAGCGAGATCGCCACGGCTACATTCGTAGCCTCGCGAAGACAGAAAAAGGGTGTCATTGCGAGTCCATCGACTCCGCTCAGGATAAACTCCGCGCGGCAATCCCGTTCTTTTCCTTTCCCGACATTACAGAAACGATTTCGAGCAAGCGAGGAATCGGTCGCTCTATCCTAACAGACAACGTGCCACTTTCTTGGCTCCGTTATTTTCTACTGGCAAATCGTTAAGAAAATAGAGTATTAAGGCGTGAAAATCGTTCAGGGAACGAATGCAAGCGAGCGCGCATTCGGACGCCCTCACCTACCATTATGAAATAAATTAACCTTGGCTATCACTAAACTACTTTGCCAATTGGGGCAGAATTGAACGATTTTAGCCTTAATGCGATATTTTTAGCAAATTCTGTTCTGTCGGGTGATTTTTGCTTCTTTTCATCAAGGAAAAGAAGAAATAAAATTAGCGTTCCTTTTCTTTAGTCTTTTCCTAAACCCCGCGTGTGCGGCCATCGGAAGAATTTACTTCCTCGCCATGATGAACCACGTGCTCGACGGCATGTACACGCCCCCGTTCTTCACGTAAGGCTCCATCGCCCGCTTCATATCCTCGCGCACCAGGGGGAGCTTCTCCTGCCCGAGCTCCGCGGCCTCCCGTATTATCTCCCCCGACGGGCCGACGAGTATCTGGTAGTCGAGCGCCTCCTCAATGCTCGTCCCGATGCACACCTCGGCGTCGTTCCTCATGAACAGGTCCACCTTCTCGAACCCCGCCGCCCTGAGCATCCCCCTGTCCGTCTCCTCGTCGGCGAGCGCGAACGGCCCAGGCCCGCACGTCTGCGCGCCCTCTCCCGGAGGCGGCAGATGCTTGAGCGCTATGTCTTTAGCCAGGCCCCAGCACGGGTTGTCCCTGATCGTCCTCCACACTATCATGCAGAGCTTTCCTCCGGGCTTGAGCGCCCTGTGCGCGTTCTTGAGCGCGTAGACGATGTTCTGGAAAAACATCACGCCGAACCGCGAATACACCACGTCGTAGTAATTCGCCGGCAGCTCGTAACTCTGCGCGTCGCCGAGGACGAACTTCACGTTCGTAAGCCCCGCCTCGTCCCTCTCCCTGTTTGCGACGTCGAGGAACGCCTGCGTGCAATCGAGCCCCAGCACCTCTCCCGAAGGGCCGACCATCCTGCCCATCTCTATGGTCGTCTCCCCGTAACCGCACCCGATGTCGAGCACCTTGTCGCCGGGCTTTATCCGGAAATATTCGTACGCCGCGGCGCTGTGCACGGCGCCGTTCCCCGACAGCAGGTGGCGGAACCTGTTCCATTTCGGGACGAGTATCTCGTTCCAGCAGCTTATGAAATCGTCGTTAACGTTCATTGCATACCCCCATTGATTGATATACAAAGTCTATTTTAATTCAGAACGCTGTGTCAAGGCAGCAGAAACTGAACCCCCCATCAACGTTGACAAATATTATCAAACTATTGTAAAATGCTGACTATTGGAATACTTAAAAAACTTTGAGGAGGATGGGAATGAAAAAATTCTTTTTATCATTAGCCCTTACGTTCCTTTTTATCTCATCCCCGCAATTACTTGCACAGCCTCTTCCCGCCACATGCGACGATCTCGTAACTGACATACCTATGTGGGGCCAACCGGCAAGAGGAGTGGACCTGCGTGCGTACACGAACAGCACGCTCCACTGGATCGGCTGTCCGACGAACGGCTGCGCACCCGAGGATTTCTTCTGTAATTTCGACCCTGCGACGGAGACGCTCTCGTTCGGATCAACTGGAAGTGGTGCGATGAGAGCCGCCGTCGATCCCGGCAATGCGGAAGGCGATGTAATGCCGGACGTGAACCTGACGGGATGCTGCGACGCTGAAAATCCCCTGTTCGGCGTCTGCAACGCGCCCGACGCCAACAATAACGGGGTGCCGATCGACGCAGCCGAAGCGCTATGCTTCGCCCTGGGATACGAATCCGGCAGCCTCACTTGGATCGATTCCAACACTTGCCCGGAAGCCAATACTTTGACACCGAGGGGCAGTATCTGGTCGTCGGATTTCGTTGACAGCAACGGGTTCGGCCAGACATACACCTGCGTCGGATTCAGAGGCGATTCCGTCACCACGCCCATACCTACGCTCTCCGAATGGGGCATGACAGCCATGGCGGCGTTTTTCGGAATGGCCGGACTCATGGCTTACCGGAGAAGGAAACAGACCGCGTAAGATATATAAATCAACCAGTGAAAAGAAAAGGGAGGCTCCGGTCTCCCTTTTTTATTTCGCCGCCGAACCTCGGCAATCCCGTCCCCTTCCTGTCTTTGCGAGCCCTTCGACTATGCTCAGGATAAACTCCACGCGGCAATCTCCAGCGAAAAGAGAGATCGCCACGGCTATAAGACAGCCTCGCGAAGACAGAAAAGGAAGTGTCATTGCGAGGGAGCGAAGCGACCGCGGCAATCTCCCCCCACCTGTCATTGCGAGCCGAAGGCGCGGCAATCTCATCCTCATCTTGTCATTTCGAGCAGCGCGAGAAATCTATTGTTTATCTTTTCATTCTGTCATTCCCGACCCTGAATAGATCCCGTATCAAGTAAGGGACATGGTTCAGGGCAGGCGCCGATCGGGAATCTCGTCTTTCATCCCGCATCCTGCATCTTGTATCCCGTATCCTGCATTATCCCCCCGCAATCTCTCCTCATTGACCCGCTTATCGAATTATTGTAGGATGTTTCCAACCGCGTTAATTAACAATCCAGGAGGATGGATACCGTGAAAAAAATATATTCATCGATATTTTTCATTATTATTCTTACCGCGGCCCCGAGGCTCTGGGCGCAGCCCGTGGAGCTGCCCGAAGGGGCGTGCATTACGCCAGCTGTCGAGCAGTGCCAGAACCCCAACGAGGCAATACTGAAGTGGAGCGAAGGCACAGAAGCCTGGCCCGACGAAGCGTGCAATTCCAACTTCAGCTTCGGCGACTGTAATACCAATAGCTGCGACCAGGCAAACTCCTGGGCGCAGTTCGTATGCGAGTCGAACGGATACGACGTAGGCATCTGGACGGGCAGGAAACAGGCCGGCTGCGGACCGGGCGGCCCCGGCGGCCCTGTAACGAACGGCACCGGAGCCATCAGCTTTTTTTGCCAGGGCGAAATCCCCTGCAATCCGAGTTTTGAAGATTTCTGCCAGCCTACTGACCAGACGCAGGTCGAGGTCTTCTGCTGCAATTTCTCAAGGCCGGCTCTCGCCCCTATACCGACTGTGTCCGAGATAGGGCTGTTAGGTTTGGCAGCGTCGCTCGGAATAGCCGGATTCATGGCTTACAGGAGAAGGAAACAGACCGCGTAAGATTTATAAATCAACCAGTGAAAAGAAAAGGGAGACTCCGGTCTCCCTTTTTTATTTCGCCGCCGAACCTCGGCAATCCCGTCCCCTTCCTCTCTGTCATTCCCGACCCTGAATAGATCCCGTATCAAGTACGGGACATGGTTCAGGGCAGGCGCTGATCGGGAATCTCATATTTGTCTTTTAATTCCCTCCTTTAACAAAGGAGGGTTAGGGTGGATTTGCCTTTTCTTTGTCATTGCGAGCGCAGCACCCATCTCATCCTGCATCATGCATCCTTTATCCTGTATCTCGCATCACCCCCCCTCCCCCGCTTGCAATTTCAGCACGGCGAACCTAAGATAATTCATATACCGACTGACGACAGGGGGTAAACGCCATGCAGCTGAATTTGACGGCAGAAGAAGCAGACATGCTGAAAGAGATCCTCGCGAGCTACCTCTCCGACCTCAGGATGGAGATCGCGGATACGGACAGCATGGATTTCCGTGAAGAGCTGAAAAAGAGAGAGGTCCTTCTGAAGAGGCTGATAGCGGATATCGGGAAGTCGTAAGCGTAATCCCCGCTGTAATGCCCGACCCTGATCGGGAATCCACATATTTAATCCCGTATCCCGCATCCCACCCGTAAGAGCGGCTTCCAGCCGCGATAACATGGATCCCACTGCGAAACAACGCATCAGTCCCACCCCCTCCAGACAACCCGAAAGTTCTCCCCCTCCCCCGCTTGCAATTTGAGAGCGGCGAACCTATGATATTTATATGCCAAATGAGAATAGGGGGTAACCGCCATGCAGCTCAATTTGTCAGCAGAAGATGTCGAAATGATGAAAGAGATTCTCTCGAGCTATCTCTCCGACCTCAGGATGGAGATAGCCGACACCGACAGCATGAGCTTCCGCGAAGAGATGAAGAAGCGCGAAGAGCTCCTTAAGAGGCTCCTCAACGACCTGGGTCAATAGGAAGCGAAGATTTGGTTGTCATTGCGAGCCGAAGGCGTGGCAATCCCGTCTTTTGCACTTAATTCCCTCCTTTGTAAAGAACGGTTCTGAGCAAGCGTAAGAACCGGACGCCCGAACAACAAAGGCACCAAAGTAAATAAATTTGCGGCTGTTCGTGGCCTAAGCCAAATTAGGCTAGGGTGGATTTTTCTTTACTTTTCTTTAAATCCCCCTAAATCCCCCTTTGCTAAAGGGGGATTTAGTATTTAACCCGTTCGTCCTGAGGCGCAGAATCTGCGCTCATGTACGATTCCTCCGTCACTCATCAACTTTCGCCAAATAAAATAATGGAGACAGGATAATACTGAACTGCGCGCCTGTCCTGAGCTCCGTTCATCCTGAGCCTGTCGAAGGACGAAGGGTCGAAGGACGGATCATGTATCCTGTATCCTACATCTTGCATCCTGCATGTATACTTTCTCCGCAGGAGAAACCGCATTGAAGAATCCCGTCACGCCGGCGCTCATCGCGTTCATCATATTTACCGCCCTCATCGATCACGCCCACGCGCAGAAGGACCCGTCCCACGACTTCCGCAGCACGCGGTGGGGCATGACGCCCGCGCAGGTGAAGCTCACCGAGAACTCAGCCCCCGTGAGCGAGACCGATCTCCCGCCCTACGACCTCGCGGTCTCGTACAAGGGCAAGTACGAGGGGCTCGACGCCGAGATCGGATACCTGTTCACGAACGATAAGCTCGTCCTCGGCGGTTACGCCGTGACGAACAAGTACGGCGACCCCGCGCAGTACGTAAAGGACTACGAGAAGATAAAGGGCGTCCTCGCGGGTGAGTACGGCCAGCCCGCGCGCGACGACAAGGTGTGGCGGGAGGGGAAGGAGGAGGCGAACCCCGAGGGCTACGGCAAGGCGGTGGCGGAAGGCAGGCTCGTGCTCCAGAGCGCCTGGCGCACGCCCCGGACGGAAATCTTCCTCACGCTCGAGGGCGGGAACGTGAACACCATACTCTCCGTGCTTTACTACAGCGTCGAGCTCAACCCCCGCGTCGAAGAGCGCAGGCTCAAACAGGAGATGGAGAACTTCTAAGCACACAATGTGTGCTCATATACGATTCATCCGCACCTCATCTGCTTAAACCACCCATAGTGCCCAACCCGTTCGTCCTGAGGCGCAGAATCTGCGCTCATATATAATTGCTCCGTCACTCCTCAGCTTTCGCCAAATAACGGAGCAAGGACAATACTGATCTGCGAGCCTGTCCTGAGCTCCGTTCATCCTGAGCCTGTCGAAGGACGAAGGGTCGAAGCACGTTTCATCTTCCCCCTTCCCCCCTGCTAGGGGGAAGGTCAGGAGCCTGTCCTGAACCATGTCCTGAACTCGTTTCAGGATTGTTTCAGGATGGGGGTGTCACCTTAATATTATTGTCATGCTGAATTTATTTCAGCATCTCGTCTTTACAGTCTGTAGGAGCGGCTTCCAGCCGCGATATATTTTTTATTTGTCACTGCGAGTCCTTCGACTCCGCTCAGGATAAACTCCGCGCGGCAATCTCGCTTTTTATCCTTCCCCGACATTACAGAAACGATTTCGAGCAAGCGAGGAATCGGTCGCTCTATCCTAACAGACAACGTGCCACTTTCTTGGCTCCGTTATTTTCTGCTGGTTAATCGTCAAGAAAATCGCGTGTTGAAGCGAAAAAATCTTTCAGCTTTCCATTTGAAAGATTTTAGCTTAAACGCAAGATTTTTAGCAAATTATGTGCGGGTGAGCACCCGCAGGCACACGATCCTTAAGCCTCCGCTACCGCTCAATTTATACGATTGCTAGATTTGCACCTGTAGCTGCTTAACAACCGTAAAACACACTACGTGTGTGATTTTTGCTTCTTTTCATCAAGGAAAAGAAGAAAACATGTTTTAGGATTGTCCTTACTCGCGTAACCAGACAACCCCCTCACTCCTTCGGCAGCTGCTTTATTATCTCCGCGAGGTCTATCCACACGTTCTCCCTCTTTATCATAGAGTCGTCCGTGAACTCGATCACGTGCAGCAGCCTGAACTTGAGCGGACGCCCCTTGCCCTCGATGCCGAAAGGGCTGCCCGGCGCCCTGCCCTCCCATAGAGATTCGTCGACGAGGAAGTTCTCCCCGTAAAGCCTCCTTATGCACGTAACCTTCCCCCCTTCGAGGTCTGCGAACATCCCCTCGTAGAACGCCCGCGCGTTCTCCCTTCCGTACGTCGGCCCCGTCGGCGAGCCTACTATGTCGTGGACGACGTCCTCCGTGAGAGTGCTCAGCACCCCCTCCACGTCGTCCTTCGCCTCATACCCGAAATGTTCGTCGATCATCCTGTCCATCTGCTCTCGTGTCAGCGCCATGTAATTCCTCCGGATTTAATTTTGGATACAACCCTTGCCGTTAGAATAATATCAGATTCTAAAAACATTTCCTCTTTCATACATTATATGTCATTGCGAGCGGAGCGATTTATCACGGCGTCTCGTCCGGCGTAGTTTTAGCGAAGACGGAAGCCTATTGGCGAAGCCTGGAGCCCGTCGAAGGACGGAGTTTTAATTCCCTCCTTTGGAAAAGGAGGGTTAGGGAGGATTTTCTTTTCTATTTTAAATCCCCCTTAATCCCCCTTTTTCTAAGGGGGAAATCATTATTGCAACAATTGCGATTGAAGCGAAGCAATCTCATCCTTTGCATTTCAATTCCCTCCTTTGGCAAAGAACGGTTCTGAACAACAATTCCGAGCGAGTAAGGAATTGGTCTCTAATGGATGAGTACACAAACCTTATTATTTCTCCGCATCGTAGCAACGGAAGCCAAAATAGCAAGAACCGGACGCCATAACAACAAAGGCAGCTGGGCAAATTAACTTCCAGCTCACCGTCGCCTAAACCAAAAATAGGCAAGGGAGGATTCATCTTTAATAAGTTGAGCAAAATCTTGTTGCAACGGAATATCCGTATGGTATCACTAGACCATGAGGTGCTCGATGAAAGACAAATTCCTTCCGTTCAGGCCCGTCCTCATAAGCCTGCTCATGGTAATCCTGTGCGCGGCAGCGGCGGCGGCGGACGACGATGACGACGATTGGGACGACGACCGGGACGAATATTACGAAGACTATTATGATTATGACGACGATGATTATTACAAGGGATACCCGCCCGGAATTCCATACGGCTACGTCGTAATCCCGCCGGGACAGTATCCCCCGCCGGGTGAGTGCCGCATCTGGGTGCCGGGGCTTCCTCCCGGGCATCAGCCGCCGCCGTTTGACTGCTCGTACTTCGTTCCGAACGTGCCTGCCGGAGGGCTGCTCCTCTACCGCGCTCCCTATTGATCAGGTATTTAGTTAGAATGGGGAAAGTCCACTAATCTTCCTGTCATTCCTGCGAAACCGGGAATCTCCTCTTTGTCTTTAATTCCCTCCTTTAGCAAAGAACGAATGCGAACAAGCGAGCATTCGGACTCCTCACCAACAAAGGCTGCAGAGCAACTTAACTTTTTAGCTCATCGCAGCCTAAGTCAAAATAGGTTAGGGAGGATTTGGTTTTTAACCCGTTCGCCCTGAGCCTAGCCTGTCCTGAGCTCGTCGAAGGGTCGAAAGCGTATTATGCCGCGGAAGATGCTCTTCTCCTCCTCACCGTAAACCACACCCCCACCAGCCCCAACCCCGCAGCCGCCGCAATCATCGCCCACTCCGAAAGCGCGGGAATCGGATTCACAGGCTGGTCAAACCTCACTTCGGTTACAGCCTCGACAGTTGCATTCCCCTGGAAGTCCGAGACCGTAACACGCTCGACCGGCGTCGTCGAATCGAATCCTATGAACGTTTCGAGCTCATCTGTCACGGGTATCGTGATCTCGTCAAGAAGCACGCCGCCCGCGCCGTACACCTGGAACAGGGATACACCGTTACAGGGCGGCTCTCCGTCGAAACAGCCCGTCGTTACCCCGGCGGACAAAACACCGGGCGGGGGGAGCGTTATCTCTATAAACTCGTTCTTCCCGTCCGTCTGCCTCCCGAGCCCATTCCTCGGGTTCGGGTGTCCGTTGTCGTGTGCGCCCACGAGATAGAAGCTCCCGAATGTCGGATTCGAGAAGAACTCGAGACCGGGCAGAATGTCCCCGGGATCAAAGCATGGATCGTCCGAGGAGCTGTTTATCAATACTGTGTCGCAGAAAGTCTCACCTCCCGGAGCTACGTTTCCGTCCTCGAAAGTCTGCACGAGCTGGTCCGGATGGTTCGCTATGTATTCGTCCCTGTCGGTCAGGAAAGTGACCTGCGCCCTCGATTCCGTACCGGACGCGGATAAGGCGATAAAAACGACCAAAGCGGTGAATATAGCCCTGTATTTATGGATTAATTGACACACGAGAGTCCATCCTCCTTCAAGAAGTGTTCCTGTAATTCTATCACAATTGAAGGAGCTAATAAAATATCCCGATCCCCCGGCGCCGCCCCCTCCCGGAAATTTCACACCGCCCGATTCTCCGAGTATAATTCAGTTGTCCGCAGCTAAATCCCCCCTGCCAAGGATAGGTAAAACCGATGCGCGCTGTTTTGAGGATTCTGGCGGCAGCAGCCGCCGTTGTCGTTATAGGCTATCTGGCGTCTGTCTGGGCGCCGAGGCTCTACGACTACTTCACAGCCGAGTCCCGGATACTCGAGGTCCCCGCCTTCCCCGAGATAAAGGAATTCTACCCCGACCTCTACGCGCAGATTCTCTCCGACACGAAATCGGCGATACTCAGGGGCGGAAGCATGGACGACGTTATATCGGATAACGGCATGACGCTCGCGGCGCTCCTTCAGAACGATCTCCCCCTCGCTTCCCCCGAGGCGACGTCGGCCTTCATAACCTCTTTCATCCGCGTATTCGAGAAGGCCGGGAACACCGACCCCGGCTGCTGCGTCGAGCTCATAAACGGTAGCGAAGGGTGCATGTGGTCGCTCATGTCCGGGGAAGAGCAGAACGAGGTGCTCCGTGGGATAGCGCTCATAATAAGGTCGGCTAACACCGAGCCCGCCGAGCTCGCTGACGTGAAGCAGGCGGAGAAGGACATAGGGAGGATATCGTCGAACATCGTGGCGAAGTACGGCCCCGAGATCGACTACACCGCGCAGACCCCGCTCACCGAAGAAGAGAAGAAGAAGGTCTGCTTCGCCATCGCCGATCTCTACTCCGAGACGCTCAAGCTCCCTCCCGGCCGCTCCTCGGACGCGATCAAATACCTCCTCTCCGGCCCCGGCGGCGGGTGAGCACCCGCGGGCATACGGTCCTATTCACCGACTCTGCTCAACCATACCCGTTCGCCCTGCTTGTGCGGCGTAGCCTTGGGCGAAGCCGTAAGCGCGGCAATCTCTTCTTTTATTTTTGTCATTCCCGACACCGATCGGGAATCTCGCCTTTAATAAGCTGTAGGAGCGGCATCCTGCCGCGATTCCTTTAATCCCCTCCCCTGTCCTGAACTCGTTTCAGGATCTAAAAGGAGGGCTAGGGAGGATTTAGTTTTTTCCCTGTTCGTCCCGGGCGCACATGCAGCGTACAGTCGAAGGACGCGATATTTGTCATTGCGAGGCTCAGAATGAGCCGCGCCTGCCCCGGACACCGATCCGGGGGCAATCTCATCATTATCTTGTCATCCTGAACCATTTCCTGGACTTGATCCAGGATCGTTTCAGGATGAGGGGGCACGCTATAAATAACTGTCATGCTGAACTTGTTTCAGCATCTCGGCTCTATCTTTTCCGTCATTACGAGGGAGCGCGACCTGTCCTGCGAAGTTTCAGCGAAACCGGGAGCAGCGCTGCAATCCCGCACCTTCCTCTTTTCCCCTCCGCCTTCCAAACGGGGACCGGCTGCAAGCGAGCGCGAAACCGGTCGCACTCACAACAAAGTCACAGAAGCAAATTGACTTCCGGCTCAATCACACATAAGCCAAAAACAGCTTGGGCGGGGGTTTACCTTAATCTTTCCGTCATTCCCCGCTGCGATTGTAAGTGCCCGGTCCCGGCGTTCCGTCCGGTTCCCGGCGGTATTTCACGAATTCCGCACCCTGTGCGGACGGGCCGGCAAATTCCGGCAAATAGGGATTATAATTAAGTAAAATTAATAAGCCCTATCTGTGATTAAGCAATACAGAATATGGAGTACAAGTTTCGTTCGCCGGATGAATAAAATTCCTTCTCGCGCCGCCCCGCGTCGTCCCCTGCCGCTCATTATGCTGCTGGCTCCGGCACTCAGGTCACGAAGTGAAAGTAGTTACTCATGCCCCGCCGTAACGGGAAGGCAGCCTCGGCCGGACTCTGCCGAGGCGTGGTAGAGGAGATGAAAGAAAGATTTGTTGGAAAAAAAGAGCTCGCTGAAGAGATCGAAGGCCTGCGAAAGCAGAGCTCCCGCCGGGAAAGCATCCTGAACATCACCGAGGACGCCGTCGTGTCCGTCGGCCGGAACCAGAAGATCGTCTTCTTCAATAAAGGGGCGGAGAAGATTTTCGGCTACAGCCGGGACGAAATCCTGGGCAAGCCGCTCGACGTCCTCATACCCGGCCGTTTCGTCGAGGAGCACCAAAAGCACGTAGAGAATTTCGCCCGCGGCCCCGTATCTTCAAAGTACATGAACGAGCGCTCCCGGTTTGCGGCCCTCCGCAAGGACGGCACGGAGTTCCAGGCCGAGGCCTCGATCTCCCGGCAGGGCACGGGGGACGGCATGGTGTTCACGGCCATACTCCGCGACGTCAGCAGAGAGGAGAGATCGAAAAACGAGCTCGAACATGCGCTATCGCTGCTGCGCGCCACGCTCGACGCCACGGCGGACGGCATTATCTCGATAGACGCCTCGAACAGGATAACGAGCCTCAACCGGAAGTACATCGAAATGTGGCGGCTTCCGGAATCTATAGCTGAGACGAAAGACTTCGGCCTGCTGATAGAGCACCTACTCTCACAAGTAAAGGACACCCAAAGCATCCACGGGACGGTAAGGCATCTCGAGGAGTTCCCCGGGAAGGCGATACACGAGTTCATAGAGCTCAGGGACGGCAGGGTATTCGAGCACTCTAGCAATCCTCAGATGGTGGGCAACGAAATAGTCGGCGTCGTCTGCAGCTACCGCGACGTCACCGACGAGAGGCACCTCGTCGAAGAGTTGAACGAGAGCCTCACCCGGCTTTCGAAGAAGAACCGGTACGAATCTATAACCGGCTCGATCAGCAGGAGCGTTACCGAATCCGATAACCTTCAGGAAATTCTGGAAGACATAGTCGACGCCATAAGCAGGAACCTGGATCCTTCCGACATCGTTTCGATCTATTTCGTCGAAAGCCGCGAGGCGGTGCTCAAGGCCTATAGAGGCTACCCGGCCTGGTACATCAGCGAGGCCGGCAGGATACCGTATCCGAAGGGCTTTACCTGGAAAGCGATCATGGAGAACAAGCCCTTGCTCTATTGCTCCGACGTGGACAAGGACATGGCCATCGGTCCCGCCGGCAGAAAGCTGGGAACGAAGAGCTACGTGTCCATGCCGTTCAGCGACGAAGGCAAGGTCACGGGGACTATTAACATACATTCCCTGAAGAGGGAGGCGTTCGACGGGGAAGAGCTGAATTTATTGGAAACGGTGGCCGGCCAGATCGAGAGGGCCATCACAAAAATACGCATGACCGAGGCGCTCCGGCAATCGGAGGAGCGCTACCGCATACTCTTCGACCAGTCGCCCGTCGGCGTGTATATATTCGATAATGAGTTGAGGATTACCCAATGTAACAAGCGTTTGGCTGAGATAATACAGTCGTCCTATGACGAGATTTTTGGACTCGATATGAGGAAGCTCAAGGACAAGAGTTTTATCCCCGCGATGGAGCGTGCAATTGAAGGGCAGTCTTCTTACCATGAAGGTCTCTACTCCGCTACGACAAGTTCGGCGGACTTATGGTTATCCCTTTACTTTTCTCCCCTGCGCGATGTAAATGGAAAAGTCATCGGCGGCATGGCGGTCGCCGAGGACATCACCAAGCGCAGGGAAGCGGAGGAAGCGCTCCGGAAGGCCAAGGAGAGCCTCTCCGACGCGCAGCGCATTGCGCACCTCGGCAACTGGGACTGGGATGTAATTACGAACGAGCTTCACTGGTCGGACGAAGTCTACCGCATATTCGGATACGAGCCCCAGGAGTTCGGCGCCACTTACGGATCGTTCCTGAATTCCGTCCACCCGGACGACAGGGATTTCGTAAAGAAGGCCGTCGACGACGCGCTCTACAGGGGTGCGATCTACAGCATCGACCACCGGATAGTGCTGCCGGACGGCTCGGAGCGGTTCGTCCACGAGCAGGCCGAGGTCGTCTTCGACGATTACGGCCGGCCTGTCCGCATGATAGGGACGGTGCTCGACATCACCGGCCTGAGAAAGACGGAGAAGGCGCTGAGAGAGCACGAACGCATGCTCACGACAGTGCTGAGCAGCCTGCCGGGATGCACCTACCGCTGCAGGAACGACGAGGACTTCTCGTTCGAATTCGCGAGCGAAGGCCTGAAGGCGCTCACCGGCTATACGTTCGAAGACTACGAGAGCAAAAAGGTGAATTACCTCGACATCGTCAACCCCGAAGACCTTCCGCCTCTCCTGAGCGACGTGTACGAGGCGCTCGAAAAGCACAAAATGTATGAGCTCGTCTACAGGATAAGGACGAGGACCGGAGAAGAGAAGTGGGTATGGGACAAAGGCCAGGGCGTATACTCGCCCTCGGGAGAGCTCCTTTACCTGGAAGGCTTCGTCACGGACATAACCGAGAGGAAGCGTCTCGAAGAGCGGCTCCGCCAGTCCCAGAAGATGGAAGCCGTTGGGAAGCTCGCGGGCGGTATCGCCCACGACTTCAACAACCTGCTGACGGTCATACTCAACTACAGCGACCTCCTGCTCTCGCGCCCGCTCGTCGATAAAAAGCAGGAGGAGGGCATACGTGAGATCAGGAACGCCGGGGAGCGCGCCGCGGCTTTGACGAACCAGCTCCTGGCCTTCAGCCGCAAGCAGATACTCCAGCCCAAGGTTCTCGACCTGAACGGAGTGGTTACCGGCATGGAGAAGATGATACGGCGGCTCGTCCGCGAGGACATTGAGCTCGTTACCGAGCTCGAGCCCGCGCTCGGGCGCGTGAAAGCCGACCCGGTACAGATCGAGCAGGTGGTGATGAACCTCGTCATAAACGCCGGCGACGCCATGCCCAGGGGGGGCAGGCTGCACATACAAACGTTGAACGTTTCTCAAGTCGATGCTTCCGCGGTCCTCAAACCCGATCTCCCGCCAGGCCGGTACGTGATGCTCGCAGTGAGCGATACCGGACACGGCATGGACGAGGCGACGCTGTCGCAGATATTCGAGCCCTTCTACACGACGAAGGAGCTCGGGAAAGGGACAGGGCTCGGCCTCGCGACCGTCTACGGGATAATCAATCAGAGCGGCGGACACGTCACGGTCGATAGCGGAAGGAACAGGGGCACGACGTTTAAAATATATCTCCCCGCGGTCGACGGTCAGCCCGAGCAGGCCGGAGAAAGCGCGGGTGTAACGGTGCGCCCGCAGGGAGGGCCCGAAACCATACTTATTGCCGAGGACCAGCAGGAGGTCCTGTCCCTGATCAGTCTCGTACTGGAAGAAGCCGGCCATAAGGTGCTTAAAGCGAATAACTGTATCGAAGCGGTCCGTGCCTGCGAGGAGTACCGGGACCCGATCCACCTGCTTCTGATAGACGTGGTAATGCCGCGGATGAGCGGCCCCGAGCTCGCACGGCGCTTGACTGCTCTTCACCCGGAGATGAAAGTCCTTTACATGTCGGGCTACATCGATCATACGATCGATGAGCATGGTATCTTCTCGAACGGAAAATCCTTCATCCAGAAACCTTTTACGCCGTTGAACCTGCTCGGCAAGGTGCGCGAGGTTCTGGACTCGCCTCCGGCCCGGCCCGCGGCTAAATAGAAGAGATGATTTCCCGAGCATATCCGGACCGGGGTATAGATTCACTCCCGCGCCCGGCGAATCCGGAAGCGACCGCGGTAATCTCCCCCCACCCTGTCGTTGCGAGGGAACGCTTTTTGTGACCGCGGCAATCTCATCATTATCTTGTCATCCTGAATTTATTTCAGGATCTGTCTTTATCCTTTCTGTCATTCCCGAGAAATCGGGAATCTCGTCTTGTAGAAACTGTAGGAGCGGCTTCCAGCCGCGATAGATTTTTATCTGTCATTTCGAGCAACAGTTCTGAGTGTGCGCAAGAACCGGACGCCCTCGCTTAGGTAACAGAAGCTAATTAACGAGGAGAAAATGCGGGATCAAGTTCTAATAGCGAGAAATCTATTGTTGTCTTTATTCCCTCCTTTGAAAAAGAACGAATGCGAGCAAGTAAGCATTCGGACGCCCAAGCTAAAAGAGCATCATAGAAGATTAACTCCCCGCACAACGCTGCCTTAGCCAAAATAGGTAGGGAGGATTTGTCTTTAACCCGTTCGTCCTGAGCCAGTCGAAGGACTGTTGCGCGCCGTAATCCCGCCCTCTGGATTCACCCCCATAGCCGCCATCCTCTAAATAATGTAGTATCGTACTATCCGTCATGCCCGGAATAAAAGACGAAACGTTCGGCGGCGCGTATCCCTTCACCTCCCGCTTCTTCAGCGCGGGCGGTCTCGACTTGCATTACGTAGACGAGGGTGGAGGCGAGCCCGTCCTCATGCTCCACGGCGACCCGACGTGGGGCTACCTGTGGCGTAGATTCATCCCGGCGCTGTCGCGGAAAAGGAGGGTCATAGTCCCCGACCACATGGGCATGGGCAAATCGGACGCGCCCGCGGAACCGTATCCTTATCTCCTCCGCCACCACATAACGAACCTCGAATCGCTCGTCCTCTCTCTCGGTCTCTCGGACATAACGCTCGTAGTGCACGACTGGGGCGGCCCAGTGGGCTTAGGCTTCGCAGCGAGACGACCGGAGCTGATTAAGCGCCTCGTGCTCACGAACACCTGGGCGTTCGCAGAGTGGCCGGGCGCGCCCTTCCCGAAATTGATAGAGATGATACGCTCCCCCCGCGGCGAGCAGTTCGTATTGGAGAAGAACGGATACGCCGCGCGCGCGTTAACGGGCACAGTGAACTACCCTGAGAAGCTGACGCCGGAGGTTATGTCCGCGTATCTGGCGCCATTCCCCACGCCGGAATCGAGGAGAGCTCTACTCTGCTGGTCCCGCGACATCCCGGTCGCCGAAGGGGACGCGTCGTGGGACGAGATGAAGCGTATCGAGGACAGCCTGCCGCTATTCGGCAATATCCCCATTCTCATCGTCTGGGGCATGCTCGACCCCGTGCTCCCGCCCCAGGTTCTGGAAATGTGGAAACGCGTATATCCCCGCGCGCGAGTCGTCGAAATACCCGACGCCTCCCACTTCCTCCAGGAAGACGCCCCCGGGGAAGTGCTCGCAGCGATCGAGGAATTTTTGGCGGGGTCAATTTGATATCCTCCCCTGTAGGAGCGGCATCTTGCCGCGATTGAACCGGGATCGATGCAAGATTCACTACTGCGCTTGTCATTTAGAACGTATGTGAGAAATCCGTTTACAAAGTCATTCTGAACTACGGGTCTGAACTAGTGCAAGAACCGGACGCCATAGGCAAAATGCAATGAAGTGATTGTTCCTCGGATAATATTGGTTAACCCAATATATTCGGGATCTCATTTTTTCTTTCTATTCCCTCCTTTGGCAAAGGAGGGTCAGGGAGGATTTTTGTATCCTGTTAACAATGGCAATTAAGCTAATCAGCTTCCGGAAGGTGTTTCCCCAATACTAGGCAACTCATCCTTTTCAGAAAAACTCGAAGTCTTCACAGTATCAAGAAGTTCCTGAAAAGCATAGAGCGAATTTCTTTTTTCTTCACCAATTTCGCTGAGAATCCCTCCTTTTACAAATTTGTCCAATAGATTATAAATCGTCTGATTACTCTTTGCATCCATCAATTTTTTTAAAGTTTTGAATGAAACCATGGGATTCGAAAATAATATGTCTAACAAGTTCATCGCATACTTCGAATTCATGGATCCTATTACTTCCTTTTTCTCATGATAAAGGATTAGCATATTGAGGGCTTTTATTTTGCTGCCAATAGCTTGAATCGTGACTGAGCGAAGAAAAAAATTTATCCAATCTTCCCAAATCTTGTTCTCATCCATCTGTTGAAGCCAAAAAATATAATTATCCCTTTTATGCTCAAAATATTCACTCATATATAAGTAAGGATAGTTCAAGTATTTCTTCTGAAATAAAATGATTGGAATTAGTATTCTCCCTATCCTTCCGCTCCCGTCCATAAACGGATGTATCGCCTCGAACTGATAATGAGAGACTGCAGCAATCACCAGCGGATCTTCATCTTTATTCATATTCACATAGTTTTCCCAATTACTCAGCAAGCGAGGAAGATCCGTTGGAGGCGGTGGAATATAGTTCGCCTCATCAATAGTCGCTCCACGTCTTCCTACGAACACCTGAATTCTCCTCAAATTCCCCCTGTCCTTTTTTTCTCCTCTAGTAGAATCTAACAGCATGGAATGTATTTCCTTGATGAAATTTTCGCCTATTGGTTGACCCTCTTTTTCTATTTTATCAATTGAGTACTTTAAAGCTTTCCTATAGTTCAATACTTCTTTTATATCTTGTTCTTTTTCGATTCCTTCAATTTGCTTTTTTGAAGCTTCATACTTATATATTTCTTCTAGACTTGCCTGAGTCCCCTCAATTTTTGAACTGGTAACTGCTTCATTCGTTAACATTGGGTCAATTAACAAAAATTTATTTGGAATGTTCGTCAGAACTCCCTGAAGTTCACCCACAGCCTTATTTGCCTGACCCAATTCTCTAAATATCTTGCTATAGTCGATCTTTGGCGGTAGAAGTTCAGGTATCTTCGGAAGCTTATTTCTTTCCATCATATCCGCTCTCTTATTCCAATTTATTCTAACTTAATGGAATAAGAATACCCCTTATTCCACTAAAACGCAAATTAATGGAATAAGGCCCTTCCTTATTCCATTCCATTGGAATAACCACCCTCCTTATTCCACTCAAACTCGTTTTAATGGAATAACAGGTCGCATTTGCATCTTCCCCCTCCCCCGCACATAATATAGCCAATCACCCCGGGAGCGTTAACCCTTGACCAGCCGTACATGCGCCGTAATCCTCGCCTTATTTATATGCCTCGCCGCAGGGTGCACCTGCTCCCGCGACGAAAAGCCCGACTTCAGGAACGTCAGGTGGGGCATGTCGAAGGAAGAGGTGAAGGAGCGCGAGTCGGGGGAGCTCATGAGGGAGGGGAACGAGGCGCTCACGTACAGGATAGGCGGCGAGCTCTCGACCGTGGCGTCGGAGGGCGTGGTCGAGGTGGAGGTCGACGGCGAGGACGGCGCCGTATCGCATCCGCGCGTGACGATAGAGGTCGAGAACGTCGAGCCCGAATACGACATAGTCTACGCGTTCAAGGACGGGAAGCTCGGCATGGCAGTCCTTCACCTACGCGACAGCGGGCAGCCCCCCTCAGAGTACGTAAGGCTCCTCAGGGCAAAGTCTGCCGGGATATCTAAAGAGACGGGCGTCCCCGCCTCGGGCGTCGCCGAGTACGGCGATTCCCCGCCGAAGCAGGACCCTTATTCGAGCCCCGGAGAGATATGCGAGGGAAAGTATGCGCTCAAGCACGTCTGGCCCACGCTGAACGGGAGGACCGACGTCTCGATCGAGCTCGACGAAAAGAAATTCTCCCCCTCGCCCGACTGCAACCTCTCCGTATTCTACGAGAGCGTCGAATACCCAGTAGACCCCTCACTCTCGGACGAGCTCCACGAGATGCTTTAAGCAGCTCCGTCCATGCACCTCCTGTTTTGTCATTTCGAGCAACAGTTCTGAGCAGGCAACAATTGCGAGCAAGTGAGCAATTGGTTGTTATTGGTTGAGTGCAAGTCTGCTGATCAACGAAGGACAATCTCGTGAAGCCATATTAAACTGGTCGCTCTTAGCTGATTGCACATAACTCACATTCACATCGTATACAATCCGCACAAGCCAAAACAAGAAATCTATCTTGTCATCCTGAACCATGCCCTGAACCACGTCCCGGCCTGTCCTGAACTTGATTCAGGAACTCCGATCCGGGATCGTTTCAGGATCTATTCAGCATCTCATCTTTTTCCTGTCATTGCGAGCGGAACGAGTGAAAGCGAGTGGAAGCGCGGCAATCTCATCCTTAACTTGTCATTTCGAACTCACGTGAAAAATCCAACTTTTGCCTTTCCTTTTAATCCCCCCTTTCTTAAAGGGGGGTTCGGGGGGATTTTTATTTTTGTCATTCCCGACCACGGTTCTGAACAGCAAATCCGGGCAAGTAACGGATTCGAGCAACGATTCTGAACGCGTGAGGAATCGGACTCCTTAGACAGATTACTCACAAGTTAATTATCCCCGGCTACTTACTGATTTAAGCCAAAATAAGAGAATCCGGTCTCTTCCGGCCGAATACACGGACGATTATAGCATGGGATGCTCTATTGAAGCCAAAATAAATTGGTCTCTAATGGATGTGTGCACGAATCTTATTATTTCTCCGCATCGTAGCAACGGAAGCCAAATTGGTGAGAACCGGTCGCTCATGGCTTATTGCAAGTAAGTCTCTTTATTCAGGCTCCTCGGCAGCACAAGCCGAAATAAATCGGGAATCCATTTCTTTCATCCTGTATCCTGCACCATGCATGTCCCGGCGCATGCCACGGCGTAGCGAAGCGAAGCCGGTAAGCCGGGTAGTCAAAGACGTAGCCAGACATCCTGCTCGGGCGTGCAAAGTAAGAGGCGTAGTCCCCGTCTCCCCCTTCCATCCAGCCGGGGTTATAATTATTAATCTTTATATTTTCGTGTTAATCTATGCCACTCGGCCTTAAAGGAGGATGGACAATGAGATACAGGAAAGCATTACTATCACTTTTACTCGTCTTCACGGCCGCGTTCGGCCTCGTCGGAGGCTGCAATAACGGCGGAGGCTCGAACATCCCGGCCGACATCCGCGCGATATTCAACAAATCATTCTACAATGGAGCCATATGGGGGCTCCGCGTAGTTGACCTCGAAACAGGCGAAGTGCTCATCGACTTGAAACCAAATTACCCGTTCTTCATCGGCTCTGTCAGAAAGGTCTTTTCAGTCGGCGAGCTGCTCAATGCAATCGGAGCCGACACCCACTTCGTCACTCCGATATACAAACAAGGCGAAGTCGACGGCTCGGGGGTGCTCGACGGCAATCTCATCCTCGTCGCCTCGGGCGACATCTCGATGGGCGGCCGTACCAAGGCGAACGGGCAGTTCGCGATCAGCAACTTCGACCACAACGAGGCGAATTCCCTCGGGAACGCCGTGCTCACGAAACCCAACCCGCTCAAGGGATACAAGGCGATAGCCGAGCAGATAGCGGCAGCGGGCATCACGCAGGTGGACGACGTCGTCATCGACGACAGGCTCTTCCAGCCCTACCCCTTCAGGAACGAGGGCAATTTCGCGATCAGGCCGATATTCGTGAACGACGACTGCGTCGACCTGATTGTTAATCCGGCCTCGGTCGGAATGGAAGCGTCCGTCGACTGGCGTCCCAAATCCGCCGCATTCACCGTGCAGAATGATATAGTCACGAGCGGCCCGGGAACAGAGTTCATGCTCGAACTCGACCCGGAATTCCCCCCGTGCTTCGGCGAGCCCGGCTGCTCGGGAGAGATTTCGGGACAGCTCCCTATCGATTTCATACCGCCCCTCACGGAAGAGTTCCCGCTCATAAGAACCTTCAGAATAGTCGAGCCTCAGAACTACGCGCGCACCGTGCTTATCGAATTGCTGGAAGACGCGGGCGTCACTGTGCTCGCCGACACCGTGGCCCTGAACCCCGTCGCGAAGCTCCCGCCCAAGGATTCGTACTCGCAGGACGACCTCGTAACGACCTTCGTTTCGTTTCCGTATGGTGACTACGCGAGGCTAATCCTGAAAGTGAGCTACAACATCGGCGCGGACACAAGCCTCCTCCTCTGGGGACTCACTGCCGGTGTAGATAACATGGACGACGCGCTCGTCGAGGAAAGGGAATCTCTCACCACGGTTTACGGCATACCCGGCGACGAGTTTTTCTTCGTCGACGGGAGCGGAGGCGGCGATACAACCGCGACCAACCGTGTAGTGACCCAATGGCTTGAAATTATGACCGACCAGCAGGCGTTCGACACTTTCTTCGACGCGCTCCCGATACTCGGAGTGGACGGCTCCCTCGGGTTCGTGACCGATTTCGAGCAGGACCCCTCGCTTGCGGGCGCAAAGGGACAGGTCCACGCGAAGACCGGCACGTTCGCCGCGGGCGACGAGTCGGGCCTCGTGATCAAGGGGCAGGCGTTCGGGGGTTATATCGACACGAAGAGCGGCAGACGTCTCGTCTACCAGCTCGTCGTCAACGACGTCCCCATAGTCGAATTCGATCAGCTGCTCGACATATTCCAGGACGAGGGCACGATCTCCGCGATCCTCTGGCGGGATTATTAACACAAAGCGCACGTTGTGCGCTCATATACGATTCTAGTGAACCGTTGTTGCTTTTACCACCACACGCAGCCCGACACGTCCTACTTCGACAAGTTCAGCACAACCAACTAATTCCCTCCCCCTTCCCAAGGGGGAGGGTTCGGGTGGGGGTTTACATTTAAATCAGTCATCCTGAATTTATTTCAGGATCTAGGTTTTGTCGTTCCCGACCACGATCGGGAATCTCGCTTTTTCTTTCCCTACACAGAACCGAATACGCCCGCACGTCCGCGCGCACAAAAAAGCCCGGGGAGCATTCACCCGGGCTTCGTATTCCCAGGATTGAAATTTTTATCGGCTCTTCGTGAGAGCGCAAAACCCTACATCAGAACGGCCCCGCTCCGAGCGACGCACACGTCTCTCCGGGATGGAAGACCGCCGTCCAGTGCGCAGGCAGACTCGTCGGAGAACTGGCAGGCAGGGATCTTACAGCGATGAGGTCCGTATTGGCGGTAAAATCGATGCAGTGAGTCGTGTCGCTGCATGTGAGGTTTCCGTGTGTTATTTGGCACGTGACCGATGCGTCGGCACTATTCTTTCTGATGAAAAACGTGTAGCTGTCGCCCGCACCCGAAGCAATAGCCGATCTCAAGCGTACCCTGAGAGATGTTATCGCACCCGAGGCCGGCATAAGCTGTTGAACCTGACTTTCATTAGAATTGGTCTCGGAATAAAACATGGGTAAATAACTTGATCCCGAATTCGAAAGGTTGGTGGACGTCCCGCCGCCGATTATTTGAATCGCAGGCCCCGCAGGCCCTGCAGGCCCCTCTTCTCCCTCTTCGCCCTGAGGCCCGGGATCGCCCTGCGGCCCGGCTGGCCCCGCTGGACCGGCTGGTCCTGTTGCCCCTGTGGGTCCGGTCGGCCCCGGATCACCCTGCGGCCCCGCTGGTCCCGTCGCTCCGGCAGGTCCGGTCGGTCCCGTCGGCCCTTGAGGCCCCGGATCACCCTGAGCTCCCTGCGGTCCCTCCGGCCCGTTACATACATAAGTAGTGCTCGTAACTATGCTGTTCTGCCCCGATTCAACCTTGACCCCGCCGCCAGCGCAGTTAGCGCCAGGGGGTTCGGGCGTCGTGTTGACGAATGCATCGAGTCCTGCTGGCCCTTGCGGCCCGGTTGCACCGGTAGCACCTGTTGGCCCTGTCGGTCCTTGAGGCCCCTGGTCTCCCTGCGGTCCGGTCGGTCCGGTCGGCCCCGTATTGCCTTGGGGGCCTTGAGGCCCGGTGTCTCCCTGTACCCCCTGTGGTCCGACAGCTCCGTTACAAACGAAAGTAGTGCTTGATACAATATTGTCCTGTCCCGATTCCACCTTAATACCTCCATCGGTGCAGTTAGACCCCGGCGGCTCGGGGGTCGTGTTTACGAACGCATTGAGCCCGTTCGTCCCGGTTGGCCCTTGCGGCCCGGTTGCGCCGACAGGTCCCTGAGGTCCCGTTGCTCCGACTGGCCCTTGCACACCCTGAGGCCCTATAGGCCCGATCTGCCCCGGAGGACCTTCCACACCCTGCGGACCCTGCGGTCCCGGAGGTCCGGGAGGCCCCTGCTCGCCGGAGGTGATTTCGAGCGGTATCTCCTGACTGGAACATTCCGTGTCAGGCCCCTTGTAAGTGACTATTTGAAGAAAATCGTCGAGAACGCAAAAGCTAACTTCTTCGGCAAAAGCGGCGCTTCCGCACAACAAAAAGCAGAAGGCACAAAAAACCCTTGTGAACCTTTTCATAATATCCCCTTCCTCCAAAGTGATTTTAAAAAGGTCTAATACAAATCTTGTATTGACTACATGTCACGGGTAACAGACGATAACAAAAATGTCGTTTATTTTAATATTTGTAATTGCACTTGTCAAATTTTGCGATATAGGTTATTTTAGTAATCGGTAATAAGACTGGTTGTTTTAAGCTAATTCTTAATAACTGTTCTTAGGTTTCAGTCACTTATGTTCATTTTATATTTTTAGTTTTAATTAATTGTGATTACCCGGCAGCGGTGTTTTTTCGCATCCATTCTGCTGTGGTAAAATTGTTCAAATTTTATCGGAGGATAAAGATGAAATCTGGAGGATTACGTTTAGTTATATTTGTAACTGCATTTATCGCCTTGATTTACGCCTGCGGAGGAAGCTCTTCCTCGGACAGCCCAAACCCCCAGCCGACTCCCGAGCCTACGCCGCAGCCCACATCCAGCCCGTCGGCGTGCAATTCCCCCTCGCTGAATACGCCCTACCTCGACGGCGATGACGTGGAGGAGTTCTACGTCTACAACGCTCCCGGAAGCACGCTCGACACGCACCTCTTCTCTGACGGCAGCAACGTTTACGTGCTGGTATTCGACGGGACCACCACTTTCGGATTCAGCGGCGTACCCACGGGCGCGGGCACGGCGTGCGAATTCATCAAGGCTGACGCCGACTACAATAACGACGGTACGTTCGACGAGACGGCCAATAGTTTCTTCAGCAGCTGCATAAGGCTCGACAACGGAGGCGGGTTCACCTTCCTCGACGGCCCGAGCAGAGTGGACGCGTCTCCCGAATTCGAGCAGAGGCTCCTCATACTTTACAATCAGGTCCTCTACTTCAACGTGTTCGCAACGCTCTCGTGCGACCTGACCGAGCCCGTTCCCGATAGCGGTATCTACGAGCCTCTTCTTTTGCAGCTCCAGGCCGGCATCAATGCACTGTGAGACACAAGATAGACCGCCTACAGTGCAGGAGCGATTTTCCTGAATAGATCCCGGATTGGAGTTCCTGAATCAAGTTCAGGACATGCCGGGACATGGTTCAGGACAGGCTTGTTTCAGGATCTCATCTTTAAATCTGTAGGAGCGGCTTCCAGCCGCGATTTCTTTAATTCCCTCCTTTGTAAAGGAGGGTTAGGGTGGATTTGTCTTTAATGTTGTCATTCCCGAACGTCTTAATCGGGAATCTAAAAATCTTGTCATGCTGAACTACGTTTCTGAGCGTGTAACAGATTCGAACGAGTGAGAATCTGGCCTCTTTCGGCTGAATACTCGGACGTCTATGTGCTTGAGATGAACTATTGAAACCAAAACGAAACGGACGCCATTGGCTTAATCCACTTACGTAACAATTCTCCGCATATTCATTCATCAACCCAAAATATTCAGCATCTCGTCTTTCTCCAGCATGCACAACACCCCTCCACCCCTACCGCCCCGCAGCATAACTCTCCTTCGCCCGCTCGATGAACGCCCGCCATATCCCGTCAGGCTCCCACACCTCGTCCATCGGGGCCCTCGCCTCATCCTCCGGCACCCCGAGCTCGATGAGCCTGTAGAGGTAAACGAACGCGGACGCCCGCATGTTGACGACGCAGTGAATCCACACCTTCTTTCCGCGGAGCGAGTCCATGACGGAGAAGAAGCGGTCGAGGTCCGATAATTCGGGAGCGGTCCACGCGACCGGTATGTGGTAATACGTCATCCCTTCAGCGGAAACTGCCTGCCCTTCGTCGGGTATCGCGTCAGGCGACGTGCCCGTCGCGAGGTTGACGACGGCCGCATAACCCGCGTCCGCTATTCCGGCGAAGTCCTCCCGCGCCGGCTGTCCCGACGTGGCTATATCATCGCTAACACGGACGTAGTTCTTGATACGGTGCATGCAGGGAAAATATACCCATCACTGACCAGAAGGGAAAAGACATTCATACCTTTGTCACCCTGAACTTGTTTCAGGGTCTCATTTTTAAGCCGTTCGTACTGAGCGTGCGGCACGTCGCCCATAGGCTATGAGCCGTCGGGGGATCGAAGTATGAACGGGTTAATGGACATTATCCTGCATCCCGCATCTTCCTCTTCCTCACCGCAAAGAACACTCCCGCCAATCCCAATCCAACAGCGGCGGACATCATCCCCCACTCTTCTTTTCCCTTCCCCCTGTATGGGGGAAGGTTAGGATGGGGGGTGACACCTTGCATTAATAAATCAACCGTATTCAAACAGCCTTTATCTTTCTCTTCCTTATAGCAAAGACCACTCCGACCAGCATCAACCCCCCAGCCGCCGCGATCATCCCCCACTCCGTTTTATTTCCCTCTCCCCAGCGAGGGAGAGGGTTAGGGTGAGGGGGTACCTCTCATTAATATTCCAACTGAAATCATATAGCTCTTACCTTTCTCCTCCTCACCGCAAACCACACTCCCGCCAATCCCAATCCGACGGCGGCGGATATCATCCCCCACTCGCTGAGCGTGGGAATGTTGGTAGCAAATTCCGTAAAGCCGAAGGCGATCCCGTCTATGCCCTCGAAACGTTCCAGAACCGCGTTTGAAACATTTATCCTCGTTATGGGCTCAGCCGATTGGATACCCAGGAAACTATCGAAGAGACTCGTAACTGCAACAGAAGTAGAGCCGATCAGCACGTCACCCTCGCCGAATACCTGAACAAATACAGTGTCGCTGCAGGGACCCAGGCTTTCGACAAGGCAGCCCAGATCCACCCCTACGGCGTTCACTGTATTGCCCGGGAATGTTATATCCAGAGAATCCGGAGGGATGTTGGGAACGAGAACAACGAAAGGATTGTTGTTGAAGCCCGGTCCCACAATGACTAAAACATTTAATAAGGCAGTGAACTCGATCCCTGGCAGTATATCCCCCGGCGAAAAGCACGCGTCGTTCGTATTCTCGTTTATAGTCTGGGAGCAAGAGGTGTTGCCACCAGGCGCAACGTTTCCGCTCTCGAAGTCCTGAAAAGCCAGATTCGGATTCTGCGCGAAGAACACCGCGTCGTCGGTCGTGAACGTGACCTGCGCTAAAGCTGAGGGTGCAGAAAATAAAAATACTGAGATTACAATGAGATACAGCTTTACAATTAGCTTTTGGTTAATGGTTTTGGATATCACACCGTCCTCCTCTAAGAAAAGTGTCGTATTCATTTTACAATAAATAATGAATTCAATCCAGCTCTTTTCCGGAGTTCCAAAAATTCAGAAAACCTCTTCGCATAAGAAACAAAAAAGCCCCTTCCCCCCGCACCGGAGGAAAGGGGCCGCAAATTTTGTTATTCCCGCGGAAGTGGGAATCAATTTTTTTCCTTTCTATTCCCTCCTTTTGTAAAGGAGGGTGAGGGAGGATTTTTCTTTTTATCTTTCATCCTGAATCATGCATCCTGCATCGTGGATCTTTTCCTCTTCCTCACCGCAAACCACACTCCCGCCAATCCCAATCCCCCCGCCGCCGCAATCATCCCCCATTCGCTGAGCGTGGGAATATTTATCTCTAGAACCCTGGTTCCGAATCTTAAATCAAGCAACCCGTTCTGGAAATCACCGGACATAGGTATTTCATTATCCAGTAATATCTCCACAATAGGCTCAGTCGACGTAATACCCAGGAACGAGTCGAATGCGTCGGATACGAGCAGGTTTGTTGTGCCGATGAGTCCGTTTTCACCGAATACCGATACGGACATATTCCTCGGTGTGCACGGTTCGAACTCGAGCAGGCATCCGGCGGTAATTCCGACAGCGTTGGTATCCGGCGTTAAAAAGAGAATATCGAGGCCCGAGCCGAACTGGTTCGCTATCAGGGCATTCGTCGGGTTGGCATTACCAAAAAAATCGGAGCCGACGAGTATTATCTCGGCAGGCCCGAGACCTTGGGGTTTTGCCTGGAATACCAGGCCTGGGAGAATCTGCCCGGGTGTGAAACAATCATCGTTTGTTGATGAGTCCACAACATCATCACACACCAGCAAATCCCCCGGCGCTACGAACGTACCGAGGAAATTCTGGAATTGCAGGTTCGGATTCTGGGCCAGGAACTCCGCTTCATCGAATGTAAAATTCACCTGTGCGAGCGCTGGAGTTACGGAAAAAATGAACATGGTCAAAAGGATTAAATAGATCTTTGCAACCGAGGTGCAGCACGTCAGCTTAAACATCTCCAATCCTCCATAAGAGAGAAATTTTCCGACCATTTTACATAAAAACCCCGCATAATCCAATACCGGCCGGCATACCGGACTTGATCCGGAGGCAATCTCATCCTTTCCTTTCCGTCATTCCCGGCATCGAACGGGAATCTCATCTTTAATCTGTCTTTGCGAGGGAGCGCTTTATCACGGCGTCTTGTCCTGGCGTAACCTTTAGGCGAAGCCGGAAGCGACCGCGGCAATCTCATCCTTTTGTCTGTAATCCCCTCCCTTTAGCAAAGGGGAACAATTCCGAGCAAGTGAGGAATTGGTCAGTGGTGATAAACGGCAAAGAAATGACATAATTGAAGTGACTCGGTAAGTTAAGCCAAATTCAGAGGGATTTTTCTTTCTGTCATTCCCGAATGTCTTTATCGGGAATCTCGTCTTTAATCTTGTATCCTGCATCTTGTATCCCGCATCGTTTCTCCCCCCGCCGTCAGGTAAAATGTTGAAAACCATCCCCCCGGAGGAGGAGACATGAGCGGAGAGCTGAACGAGGATCTGGATTCAGGCAGGAAAATAGGCGCGGTTACTTTCGCGGCGGGCGTAGCCGCCGGTGTGATAATCACGCTCATCATACTCTCCCTTTCCGGCCCCCCGAACCGCTACCAGCTCGCCGCCTCTCAGGACGGCTCGGTCGTCCACAAGATAGACACGGAGTCGGGCAGGGTGTGGTGGAAGAACTCCTACGTCGAGATGGACGCACAGGGGCAGCCCGTCACGATATGGTACTGGGAGGAGCTCACGCTCGACAGGCCGGGCGCGTCCAGGCTTGCGAGCGACATGAAGTCGAGCACGAACGAAGCCCTCGAAGCGGAGCAGGAGGCGAGGCTCGCGGAGGAGAAAGCGAAGAGCGAGATAAAGGAAAAGAGGCTCGGAGAGATATACGACATCTGCGGCGACGACGTCGGGTGCGTGAAGAAGAAATGCTCGGTCGGCTACAAGGGCGCCGACGACCCCGACTGGACAGCCTACTGCACGGACCGGGTCAGGGCCCGGATATCGGACGTGATAATAGAGCAGTGCGGCGGGGATGCGGGCTGCATAAAGAGCTACTGCGTAAACAAGTACAATAACACCTACCCTGCCGTGAGCGACTGCGTGAGCGACGTCAACCTCCAGAAGGTGAAGAACGAGAGCCAGCAGTCCCAGACACCCGGTGAGTAACTATTCATCCGTAGGAGCGAGTACCAGGGTCGAGTCCGGAACAGGCCAGCCGCGACCTATTTTATTCGTCATTGTTGTAGATGTTAAATAATTCGCGGCCGGAATTCTCCTGGATAGAATGGAAGGAATGGTGTTTGTATTTCCCGACATTCACAGAATTGGCGTGAAAAAAAAATCAGCTGTTAACGCGTGAAAATGTTTCGGGGTTGCGGGTCGAATGAAACATTTTTGCGTTAACTAGGGATTTTTTAGCCAATTATGTGCTGTCGGTTGATTTTTGCTTCTTTTCATCAAGGAAAAGAAGAAAAATAAATTGCTTTTATATGTATTCAGGTGAGACAACTTTTGTCCTCGAATTACTTGGCATCTAAAATTGCGAGCGGAGCTTACGGAAGTTTGCCCTTCGACTACGCTCAGGACAGGCTCCACGCGGCAATCTTGCCTTTACTGTTAATTCCCTCCACTACAAAACAGTGTCAGGGTGAGGGGGACAAACCCGCTCACATGGAGCAGAAAACCGGCGAACGGCTTGTCTGACAACGCAATTGTCTTTATTCTTCCCATAAAAGACGTGGAGGCGCACCGGTATGGACAATGAGCTCATGGAGCATCTCACAGCGCTCGAAAGGACACGTGCGAAGGCGTGGCTCGAGCGCGACCCCGCATTGCTCGCGAGCCTCCTCGACGACGACTTCGTGGAGGTGAACTACGTCGGGAGGCTCACGGGCGGGGAGATTTTGAACGACCTCTTCCCTTCCCTCGTGCTGAATAAGTTCGACATGGACGGCTTCAGGCTGCTCGCGTTCTCGGACTCCCTCGCGGTTCTCTCCTACCGCGCGGACGAGGAGATCAGTTACAAAGGCAACGACATTGCAGGAACCTTCCACGTCACGTCTATATACAGGAAGAGCGGCGGGAAATGGCTCCTCCTCGTCTGGCAGATCACGCCGTACATTCCGGACAAGGGCTGACACACATTCCCTTCCCGTCATCCCCGCAAGATCGGGAATCTCGTTTTAAACTGTCATTGCGAGGGAGCTCAGTCTGCGACCGCGGCAATCTCATGAATAAAGCGAGATCGCCACGACCTAGATCCTGAAACAAGTTCAGGACATGCGGTCTCGCGAAGACAGAAAAAGAGGTGTCATTCCCGAAAACGATTCTGAGCATGCGCAAGAATCGGTCGCCCTCCACCGATTGCATATACTCTTCATTATCCCGGCACCATAGCAGCACAAGCCAAAAAGAATCGGGAATCCATTTCTTTAATCCCGTATCCTGCTCGTCCCGGCGCTTGCCACGGCGAAGTAATACGCGTGCCACGGCATAGCAATGCGAAGCCGGGTAGTCAAAGACGTAGCCGGACATCCTGCATCCTGTATCCTGCATCTTGTATCCCGCATCCCTCATACGCATACACATCGCCGAATGCAACACCCCTTGTCTAAAGGCAAAAACGCGCTTGACCCTATCACCCGCACCGGTGTAAAATTGATGTTAGGGTTTGAGTGAGCGCAGTGAGCCTCATGCCCAACCAGCAAGTCGGAGGATGTCGATGGCAAGAACAATAGCGTTATACCTTTGCTTATTATTTTCACCCCTGTTTACCGTTTTCTCCGCATATGCCCAGCCCGTCGCGTACATCGGCAGCAACAACAATAACTACGTATCGATCGTGGACGTGCCCACGAACCAGATTGTCTATATATTCCGCCTGCAGAACGGCTCGAGCGCGGACACCTCGGACGTATCCTCGGACAGCAGATTTATCTACTACGGCGGGAATACCGTGACCGCAATCGACACGTCGGACGCTAGCATCGCCGGCGCGGTCGCTGTAGGCAACGCGGGCTCTAACGGCATCGCCGTTTCGCCCGACGGGTCCACGGTCTACGTCACGAGCTCCATAACGGACACTCTCACGGTAATAAGGACTTCGGACTTCACGGTAATCGACTCGATACCCATGGGCGCAGGCCCCGACAACCTCGACTTCACCCCCGACGGGACGAAGGCTTACGTCGCGGACCAGGTCGAGAATGCGGTATACGTGATAGACACGGCGTCCGTCACAATATCGGACGTCATCCCGGTCCCCGGCGGCTCACTCGTCAGGAACGTCACGGTCGCGCCAAACGGCCAATTCGTCTACGTCGCCTCCACGGGAAGCAACATAGTGACCGTGATCGACACGCTGACCGATACCGTTATCGACACCGTAACTGTCGGCAGCAGCCCGAGGAACATCGCTTTCACGCCCGACAGCGCGTTGGCATACGTCGCGAACGGTAACAGCAGCGACGTGTCCGTCATCAGGACCTCCGACCATACCACCGTCGATACGATCCCGACTGGACAGGACACCCCGCACGGAGCGGACATTACGCCCGACGGTCAGTTCGCCTACATCACCGCGATTTTCAGCGACGACGTGGCGGTGATAAGGACTTCTGACAACGAAGTGATAGATACGATATCCGGCGGACAGCTCGACGGCCTCGTCGATAACGGGACGTTCATAGTGAATGCCCCCGCGCCGTCAAAGAGCATTCCGACCCTCGGGGAATGGGGCATGATGGTTATGGTCGCGATTCTGGGCCTGGCCGGGTTTATCACGCTCAGAAAACGAATGAAGATGCGCGCAGTCTGACACACAATGTGTGCCGATATACGGTTCCTGCGGGACTGCTCCGCTTAAACCGCCAGGGAAGCCAAACCCGTTCATCCTTCCTGCCAGGCGGCCTGTCCCCCGAAGCCTCGGCGAAGGGGGATAGGATGGTGGTGATATTTATCCCCCTCATCCCGTCCTTCTCCAACATAGTAAAGAAGGAACTCTATTTGCATCCTGAATCCCGCATCCTTCATCCCCCCTTCCCTTCCGAGCCCGAATTGTAATATACTATATATATATTCCAACCCGTTTCAGGGCGTAACGCCGGGGGGGCGTTGGCGGTATGGAGACGATATCGGAAAGGCTGGGGGACATCCTTCTGAACATAGACGATATAAGCGTCGTGCTCAGCGGCAGGATAATCTGCAAGTTCCGGCTCAGCCACAAGTACGAGCCCGACAGGACCCTGGCCGAGCTCTACGCCGAGCTCGGGGAGGACGGGACGCTCGAAGTCGTATGCCGCACGCCGCTCACGCCGAGGCGCCTCGACATAGTCTCCCGGTTCCTCCACCTCTACGAGACGAACATCGTCAAGCTCTTCCGTGACTCGACGCGAGGCATGAACCCCTACATGTTCAAGGTCCCGATGCCTTAGCACACAGTGCGTGCTCACACGATCGTTCCCGGTCCACTCAGTAATTTCCGACGCATCGTCACATCCACCCGTAGGAGCGCCATCCCTGGCGCGATTATTTTCTGTCATCGCGGCTGGCCTGTCCTGAACCATGTCCTGAATACTGAAACAAGTTCAGCACAGGTTTATTTCAGGATCGATTCAGGAAACCCGCTCCTACGGAATAAGGGTTCGAGAAACCTTTGCTGCATCGGTCTTACCCAATTAAACCGACCGTACGACGGGAGCCGCCCCTCACGCATGCACCTGCATGCGATTTTTGACTTCGCGGTGTGTATGAACCAACCGGTTCCCGCTTATAAAATTAATTGTTATCAATAGGTAAGGGTCTTTGGGGAATGTAAGTGAAACAAGGCACATAAAAAAAACCCTCCCCCCTCCTTAACTACAAGTAATGAGGGGCGAGGGTAGAGAAGGGGATATTCAAGATTAATTATACCAGTTATATCGGAGTTACCAAGCAAAATTTTACAGAGGAAAAAAAAGAGCCCGAACCTGCAGGCGCGCTCACTCGGCTTCGCTCTTGCCGCCTAAAAACCCGAAGTTGAAATCGAGCGTCTTCCACGTGCCGCCCGAGCGCTCGAGCTGAGCCCTCCCCTCTTCGAGCGTGTAGAAATATTCTCGCGTGAAAATCACGTCTTCGAAATCGTAGGCCGGGTAAACCTGGCTGCTCCTGTCGTCGGCCCCTTCGGGCGAGACAGCTTTCTCGAAATAATCGTCGGCGAGCGCCCCGCCGCGGGCGGCGGTCAGAAGGAACGTAATCAGCAGAGCGGTTAATAACGCTTTCATATAATCACCCCCTCGAACTTTCCCCGTGATTATATAAGTGTAACAGATCGGGTCGGCGATTTCATCCGTTTTGTTTTTGCCGCACATTGAAATTCCTGTCATTCCGAACCATGTCCCGGACTCCGATCCGGGATTGTTTCAGAATCTCGTATTTAAATTTGTAGGAGCTGCTTTCCTGAATCAAGCTTGTGCTGAACTTGATTCAGTATTCAGGACAGGCCTGCCGCGATCCCGACTTACTGTCATCGCGAGCCCTTCGATGAACTCAGGACAGGCTCCGCGCGGCAATCTCCCGCCACTTGTCTTTGCGAGGGAACGCTTTTTGTGACCGCGACAATCTCATCTTTTGCCTTTTCTTTCGATTCCCTCCTTAAAAAAAAGAGGGGCAGGAAGGAATACAGCCATAAATCGGGATCGGGATCACGGATCCGTCAGGAAACAAAAAGGCGGCATCCCCGCCGCGGCAGGTTCTGATCCCCTTCTCGAATCGATTGCCTTTCACCGCAGCGAGGGAATGCCGTAAAGCGCTATTCCCCTTAGCCTTACTCCATTACTATCTACGTACGCAGATGCGGTGCCGGATTAAAAATTCCGCAAGTCTTCATAATGATTGAGCCGGCGGGGATCCTCCCACGCGCAGCCCTGCTTCAAAATCCCCCTCCCCACTCCCTCCGGGTCAGGTAAACTATTCACCCGTTCGCACAAAAGCTTGAGGAGGTAGAGAATTTGAAAAAGTCTTTGATGATAGTCTTCGGGATCGCGCTCGCGCTCGCCGCATGCAAGAACGAAGGGAAACAGCCCGGCCCCGCGCCCACGCCCGAGGCCGCCGCCGAAATAACGCCGGCCCCCCCTGTCACCCCCGGACCGCAATCGAAAGAAGAGCAGAAATTCGATTTCAGGGCCGCGACATGGGGCATGTCCAAAGCGGAGGTCAAGGCCGCCGAGCGGAAACAGCCGCTGTACGAAGACGAGGGCTCTCTCACGTTCGACGGCCGCTACAAGGGGCAGTTCGTCTACATCACTTATCAGTTCAAGGACGACAAGCTCTACCGCGCCGGGGTCCTTTACTCCCAGAAGCACGACAGCGACAGTAAATACCTCGAGAATTACGAGAACCTCAAGAGCGCCATTACGAAGGAATACGGCGCGCCTGTGATAGACGGGGAGAAGCAGCTCAACCCCGGCGCAGTCATAGAGAAGGATAAAGAGGCGGAGGCCGTCTGCAGGGGCGACCTTATGTACGGAGCCCAGTGGAACGTGCCGGGCTCGATGGTGGTGCTGATGATCCGCGGCGACGGCAAGAAATGCCTCGTGTCCCTCATCTACGCGAGCGAGGAATCGCTGAAATCGATCTCCGAGATGGACGGCTCCGGCAGCATAGGCATAGCTGAGTAGCACGCAATAGATGCTGATATACTATTCCATTCAAGCTCATCCTCTAAGCCAACAAACCCACTCGTGTTGAGCTTGTCGAAGCACTGACAAAATCCCCCTGAATCCCTCCTTCGACAAGCTCAGGACAGGCTCTTTTTCAAAGGGGGAAAAATCTTTCCATTCCCTCCTTAGAAAAAGGAGGACAGTTCCGACAAATCGGAGGAATTGGTCGGTGCTGATAAATGGCAAAGAAATGCCTTAACTCATAGTAACGCAGGTAGTAAACCCAAATTAGGGAGGATTTAGTTTTCTTCTTCTCCCTCCCGACATTCACATACTCACCCGCAGCCCCGCCCGAGATGGTAAAATTACCCCATGTGCGGAAGGTTCGTGCGGAAGGGCGACAAAGACCTCCTCGAAGAAAGGTTCGGGTGCGACGCCCGGGGCATTCTGTTAGCGCCCGGGTATAACATCGCGCCTTCGCAGGACTGCCCGGTCGTCACGGTCGAGGGCGACAGGCGCGTGCTCGGCCTCATGCGCTGGGGGCTCGTCCCCGCGTGGGCCGAGGACGCGAAGATCGGGTACAGGATGATAAACGCGCGCGGAGAGACCGTGGCCGAGAAACAGAGCTTCAAGACGCTGCTCAGGAAGTCCCGCTGCCTGGTCCCGGCCTCCGGGTTTTACGAATGGAAGAAGCAGAAGGGCGGCGGGAAGACGCCCTACTTCTTCGGGC
Source organism: Thermodesulfobacteriota bacterium (assembly GCA_040754335.1). Taxonomy (NCBI): domain Bacteria; kingdom Pseudomonadati; phylum Thermodesulfobacteriota; species Thermodesulfobacteriota bacterium. The sequence goes on along the minus strand of JBFMCV010000002.1, from coordinate 519,508 downwards.
TCAGGGGCGGCGCGCCGTTCGCTTTCGCCGGTCTCTGGACCGTGTGGCATGCGGGCAGGGAGGACGAGATCCGCTCGTTCACCATCGTCACCACGTCGGCTAACGAGCTCATGGCCCCTGTACACGACAGGATGCCCGTGATACTGCATGAGAAGGACGAGGCGCGCTGGCTCGACCCGGAGATCGGCAAGCCCGGCGACCTGCTCCCGCTCCTCGTTCCCTATCCGTCCGGCGAAATGGAATGCTGGGAAGTCTCCCCGTACGTGAATTCATACAAGAACCAGGGCGAGGAGTGCATCAGGCCGTTAAGCAGTGAAGAAAAAAACCGTTCGTCCTAAGTTTGCTATTTATTTTCCCCCTTTGTAAAAGAGCCTGTCCTGAGCTTGTCGAAGGAGGGATTAAGGGGGATTTAAAAATAAAAAAGAAAAATCCTCCCTACCCCTCCTTTTCCAAAGGAGGGAACTAAGCCAAAAACGAAGATGAAAACTCCGGAGGTCTACAAATTCTGTGCTATCTTTTCATCAAGGAAAAGAAGGATAAAAACAATTGCCTCTCTCCTAAAACTCATCCACGATATCGCCCGGATCGACGTCGTCGTTGAAAGCAGGCACGAAGACGATGACGTCCCTCGGCACTATGCAAGGCGCGTCCGCCCCGCACATTCCGTTGAACTCCCCGAGCACTATCGTGTCCCTCCCGCGCTCGACGCCAATCTCCGGCATATCGAGGCACACTCCGCTGAAGAACTCGAGGTCCTGCACGGGCGCGTCGCCGTTACACGGGTTGAACACCATGCCGTCCTCGTCGAATATGTCGGGGTTGTTCTCCTCGCATTCGTTGAGCGTCATCGTGGTCTCGAAGTCCCCCGGAGTTATCCTCACGTTAAGAGTCGCTGACCTCGGCGTGCAGATGAAATCGAGCGGCAGGAGGTCGTCCGTCTGGGGTATGGGAGGCTCCGTGTCGAAGTCGGTCGGGAGCTCGCCGCCAGTGACTTCTATCTCGAACTCCTCGCCCCCGATTACCGCCGTCCCTTCGCCGGCGGTGTTCCCGTTCTCGCGCTGTGCCCTTATCTCGATGAAGAGGTCGGTCGTCGTGTTCTCGCCCGTGCCCTCGGCGGTGAAGTTGGGCTCGTCAGACGGGCCGCCGTCGAACACGTCCCCGGCTTCGTCGCACGACCCGAACAGTAGAGCGACCGCGATGAGCAGAATAATTATCGTCGGTGTAATAAACCTGTGCATGTGCGGATACCTCCGTATCGGCATACTTGCCAGATACGTAACAGGCAACGCCCGTGCCGTGAGATCGGTCTGCCGAATTCAGAACGAGCACACGCAGTTACAAGTATAAATGACGGGTGCCGGGGTCAAAGCGGTTTTTTCTGCCGGATTTCGGACAGACAGAGATGTAGGATTTCATACACACAATGTGTGTTTCTACGATTCTTCCGGAACTCCTCAGGGCGAACGTGCTTATAATAATTTGTCATTGCGAGCGTAGCGCGGCAATCTCGCCTTTGTTTTCCACCCGACATTACAGAATCGGGCACACATTGTGCGCCTACTTCCCCCACGTTGCGGTCCGGTCGTGGAGGGTCTTATTGCCAGTGTAGGATTTAAGCCGTCACCTTCCTTCTCCTAACAGCCATGAATCCTGCAATGCCGAGGACGGCGGCCATCGCCATCAGACCCCACTCGGAGAGGGTCGGGATATTGGTTGGTGGTATATCGGAACTGAATACGCCGAACGTGAGCACCTGAGAGCTATTATTGTTTCCATTCGTTAAGACAGAAAGCGAGCTCACGGGGCCCGAGAACTGGAGTATCCCGTTTGCGAAGAAGCTTCCCGGTATAGAGAGCAACGTGTTGCCGTTAGAGACCGTCGTGCCGCCCAGGCCGGAGAGCACAGTAAACGATTGATCGAATTGATACGTGACGGGGTCGGGTCCGCCGGCAATCCCTCGCCAGAATATTATGTAGAGCAGGAGGTTCTCTACCGGCGGGTCGAACGTCGCCGTCCAATCCGACAGCACGTCGTATTCCACGACGACCGTGTTGGACGAAAGCGGGGCCGCCGCGAAGTCAGGCCCGGACAGGTCAACGATTTCAAGACCCGGTCCCGAGACATTGAGGAGATTCACGGTAGACCTTGCGAGGTTACCCTCCGTAACGGCGAATTCATCCCAAACGACGGGGATAGCAACGCCCGCCGAGGCGCTCGACGACCAGCCGATCATTGCGAGCAGGGCGGCTGAAATTATCCAGGAGTACGTGAAAAACCGAATCGATTGCTTAACCATTTTGAATCCTCCATTCAAGATGATATTTGCTTGATCCGTATTATCCGCCCAGCGTAAAGCAGCTATAAGCGCCGGCTGCCATCCATAATTGTCATGATAATACTTTCAGCAAACGCGTTAAAGCAATCAAAGTCTAAAACAAATATAATTGAATATACAACATAATTTTGGATTTTAAAACAAGCGTCGGGGCTGCGTGGCGGGGGGGGTTGGCGCTATGAATCCGGCTGCCGGAGGAACCAGGCATAGAGGAATGGGGGGATTTTGGTTTATTGTCATGCTGAACCATGTCCTGAACTAGTTTCAGGATCTATTCAGCATCTCGTTTTTTAAGCAGTTCATCGTCATACCAACCCTTCGATAAATCCTCAAGCGTGGGGTTCATGGATTTTATCAAGTTCCACTTCCATTCGCGGTGCCATCTCTTTAACTGCTTCTCTCTGGCAATTGCATCCTCTATCCTTACGCCTTCCTCGAAATAAATCAGCCGATCCAATTTATATCTCGTTGTAAAATCCGAGCCTGTTCCCAGCTTATGTTCCAGCACCCTCCTTTCCAGATCATTTGTTACTCCTATATAAAGTGTTGTGAACTTTTTATTGCTCATAATGTAAATATATGAACGGAACATGCGAATATATTAAAAGAATTTTAGATGCTGAAACAATCCTGAAATAAATTCAGGACATGGTTCAGCATGACAGATGGTAGGAATCCCGAAACCTCCCTGCCATAACCATGCCAAGTGTATGGAGACAGATCACCGTATCTCGGCCGCAAGGTCCAGAGTCCAGTACGTTTCCGTATTGCCCGCGAACTTGCCCTTGGCAGACCCGACCCCGACGTCTTCATAAGAAGGGTCCATTATGTTAGCACAGTGATCGGGGGATTTGAGCCATGCGTCCATGACAGCGGCCTCGCGATCGTACCCGACCGCGATATTCTCCCCCCAGAGCATCGTGTCATAGCCCTCGTTCATAAGCCTGTCCCCCGGGTCCGAGCCGTCGGAGCCCACGTGTCCGAAAAAATTGGTCCCGGCCATATCGGTCGAGTGGCCGAGTGCCGCCGCCGCAACCCTGTCGTCCCAGTTGAGCGGGGGAGCCGCGGGGAAAAACGTATCGCCGCAGTTCCTTCCTTCCGCCCGCGCTTTATTGATCAGACCGAGCATTACGGCCGCGTCGCGCTCTTCACAACTCGTGACGGCGCGTAATCCCGTATCGTCCAGGCAATCGTCCATATCGGGACCGCCGTTTAGGAAATCGTTTCCAATGCCGCCTCTCAACGTATCGTTGCCGGCCTTGCCTCTTAAAGTATCGGCCCCTGATTCCCCGAAAAGCTGATCGTTTCCGGCTCCGCCCACGATTAAATCATTACCCGATCCCCCGCATATCACGTCGTCGCCCCCGAGGCCCCTGATCACATCGTTCCCGGCGAGTCCGGCGATTACATCCGGACCGGGCGTACCGTTAATCACGTCATTACCGGGCGTGCCTGTGATCGTGGCTTCGAGACCGCTGCATTTGGGTTGAGCAAAAACCGGATCGGCGTACGATGCGCCGACTGCAAACGATAGAAATAACAAAACAATCGACTTCCTTAATCTCATGAAGATATTCATGTACCCGCAGGCCTCATGCGCAATACCGGCCCATAACATAATTCTCCGATACTAATTCTAATGCTCTTAATTTGTTTTTGTTGAGGTAATTGCAAGCCCTTCGTGTTTGGGCTTACGTTTAAATGGCCCGATCAAACTAACGGATATTATGCAATGCAGTTTGAAACTGCTTTCCCCGGTTACCGGGGGCTTGCTAAAACCGGGTGAAGAGCCAAGCAGGACAGGGTGTTAACTTTCAAGAGTAAAGCAGTATATTAAGTTATAGTGAGCAGTAATTTCATCTTTTAATTCCCTCCTTTGTAAAGGAGGGTTAGGGTGGATTTTTCTTTTCATTATTCAAATCCCCCTGAATTTGGTTCAACCACTGTATCGCTCAAGTTAAGAAATTTCTTTGGCTTCAATCATCTCCGACCAATTCCTCCGATTTGTCGGAATTGTTCCCCTTTACGAAAGGGGGAAAAATGATTTTTCTCCCCTCCCCCTACTTCCCCAACGCTGCGGTCCAGTCGCGGAGCGTCTTCTTTTGGGCCTACGACAGCCTGGCCTCGGGGCGTATGAAAATGTAGTACCACTGCGGCATCTCGCCTTCCTCCACTTCCTCCCATATCTCTTTATCTTCTTCTGCTTCTTCTTATCGTCGTACCCGTTCCCCAAGGGTTGTCGCTTGCCGGTCTCGACGAAGGACCGCCTCAGGTACGTCAGTAGAACTCACAGGAGAACGCTTCGTCTGAGTGAGAAAACACGTCATGCTGTCGGGTTTTTCAAGCGAGTGCAGACTCAAGTGTCAAGCCATGCTGTGAGCCTTGATCTTTTGCGGATCAAGCCGTCCTGATTGTAGTGATGCACGCAAAACATCGCCCAGGAATCTTCGAACGCCATCTCCAGGTCGCCCGTCACCGAGGTCGTGCCTCGTCCGATTTCCGCGTAGGTAAACTCGAAGCTGCCGCTCGGGCGTGCGATTGCAATGTGGAATGGCTCGCCATTGAACTCGTTGATGATCGGTCGGGCGACACTAGTTACGACACCGGGAATGTCGACCTTAGCCGCTCTGCCCTCAAGGTCTACCTCCAGTCCGATCGGCAGAAACAGCGTCTGGAAAAACTCCGTGCATAAGGAACCGAAGACCGAGAAATGATTGCTGAGGGGTTTGCACGCCTTGCCCGAGATGATTGTCTCGAGAGCCCTACGTTGAGCGTCGTCTGCTCTCTCGTCGATCACGATCTGGCGCTTGCCGTTTCCCTCCGCAATCTCGCCGGGGAATTTGCAAATCAGCGCCCAATTCAGGCCCGCGAGCGGCGTGTCGTTGAAATGCCCTTCGACGATGGAGCCGACATAGGCGAACTGACAATTGCCATGTGTCGTAGGCTCGTTGAATTGACAGCCGCAGCTCACAGAACAATTGCAGTTGTCGTAGGTATGGCTTTTGAATTCCCACTGGTCAGGCATTTGTTTCACCTCCAAGGGTCATCGCTGCGATTCAGCTGAGCATACGAACGATCACTGGCGTCCAAGATACGCCGGGTGTGGCACGGCACGGGCTGAATATCCTGAACGTAGAACCACGATACGCGACTATTCCACCACTGTGGCGTCTGCTTCTGCCCCACTGCCGTCATTGACGGGAGTCCGGATTCATGCGCCTAGCCATGCTGTGAGCCTCGATCTTTTGCGGACCAACCCATCCTGATTGAAGTGGTGAATACAAAAATGCGCCCATGAATCTTCGTACGCCATCTCCATATCACCCGTCACCGAGGTCGTGCCTTGACCGATTTCTGCATAGGTAAACTCGAAACTGCCGCTGGGACGCGCCAGCGCAATGTGGAACGGCTCGCCATTAAACTCGTTGATTATCGGTCTGCCGCTGCTCCGCATGATGCCCGGTATATCGACCCTTGCGGTCCTGAGCTCCAGGTTCGCTTCGAGACCGATCGGCAGGAACAATGTCTCGCAAAATTCCGAGCATGTGGACGCGAATACGGCGAACAAATTGCTCAAGGGTTTGCACGCCCCGCCCGAGATAATCGTTTCAAGTGCGGCCCGTTGAGCATCATCCGCACGTTCGTCGATAACAATCTGGCGTTTGCCGTTTCCATCCTTGATCTCGCCAGGCCACTTGTACAGCGCCGCCCAATTCAGCCCCGCGAGCGGCGTATCGTTGAAGTTGCCTTCGACGATGTTACCGACGAAGGCCGACTGGCAATAGCCGTGGGTGCTGGGCAAGTTGAACTGGCAGCCGCAATTCACAGCGCAATTGCAGTTATCGTAGGTTTCGCTCTTGAAAAGCCATTGATCGGTCATTTGCCGGTCCTCCCCTCAGTGCGTCTCAAAAAAAGGTTTGATAGGGCATCACCGCTGTCAAGGCGTTCAGTTTGAACGGTCGCTTAGGTTATATGTGGCCCGCCCTTCCCAATTAGTGTCGGCGACCGGCCGTCACTCATCTCTGCCACATAACTAACAGGAGACTTCGCTGGATCGATAAAATTATAAAACTTTCAGGCCGTATAGTCAACAGAATGTCAAGCCCCCGGGATCCCCCTTTTCAGTCAGATTTCTGACGGAAATCCCGCATAATGGTATTCACAAAATTGAGCCTGAAGTTGATGTGCTTCATAGTCTCTGTTCAAAGGCGACCGAATGCTCACTTGTTCGCCTTCGTTCCACGCTGGGGCGAGGGGATAAAAAATTGGACGAACGGGCAAAACTAAATCCTCCCTACCCCTCCTTTTTCTAAGGAGGGAATAAAAACGCAAGACGAAATCGTCGCTATTGCCGATCCAGGTTAAGAAAGAGGGGATAAATCATCCATGAGCACACATTGTGTGCCCTACTTCCCCCGCGCCGGAGGAAGAGGGTAAGAGGAAGGGGCGAATTTGGTTTATTGTCGTCCTGAACCATGTCCTGAACCATGTCCCGGACGTGATCCGGGATCGTTTCAGGATTGTTTCAGGATCTCGTTTTTAAATTTGTAGGAGCGGCTTCCAGCCGCGACAACAAATCACCGTTCGTCCTAAGTATGCTATTTATTTCCCCCTTAGAAAAAGGGGGAACAATTCCGAGCAACAATTCTGAGCAAGCGAAGAATTGGTCGGTCAGGGCTAAATGCAATGACGCTTAGGTTCCCCCGTGCAGATTTTCCTGAAGTCAAAATAAGAGGAATTGGTCGCAGCTGGCTGAAAGCAAGTCAGCATCTTGGCCGAAGTGCCTCACTCGGTTAAATTAAATATGGGGATTTAAAATAAGAAAAGAAAATCCTCCCTAACCCTCCTTTTCCAAAGGAGGGAATAAAAGCGCAAGACGAAATTGTTGTGATAGCTGGCTTAGGCTGGTGAGGTGCGGAATTATCATCCATGAGCACACATTGTGTGCCCTACTTCCCCCGCGCTGCGGTCCACTCTTGCAGCGTCTTCTTGTCGGCCTCCGACAGCCTGGCCTCGGGGTGCATGAGAATGTAGTACCACTGCGGCATCTCTCCTTCCCCGACTTCCTCCCACGTCTCCTTTATCTTCTTCTGCTTCATCTTCTCGTCGTACCCGTTCCACTCGGAGAAGTTGAGCTCCGCCCTCCCTTCCGTAACGTCGTCGGCGAGGAGCCAGGACGCGGGCGCGATGTACGAGTACCACGGCCACACGGTCTCGTTCGAATGGCAGTCGTAGCAGGAGCGCCTCATGAGCTCCTTCACCTGTGCGGGCGCGTCTATCTCGCCCGCAACAGGCGGGTTCGACCTCTCTACGGGAACGAACTGGATACCTATGAACGCAACGATGAGCAGAGCCGCGATTATCTTTAAATAAATCACCGCTTATCCGACCTCCGGTTTTGGTTATATCAGGGACCGCTTCTCTTGAATCGGGGATTATTATAATGGAAATTAAACCCTTATCCAGAGCGCGCGGCCGAAAAAATCACTGGAAACCCTCGCGCCTGTAAATGGTCTTCCACGTTTTGGGAAGGACTTCGGCCTCGAGCTCGTAGACGTTCCCGCCCCAGTCGATCTTCGAAGCCTGCGCCGCGTTAAGCGACGTGGTGAGCACGGGCACGGGGGGCGTCGGCTCCTCCCTCTCCCTGTACCCGGCCGGGAAGAAGGCCGTTACTGTCGCGTCCTTCACGTCGTACCCGGACGTGTAGAGCGCCTTGTACACCTTCGTCATATCGGACTCGGCCTTTATCCTGAAAAACGAGGGCAGCATCACGTCGTCGATGTTGAACTCGACGAGCACTTCGTACCCGCCTCCCGGCGCTTCCGTCACCTCAATCTTGCGCACACGGTCGAGCCCTATGTTGTTCTGCCCCTTGAGCTCGGCGGCGGCCCTGTATTTGAGCGTCCTCACCGGGTCGGCGGCGCTCAACTCGGCGGGCGGAACGTAGTACCTGGGGTCCACCTGCCGCGATGCGTTCGCGTATACCATCGCCGCTATGAGGAGCACGGCGGGGGGGAGATAGAACAGGAGCACCCCGCTCCGGGTGGCTTCCCTTGCCCACGGGAGCACGAGCCTCGGGTGCGCAAGCCCCGCGGCGAGCGCGGCGATGCAGAGGAAGAAAAGGGCGTAGAGCCTGCTCTCGAGGTTGGTGCGCGGGAAGAACACGATGCTGAGCGCGACCATCGCGAAGAACGCGTAGCCGTATACCATCGCCGCCCTCTTCCTGGTCTTTTCCCTCGACCAGGGCAGCGCGATCGCCGGGTCTATCAGCCCGACTACAATCATGATGAGGGATGCGATCGTGAGCCAGGCTATGATGATTTCCATGTAACAGTGCGCTCCGGTTCGTTAATACCCCCGCCCGCCCCGGACGAATCGCCCGAGGCGCGGCATCCCGCGACAACAAATTTACCCCTCCCGGCGCATTAACTCAAACACATAATGTGTGCTTCTACGATTCCATCCAGATCTTTTGGCCGACCGACAATAATAATCCCCGTATCTGTCTTCAATTCCGTCTTAGAAGAAGGAGGCAATTAACCGCAAATGATGAGATTGCCGCGCTTCGCTCACATCCGTTCGTTGCGCTCGCAAAGACAGGGTAAGGGGGCGATGAGAGAGACGGAGCGGGGCAGGCCGCGGCTGGAAGACACTCGTGAGAATTTTTATTGTAGGAGCGGCTTCCAGCCGCGATTAAATCTGATTATCGCGCCAAGATGGCGCTCCTACAGTAAGGTACACCTCCACCCAACTAGTGGAGGGAAATTATATTAATCCTGGCGCCCGTGCTAGAAAACAATCAGCTCGCAGGTGTATCCGAAGTTCCCGAGGTCGTCCGAGACCTGGTTGAACTTCATCTGCCCGAACTCTTCCCCGCCTATGATTCCGCCCGTGACCTGGAGCCCCTTGAGCGTCGCGAAATCCCCCGAGTCGGCAGAGAACTCGAGCTGCTTGCATTCGGTCTGCTCCCAGACGAAGTCCCCTATGTCGGAGCGCGTCCCCGTGCCGTCGGCGAAGAAGGCTATCGTGTACTCGACTACCCCTCCCGTCCTGCACTCCCACTCGGAGTCCTGGCTTGCGAAGCTGCCGCCGTTATAAATGCTGGATATGCCGAAATTGCACAAGTTGTCGCCCCCGCACCCCCCTATGTTCCCGAGCGAAACGGCCGCGACAAGAACCGCGAGCGCGGCTGACGATAATAGAAATTTCCTCATGGCCTGCATCCTCCTTCAGATGGTATTAGGCATATGATGGTATTACTCCCCCGAAGCAAAGGCAGCCCCGGGAAAGTTACATCAATTATATATCAGAATGCGGGAGAGAAATATGGCGGCGGAGCGGGATTTGAAAATAGGGGACGGCTGCCCGCACATCCTCAGCTTCCCTCGCATTGCCCTGAACAACCGTGCTTCGACAAGCTCAGCACGAACGGGGACTGGAGTGCCATGGATAAATATAAGAGTATCGTAGGTGCAGAGAAGTGACGGAAGGTTCATCTGACTAACCTGCATCTGATCCTAACCCGTTCATCCTGAGGCGCAGAATCTGCGCTCATATATGATTGCTCCGTCACTCCTCAGCTTTCGCCAAATAACGGAGCAAGGACAATACTGATCTGCGAGCCTGTCCTGAGCGAAGTCGAAGGGTCGAAGGACGAACGGGTTGAGGTTCGTCTATGGTTTAAGCCCAACCCATTTCTCCCGGAATAGATGTATATGTCAGCCGCGTATCGCCGACCGGAGCCGGGACTAAAGACGGAAAAATGAAAAGCCCCGCTCAATCCTCTTCGCCCGAGCCGAGGAACGCGAGCGCTATTCCGGGGAGCTCCCGGTTCCAGAGCACTGAGCGGCTGTCGCCGCATATCGACTCCGCGCTGCCGCGCCTGAAGTACGAGGCCGCCCTGTGGGCGTCGGCCTCGTCGTCGCGCCCGTTCACGACGAGCACGGGCGAATCTATCTTCATGAGGTCCCTGCCCGTGAATTCCGGCAGGAGCGCCCCTTCGAGCCTGGCCGCGAACGCCTTCCTGTCCCCGTGGTAAAGCTCGGCCGTGAGCCTGTACGCGTCGCCCTTAGCGGGCTTCCTGCTGAGCATGTTCTTTATGCGCGAGAGCCGCTCCGCCTCGCTGTACTGCCAGTCCCTCTCGTAGACTGCGAACCCGACGAGGACGAGCTTCCTCACCCGCTCGGACATGAGCGCCGCCTCCACCGCGACCTTGGCCCCCATCGAGTATCCCATGAGGTCGTATCCGTAGAGGCCGAGGTGCCGGGCGAGCGCCTGCACGTCCCTCGCCATCGCCCTGTTGCAGTACGATTGCGCGCTGTGGGGCTTGGCCGACTCCCCGTGCCCGCGCAGGTCGAGCATTATCACCCGCCGCCCGCTCGAGGCGAGGGCCGGATACACGCAGGTATCCGTCCAGTCCGCGGCTGACGATGTGGTGAAGCCGTGGAGCAGTATCAGGGGGAACCCCTTCCCGCGGGAGTCCTCATACGCGAGCTCGACCCCGTCGAAGCTCGTGAACTTTTCCATAAGCGCCCGCTCCGATGACGGATTTCCGGCGCAGGGAGTTCCGTTCGGGGATTCGCATCTATGTCGGAAAGGAGTTACGGAATGGAATATCAGGATCCGCCGTAAAGATGGTGAGGCCCATTGCCGGGCCGTCTGTGATGTATCCGCAAGTATCGCCCAACGCCCATATCCATTATACATCCGCGCGCGCGAAGTTTGAAGCAGCGGAGAATCTCCGCTGATAACCGGTTCTACCGTCGCATATGTGCTCGACCCGCGAACAAAGCCTATACCGTCCGTCCTGAGCCGCAGAATCCGCGTTCGTATACGATTCCTTCCAGCTCCCCTGCTCAATCCGCCGATTCCTCCCGACCCGCTCTCACAATAAACACGTACGTCAGCCCCCGCCCCCGCCTGAAAAATGCAGTATTCATGCGGGGCGCAATGTAGTATTATAGGGTGTGCGGGGTGCCTGCCGCAGTCCCCCCCGGCGGAGGTGAGAGAGATGAAGAAAACATGGGTCTTGTGCCTCCTTTGCTTATTCATAGCGCGGGCCGCCCTTGCAGCTCCCTACGCCTACATCACGAACGAGATGGACGACACGGTCTCGGTCATCGACACCGCGACCAACGCCGTGGTGGCGACGGTCGCGGCCGGGGACGAGCCGAGGGGCGTCGCCGTGAGCGCGGACGGGAGATATGTCTATGTCACGAACTATCTCGGCGACAGCCTCTCCGTCATCGACACGTCGGTCAACCGGGTCACGGCTACCATACGGGTCGGTGAAAGGCCCCAGTGCGTGGCGGTGAGCCCGGACGGCAGGCGCGCATACGTGACCAACTTCAAGAGCGGCACGGTATCGGTCATAGACACGGGGGAGAACAAGGTCGTCGCATCGGTGCCAGTCGGGAGCAAGCCCGACGGTGTCGCGGTCACGCCAGACGGGAAATACGTCTACACGGCCAATTTCGACGCCGACACGGTCACCGTCATAGACGCGTCCGAGAACACGGTGAAGGCCACGGTCCCGAGCGCGCACAGGCCCTCGGGCATAGTCGTAAGCCCGGACGGGCAGTTCGTTTACGTAACGAATATCGCGAGCGGGGACGTATCCGTTATAAGAACCGCGGACAATATGGTAATACGCACGATAAAGTCGGGGATGCTCCCGTCGGGGGTCGTCGTGAGCCGGGACGGCAGGCTCGTCTACACGGCCAATTCCGGGAGCAGCGACGTGACGGTCATAGACACGTCCGACTACGAGGTGAAGGCGACGATTCCCGCGGGCCCTCTCGCATCGGGCGCTGACCTCACGCCCGACGGGAAATTCCTCTACGTCGCCAACTCCGGGGATGATACGGTCACGGTCATAGACACGGAGAAGAACAAGGTCGAGACATCGATCAAGGTAGGCGAGAGCCCCCTCGCCTTCGGGAAGTTCATCACGCAGGGGAGCCCTCCGCCGCCGCCGACACCGGCAGCGAGCCCGGGGATGCCGACGGCTACGCCGGAGGCGGAGTAGTTGAGACTGAAGCGGCCCGCACCTTGGTGCTTTCTTTCATTCCCTCCTTTTGTAAAGGAGGGAAAGGGTGGATTTAGTTTTTGCATTTCCTATTTTAAATCCCCCTGAATCCCCCTTTTTCAAAGGGGGAAATGTTATCCCTCACTTTTAGCTATTAATTCCATCCTTTGGAAAAGAACGAATGCGAGCAAGTAAGCATTCGGACGCCATTACAACAAAGGCAACAAGAAAATTAACTTCAGGCTGAATGTCGCTAAGTCAAAAATAGGTTAGGGAAGATTTGTCTTTCATGTTGTCATTCCCGACTTGATCGGGAATCTCGTCTTTTCGATTTAAATAATCGCGCCAAGATGGCGCTCCTACATAAAAGAGCTATAAACCCCGTAGGAGCGGCTTCCAGCCGCGATGATAAACCCCTCACATCCACGCACCCCCGCCCACCTCACTCCCCGGCCATCTTGAGCCCGGCCTGGGAATAGCTCCCGACCTCCTGCCCGGTGTCGTTGTCGTATATGGTGACTACTTTCGAATTCCTGTCCTCCGTGATGTAGTAAGACCAGACGACGTTCATTAGCGAGGCCTGCTCCTCGAAGCTTAACCCGTAAAACGGCCTCATCACGTAGACGAACGGCTCCCCCGCCGGGTTCTCTATCCTCTCGGCGATCCCGCCCTCGACCATCTCGTCCATGAGCTTCTTCCGCTTGTCCTGGAGGTGACGCGTGTTCTCTATGCTCTTCTCGAGGGCCTCCTCCGAGCTCGCCGCGTCCTGCCCCGCGGCAGGTTGCGCGTCCGCGCTCCGGGCCGCCTGCTCCTCGGCCTCTATATCGTCGTCCGAGACCTGCTGCCACTGTATTATGTAAGCGGCCATAATGCCGACACTCAGTATCAGCAGCAATACGAACGCAATCCCGCTCCTCTTCATGTAAACTCCTTATCAGTCGAATTGTACGTAGTCGCAGACGACCGTGATGTCGCCCAGGTCTTCGGAGGTCTGCTCGAACGTGAGCTCCCCGAACGTATCACTGCCTATAGTGTCCACGAACCCTTCTATGTTGTCGAGGGTCGCGGTCTCGTCCGATTCCGTATCGATGTTGAGCGACCTGCACTTGGTCTGATCCCAGGCGAAATTGCCCGCGTCCGACCTCGTACCTGTGCCGTCCCCGAAGAAAGCGATGGTGAATACGACCACGCCGCCGTTTTCGCAGGACCACTCGGAATCCTGAGCCGCCTGGGAGGAGCCGTTATAGAACTCGTTGAACCTGAAATCGCAGGTCTCGCCGCTCGAGCATCCTCCTATATTGCCTAGAGCCGCGATCGTAATGAGCAAAGCGGGCGCAATCGTCAGAATAATCCTCTTCATGGCATGCATCCTCCTTTGATATAATCGTCCGGTTCAACCGCCGGGCGGACGCGTACATTATTATAAAGCAGTTTTAAGGAGGTGAAAAACCGGCGCCCCTGTTAAGCTCATCTCCCGGAGCCTACGATCAGGTCCCTGTTTATAAGCTCCGCTCCCGCCATATCCCCTAGAGCGAGCACGGCGTGATAGTAGGCGGGGGAGCAGCTCTCGGGTGTGAGCTCCCTCCCCTCCGCCCTTATCTCCATCAGCTCCGCCCTCGTCAGCGAGTCCATGCGCGCGAGCATGTCCCTGAATAATTCGACCGATACCTTGACCCTGTCTTCTGCCATGAGATAACCCCCTCCTCGGAATGTAAGTAATCGACTTGAAGGGCGGCCGCCGCCGTTTCCGGGCGGGCAGACCCGGAAGCGTTCGATCAGCCCTACCGGCCGCCGCTATACCGCCAGAATCCTTATCCCCGGTCCCTGAGAATCGTCACGAACCGGATTTCTGCCTGCGAATCAACAAAATGTTGATTGCTGTTTGCAGATTGCATATTATAATATTACATTAAAACATAATTAGATGAATTTTACAAGATGCATTTTACATTTTGATGAATAATACACGCCCGGTCCCCGGAGCGGAAAGGAAGGAGGAGACTGAATTGAGGAAATCCGTAGAGGAGATAATAGATACGATCAAATCCTTAAAGGGCTTCACGAACGATTACGAGGTAGCCGAAACGCTCGGGATCGCGAGGGCCGCGCTCTCGGGCGCGAAGAAGAGAGACAGCATCTCGTTCCTGGACGAGCTGGTCACGTTCTGCGGCCGAGAGAACCTCACGCTCGACTTCATAAGGCGGGGCACGCCCGTCCCGGGCGAAGGGATAACCAGGGTACCCGCGCCCGCGGGCATTCCTCCGGGATATGAAGAGAGGTACGTCGAGGTCCCCGTGATGTCATACGCGGGCAGCGCGCACGGAGCGCCAGAGCCCGTGGAGGTGGACACCGTCGTCGTACCGAGGGGAGTATACGGAGAGGGCTCGGTAGTGATACGGGTTAGCGGGGACTCGATGGAGAAGCTGCTCATGGACGGCTCGAAAGCCGTCGTGGATACGGGCACGAAGGAGATAATCTCGGGCTGCATCTACGCGTTCGTGATGCCGTGGGAGGGGTCGGTAGTGAGGGAGTGCGTCTCCGAGCCCTCGGGGCTGTCGCTCATCCCATGCAACAGGAACTACCCCGCGTCCTCGATCAAATGGGACGAGTTCGACCCCGCGATCGTCATAGGCAAGGTCTCATGCAGCGTGATGAACGTGTTCGGGTAGCGCAGATTCTGCGCTCATAAACGATTCTTCCGCACCTCTTCTGCCGAAGCCAGCGACAAAGCTCACCCGTTCTTCAACCCTTCGACCCTTCGACAAAGCTCAGGACAGGCAGGCTCAGGGCGAACGGGTTGGGTTTCGGTTGTAAGTTAGACAGATGTGCCCCCCATCACTCTCCCTTCGGCACGACCTTCACAACCCCCGCATGAAGTTATGCCTATTATAGAAGTACGGTTACTCCTCAGGCTGCAGTCCTAATCCGCGCTCCCGCCGATCATTCCGTCGAGGGACCACTTGCCGCCGCCGCGCAGGAGAACAATCAGCGCGAGACCCAGCGCTAGGATGTGGAACTCGAACCCCTCCCCCCTCTGCGCGCCCTCCCAGTTCATGAAAAACCCGTTCGGCAGATGCAGCAGGAACACCGCTCCGAGCATGATGAGGGTTATTCCGGCTGCGGACACCCTGCTTATGAGCCCGAGTATAAGAAAGAGCGCCCCGAAGGAATCGCCCAGTATTACCAGCACCGCTATGAAAGCGGGCACGCCTATGCCGGAGAAGAACTCCACCGTAGGGCCGAAGCCGTATCCCCCGAACATTCCGAGGAGCTTCTGCATCCCGTGGGGGAGTATCACTATCCCGAGGAACACCCTGGCAATCAGCGCCGCAATATCGTTTCCATCAGTTTCAATCAATTTCCTCAACATTGTTTTTCCTCCTTTAACTTTCTCCGTTCCTTTTCCCTCCCCCTTGAGGGGGGAGGGTTCGGGTGGGGGTGATAATTTTTTCAGTTCACTTCCAACACTTCACAAACAGCAGATCCGTCATACTTCAATTCTCCGATACAAGCGGCAGCCCGGCCTCGGCCCAGTCCTTCTTCCCTTCGACGTACTCGTAAACGTCCGTGTAGCCTAAGGCCTCGAGCGTCCTCGCGGCCTTCGTCGAGTTCTGGCACTCGGTGCTGGCGCAGTAGACGACGACCCTCGCCCCCTTGTCCGGAAGCAGATCCCCGGCCTTCTCCGCGACCTCCGTATGGTCTATCTGTATCGCGCCCGGCAGGTGCCCGTCCCTCCAGTACTTCTCCGGCAGGGCCTCGACGAGCGTGACCCTTGCCCCGTTGTCGAGCGCGTCCCTCAGCTCTTCTCTCGTAATGTGTCTCATGTGCAATACCTCCGCTTTTTTATTGTAGTTGCTATTGCAACTACTATTATACAGCTTATGATGGTTGCAATTGCAACATGGATTCACGGATTGCAAATAATGACGGATACTCGCGCGGCCATGCCGGATAGATGCCTCCGCCCGGCCTATGAGAAACCCCGGACTCCGGGCATACTTAGTAGCGCGGAGGGGACGTCATCCGACGCATAACGAGGCTTAAACAATGGATATTCTATCCGACCCTAAGCTTATAATAGAAGCAGCTCTCCTCTGCTTCATACCCATATTCGCGGCTATAGACCCGGTAGGGATAGTGCCCATGTTCCTCACGCTCACGAGGGGCTACGAGGCCCCGGAGAGGCGGAAGATAGTGCTCGACTCGGTCCTCACGGCGACGGTCATAGGGATAATCTTCGTCCTCGCGGGGAAGACGATATTCCTCCTCCTCGGCATCACTATCCAGGACTTCGCCATAGCGGGCGGGGCGCTGCTGTTCATACTCTCGATCATAGACCTCCTGGGCGACGGGAGCGCGAGGGTGCACGGGGCCGAGCCGAGGGCGCTCGGGATATTCCCTCTCGGCACGCCGCTCATAGTGGGCCCGGCCGTGCTCGCGACGCTCATAATACTCGTCGACACTTACGGGTTCCTGCCCTCGCTCATAGCTTTCGTGCTCAACCTGATTGTGCTCTTCTTCGCCCTCTTCAAGGCCGACGCGATACTTTCAGTGCTGGGGGAGAACGGGACCAGGGCCTTCGCCAAGATAATGAGCATACTCCTCGCGGCGATAGGGATAATGATGGTGCGGAAGGGGATAATGGAGCTCATCGCGCTCGCCGGGTGACGCACACGATGTGTGTGATTATATGTTTCCACCGATACTGCTCTGCTCTCTCAATACTCACGCATGCCGGCGGCAGCCCGCTTATAATCGCGCCAAGATGGCGCTCCTACACGAACGAGTTAAAACCTCGTAGGAGCGGCTTCCAGCCGCGATATGTTTTTATCTGTCATTGCGAATGCAGCTAACGAAGTTAGCGTAATGCGGCAATCTGGCCTTTAACCCGCTAATCCTTCGACCCTTCGGCTAAGCTCAGGACAGGCGCGCAGTTCAGTATTATCCTGTCTCCATTATTTGGCGAAAGTTGATGAGTGACAGAGGAATCGTACATGAGTGCAGATTCTGCGCCTCAGGACGAACGGGTTAAAGGTCATCATCCGCATCGTACATTCCCATCGTTGCATTTGCAACAAGGGTGTATTATATTATGCGCATGAAAAAAAAGAAGGCGGGCGGAAGCGGGCACGAATGGACGGACAAGGAGACCTCGGCCTGGACGGGGCTCGTCAGGGCGCAGCAGTACCTCGTAGGCGCCGTAGAGGACGCGCTCAGGGAGGAGGGCTTCCCACCGCTCCCCTGGTACGACGTGCTGTGGGAGCTCGAGAGGGCCCCCGGAGGCAACCTCCGGCTTAACGAGATCGGAAAGCGGGTGCTCCTCGACAAGTACAACGTAACGAGGCTCGTCCAGAGGCTCGAGGACGAGGGGTTAGTCAGGCGCGTCCCCTGCCCGCAGGACGGGCGCGGAGTCTTCGCCTACATCACGCCCGAGGGCAGGAGGCTCAGGAAGAAGATGTGGCCCGTGTACGAGCGCGCGGTCAAGGAGCGCTTCTTCTCGAAGCTCGGGAAGGAGGACATCGCCCGGATCGACGTCCTCATGCGGCGCATAAGGGGCGAGTCCGGGAGCTGACGCGCGCGATTGTGCGGGCCGGATATTGACAGTATAATGCTTGGAAACGTCCCGGCATACGGGGCTCGTCACAGGAGGATGTTCCGTGAAGATTATTTCCCTGCCTCTATTATTCCTCGCGCTTTCCTCGCCTGCATACGCGCAGAACCAGTCCGAATACCCGATCGCCGCCATAAAGGACGGCTTCATGCTGATAGGGCAGAAGCCCTACAGGATGACGAGCGAGTGCCCGGAATTTCAGGTCGGGGACATGGTCACGTTCTCGGAAGACCCCATAACCTGCGAGATGGTCACGGCGATAGACACGCTGAGCCTCTCCGAATGCAACCTCATATGCGTAGAGAACCTCGGCACCCCCGACCCCGATTGATTTCGGGCGGGTGAGCACCCGCGTGTAAATCAATTTGCTCAGGCACCGGTATTTATTTTCCATGACATTACAGAATTGGCGTTAATAAAATACGCACGCCTGAACGCCGTCCTGAACTTGTTTCAGGGTTTATTTAAGTAAGGGCAAAGAACACACATAGTGTGTTTTATGAAAGGTACACCCCCATCCTGTCCTTCCCCCTGATCAGGGGGAAGGAAATCAAGGAATCGCGGCTGGCCTGTCCCGGGCTTGACCCGGGAACTCGCTCCTACAAAGAAGTTATCGATCGGGATCATCTGGCTATTCAATACATGATACCTCTATCCCCCTACTCCCCGCACCGCCCGTCGTGCGCCTTCCTGACCCCGGCGTCGATCCTCATACAGTCGTTCCCGTAGACCCTGCCGTCGCACCCGCAGACGAGCTCGAATTTCCCGTCGCATAACTTCTGGAGGTCGACGCACACGCCCGCCATATTCTCCTCCCCGCAGTCCCCCGTGCCAAGGTCGCACCAGAGCCCGTCCGGACACACGGTCCCCTCGGGCCCTCCGCACGGAGATCCCTCCTTATACATCTTCTTGATATCTCTGCACCCGGCTGCGGACAGCGCCGCAGCGAACGTAATAATAAGGAGAACGGCCGCTCCCTTCGATATATTCTTTATCATCCTTCTCCCGGTCCCGTTATTCGGGATTCGGGACGCCGCAAGCCCCGGCGGCCCCCCGGTAATGAATTAAACAAATAATAAACCCCCCGGCGGCCCGGTACAAGAGCCCCGCGCCAGGGACAAAAGGCGCAAGGCCGCGCGAGCTTACACTACTCCCCCGCCCGATTTCTGGTTATAGTTAATCTTTTGCTCGTTTCGAACGGCACCGGAGAAGAGACGTATGCCCCAACCCGAAGAGAAACAACCGAGCTTCCTCACGAGGGCCCTCGCGCGGTTCAGGGCCAGGAGGTTCGCCTACCTCGCGAAGTCTATCGTTATTCTCATCGTGGCCTACCCCTACCTTGAACTGGACATCCCCGGCCAGTTGATACTGACCGTAATAACCATATTCGTGATGGTATCCCTCGTCATCGCCGTGAGCGACAAAAAGAGAAACATAATCATCGCGCTGTGCTTCGCCCTCCCCTGGTTCGTGTCTCTGATGATCAACTTGCCGCTGTTCGAGAGCGCGAGGTCCATACTCGTGAGGAAAGAGATAGTGTTCGCAGTGCTACTTTTCTCCTTCACCACGTTCAACATATTCATACACCTGCTGAAGTCCCGCGAGGTGACTACCGAGATACTCTTCGCGTCCGTGTGCGTATACCTCCTCGTCGGCCTCACATGGGCGACGCTCTACATATTCCTTGAATACGTTTCACCGGGCTCGTTCATAGACACTAGCGGCAAGATAGCTATCGACGCGCCCAGGTTCCTTTTCTTCAGCTACATCACCCTCACGACCACAGGTTACGGCACGCTCGTCCCGGTCACCGACCCCGCCCGCTCGCTCGCTCTTATGGAGGCGATAGTAGGGCAGCTCTACCTCGCCATACTCGTCGCCAGGCTCGTAGGACTCCACATATCGAAGCCAAAGGCCACGGACGGGGGGTAGGATCTAATCCCGTTAGGCTCGCTTCTCCTTACTTCGGCAAGATGCAGCGGAGTACCGGGCAGAAGTTAACCCGAAGCCGGGATTATTTCCTTCCGCAGCATTAAATTATCAAACGATCCCGACATAGATTGAATAAAATCCAACGCTATTTTATAATCTTTACAGGGTATAGGACGCCGAGAGACACGGGATAACACTGACGAAAAGCAGTTCCGCTTACCGGATATGGTTTCCGGTGCGGACCCTGCACGGAGGGTTGCGGCCGGAGGGGCCGCCTTTCTCCCGCACTGATGCGAAGCCTGATGCTACCCCGGGGTCATACGGTCCTCCGCCGGGGTGAACGGACGTGCATGGTTCTTCTCTCAGACAACAAGCCGTCAAGATCCTGAGCCATTTGAGAACGTACAGGAGGTTCTATATAGTCCTGGCCGCATTCTCCTTAAATATCTTCACCGCATTTTCCAATTTCACGATCGTACATATAAAACAATATTCATACGGAGGCTTTATTTTATACGGAATATTTTTCATATTAAGTTTCCCGCTCCGCCTCGTGCCCGGCCTGCTTTTCTTAGGCGCCGGGCTGTCCTATACGCTCTGGTGGATAAACGAAGAAAAAAGCGGTCTGACGCAGCTCCCGCTTACGGTTCTCGACTTCAGAATCACGATGTCGAACCCGGAAGGTGTTGTCGAGGCGATAAAGGCGCCCGTCTGGACGTTATATATAGTCGCCGCCGCGGCAGTAATTATCGTCCTCGTCACCGTATGGGCAGCGGTGTCCACCTTGCGCAGCATCATATCCGGTAAAAGCAAAGGCATTTACAGAAAGCTGATCCCGAACCTGCTCGCCGTCGCGTTACTCATCGTATCCGCAAACATCTTCCTCTCCCAATTCCTAAACGTAGTAAGGGAGCTCGTGCACGAAGACCACTACATGTGGGAAAGCGTGCGCTTCTCCGGTCTTTCGAGAAAAATAGGCATCTGGGGATTTTTGTTCTACTCGTATCACCTCGAGCGGATAGATTCGGGAGACTTCCTGGGTCCCAGGAAGGGCGCGCCGCCCCCGACTAACGACGAGATCGCGGAAGCGGTTCATGAATACATAAATATCGGAGGGTTGCAGCAGCACAAGAAACCGAATATCGTGGTCGTGCTCGCCGAATCGACCTTCAACCCGGAAGACGCTTTTAAACTGAGCAAACCCGTACACAACAAGTTATTCGAGCCGACTAAATACACGCAAGCCGTCGGGCCGATGCTCGTCAATGCGGTCGGCGGAGGCACATGGATAACGGAATTTGAGTTCGTCACCGGCATAGATTCCCGCCTCTTCGGCTACTCCGGATTTTATACGCATTCGTCACTCTCACCTTATGTAAAAGAGTCGTTCGCAACGTATTTAAAAAAACACGGTTACGTCACCGAGGCCTACTACGTGGCGGACGGTGATTTTTATAACGGCTCCAACGCATACAAGAACTACGGCTTCGATTCATTCCGCGGAAATATCGGTCCGGCTGGCTGGGGCACCACGGACGAGCAGGTGGCCGATATAGTAATCAGCTTGTCTAAACCGGAAGAAGCGCCGTTTTTAAAAGTCATAATAACGATCGAGAACCATTCTCCGCACGTATGTAAAAATTTCAGCAGCAAGGAAAAGCTTGTTACTACGTTCGAGGGCTCAGACGAGTTCAACGAAGCCAACTGCGCCCTAAACGAGTTCATACGTCATACCAGGTCTACCGAGCGCGGGTTCCTTAAGCTGATAAAATATCTCGAGGACCAGGAGAAGCTGACGGGGCGACCTTTCGTACTTCTTATTTACGGCGACCACCAGCCGTACACGTTCGCAAAATACGCACGGATTATGGAGTCTGAAGAGGTTATGCAATATCAGAAATTCAGGTCGAAGCTGACCGACCGCGAAACATTTTTCCACATTGTCTCGTCGATACCCGGCGTGCTAAAGTGCTGCGGCGGCACAGTCCCTCACATTACGATGATGCCTACGTTACTGAGCGCATACGTAGCCTCCGGAATCGGCGATTTGTACATGGGGGTAAATCTCTACAATTTCCGGCACTGCGGGTCAGACTTTATGAATAACCAGATTTCTAACGGCGCGTACGGAATACAAGCGCAGGACGAAAGTGAGTCGGGCAAATGCGCGGTTTATGACAAGCTCCTGACCGCCTACCGCAACTCTGGCGTATTTTAGAGCCTGACCCATCCCGTACTCCTCGTATAGGGGCCCGGAGCAGGGGACTCGGGCGGCTGAATCCGCAGCGCCCTGCTTCATCCTGCATCGTGCATCGTGCATCTTTATGTATATTAATACTTACATTCCACAAACGGAGGTCATTCCATGAGACTCGAAGGTAAGACAGCCCTCATCACTGGCGGGAACGAAGGCATAGGCAGGGCGACCGCGCTCATGTTCGTAAAGGAAGGGGCGAAAGTGGCCGTCACGGGGCGGAGGAAGGAGATGCTCGACGACGTGGTAAAGGAGAGCGGAGGGAAGATAACGGCCATACAGAGCGACGTCTCCGACGAAAAGCAGGTGAAAGCCGCGGTCGATGAGTTCATGAAGAAGTTCGGAAGGATAGACATACTCTTCAACAACGCAGGCGTGCTCGAGACGGGTACCGCCGTCACGACCAGCACGGAGTCCTGGGACAAGATAATAAACATCAACGTCAAGGGCATATACCTCATGTGCAAGTACGTTGTGCCCCACATGGTGAAGCAGGGCGGCGGCTCCATCATCAACAACGCGTCCGTCGCCGGGTTCATAGGGTGCCAGAACGTGTTCGCGTACAACACGTCCAAGGGCGCGGTCATGCAGATAACAAGGAGCCTCGCGGTCGACCACGCGAAGGAAGGCATCAGGGCGAACACCATCTGCCCCGGCTTCATCAGGACGAAGATGAACGTGGACTTCATAGGCAACCCCGACGACGCGCAGACGAAGCTCGACGAGATCGCGGCCCAGATAGTGCCCATGGGATACCGCGGCGAGCCCGACGACATCGCGTACGCGTGCGTATATATGGCGAGCGACGAGTCCAAGTACATGACGGGCGCGAGCATAGTGGTCGACGGCGGCTGGACGACGTATTGATTCATTATATCAAGTAACAATCAATCGCGGCTGGCCTGTCCCGGGCTTGACCCGGGAACTCGCTCCTACGAATGCTTGGATCCTCTAATCTGTAGGAGCGGCATCTTGCCGCGATTCCATACATCCCTTCCCGCTTGAGTGGGGAGGATTCAGGTGGGGGTGAGATTTTTTCCCATCCTTTGCGTTTAATTCCCTCCTTTAGCAAAGAACGGTTCTGAGCAACAATTCCGAGCGAATGAGGAATTGGTCTCTAATGGATGAGTCCACGAAATTTACTAATTCTTCGCACCGTAGCAACAGAAGCCATAATAGTAAGAACCGGACTCCATGACAGCAAAGTCATAGTAGTAAATTAACTTCCGGTTGAATGTTGCTAAAGTCAAAATAGGTTAGGGAGGATTTAAAACGAGATTCTAAAACGATCCTGTAACGAGTTCACGACATGGCTCAGAGTGACAAAACCTTACTGTCATCGCGAGAGCGTATTTGGATCGTAGCGATCTCATATTTTTCAGGAGATTGCCGCGCTACGCTGACTTTCGTCAGCTCCGCTCGCAAAGACAGGATAAATAGCACGTCCTTCGACCCTTCGACTTCGCTCAGGACAGGCTAAACTCAGGACAAACGGGATAAAACTAAATCCCCCTTTGTCAAAGGGGGAAAACTACGAATGAACAATTAATTTCCCCTCAATCTTTAATTCCGCACCTATTTCTCCGGCTCCTCTTCCTCAGGCTCCGCTTCTTCCTCCGCCACCCCGCATTCCCCGTCGTGGTCCTTCGCCACGCCGGCCCCCATCCTCGCGCAGTCGTTCCCGTAGGTCTTGCCGTCGCACCCGCAGACGGGCACGTAGTCCTGCGTGCACATCTCGGGCTTCACCATGCATTCCCCGATCTCGTTCAACCCCTTGCACCTCCCGAACTGTATCTCGCAGAACTGCCCCTCCGGGCATTTGACGTTGTCGAGACCTCCGCACGCCTGTCCCGGCTCCTTGCGCGAGCTCGCGGCCTCGCCGCACTTCCCGTCGTGGTCCTTCCTCACCCCGGCCGATTTCCTTTCGCAGTCGTTCCCGTATGTCCTGCCGTCGCACCCGCATACGGGCTTATACTCCCTCGTGCAGATCTGGGGCTTGTCCGTGCAGAGACCCTCGATCCCGACCGTGGAACACTTGCCCGCGGGCGTTTCGCAGAACTGCCCGTCCGGGCATGCGACCTCGAGCGCCCCGCCGCACACATGAGGGGCCTCGTCCCCCGCCAGGCTCGCGCACCCCGCCGATATAACGATCGCAGTAACGCAGAACATTATGAAGGACGTGTTTTTAAGCATGGCCGTATCCCCCCGTGACGTTCGACGGCCGGGACGCTCGCGCACCCCGACCGAATTACGAACAATAAGATTTTAAAGCGTGGAGACGCGGACTGCAACGGGTTTCTTAGGGCGTTGAGAATACGGTATATGATTGCGAGGGTTTCCGGCCGGGAGACCCCCGCCGCTACTTTCCGGACGAATGCTCGGTCTTGCTCCCTATGGTGAGGAGCCCCGTCACAGACGCAAGGAGCGACATCGCGGCTGCTATATACAGCACCAGGTCGAAACCGCCGATGAACGAGTCCCGCACTATTCGTCCGAGCGCGGCGGCTGTCTCAGGGCCGAGAGAGGCGGGTATCTCCGCCCCCGCCATCTTTATCCTCTCGCCCTCGATGAGGTCTCTCACGTGCTGAGGGACGGAAGCCGCGTCCATGCCCGCGTCGAGGCAGCCGTTGAAAGCGTGGAGTATGACGATCCCTAGCACCGCTATCGTGAGCAGCCCCGCCATCCTGGCGACAGCGTTGTTTATGCCCGAAGCGGTGCCCGAATAACCGACGTCGGCCGCGTTCATCACCGCCGTGGTCAGCGGCGCAATGCTGAGCGCTAGGCCGAGCCCGACGAGCGATATGCCGGGGAATACGGTGGTGAAGAAGCTCCCCTCACCGTTGAAGAGTGCGAGCGAGAGGTATCCCGCCGCGCCCAGCACGGTCCCCGCCGCGAACGGCAGCCTCGCACCGTATTTATCCGTGAGCCCTCCCGCCCAGCGCGAGAGGACGAATATTATGAGGATTATCGGAAGGAGCGACGCCCCCGCCTCGGTCGCCGTATACCCGTACACCTGTATGAGCGCGAAAGGCAGGAAGAAGAACACTCCGCCGAGCGCTCCGTACATGAACAGCGTGGCGGCGTTCGTGCCCGAGAACGTGACGGAGCGGAAGAGAGAAGGCGGCATCATTGGAGATTCCTCCCTCGCCTCGACGACGACGAACGTGAGGAGCGCGAGCGTCCCTAACGCGAGCGACGCTATTACGAGCGCGCTTCCGAACCCGTGGTTCGAGCTTTCGATGAGGCCGAACAGTATTCCGCCCAGGCCGAGCGTCGCGAGCAGTCCGCCCGCCCAGTCGACCCTTCCGGCCGTATCCACGCGCCTGCTCTCCGGGACGCGGAGGAAGAGTATCGTCAGCACCGCGGCCGCGATAGGCACGTTGATGAAGAATATCCACCTCCACGAGACGTTCTCTATGAGCCATCCGCCGAGCACGGGGCCGAGCGCCGTGGTGATCGCGGAGAACGCGGACCAGGTGCCTATGGCCCTCCCCCTTTCGCCGGGGCTGAAGAAGACGGTGATTATCGAGAGGCTCCCCGGTATGAGGAGCGCGCCTCCCACCCCCTGGAGAGCGCGGAACCCTATGAGCTGGTATACGGACTGCGAGAGGCCGCAGAGCACCGACGAAAGCGCGAAGAGCCCGACTCCCAGCGCGTAGACGCGCCTCCTCCCGTACCTGTCCCCGAGCGCGCCTCCCACGAGTATGAGCGCCGCGAGGAAGAGAGTGTACGCCTCTATCACCCACTGCGCGTCCGTGATGGTCGCGCCCAGCTTCTCCTGGAGCGCGGGCAGGGCGACGTTCACGGCCGTGCCGTCTATCGAAGCGATGCTCGACCCGAGGATTGTAGCTGCAAGCACCCACCTGCCCGCGGTCCTCCTCGCGGAAGCCGTCTCGACGCCCGTCTCGACGGCGGGAGCTATCACGGGGGGTTTTCCGATCAGAGCCATAAAGCCGTAAAGTAAACACTATACGCCGCAAATGTAAACCGCACACACATAGTGTGATTTTACGATTCTCTCTATCTACTCTGCTCTAACCAATAACATAACCCGTTCGCCCTGAGCTTGTCGAAGGGTTGAACGGGTATCACCCACGTTTGTCCACGAAGGTTTGAGCCGTCAGGTGATCCGGCGAAGCCTGTAGGCGAAGCCGGACTGTCCGGCGTCCCGTCCCCCGAAGCCTTGGCGAAGGGGGAAGCCTTCGTGGAGCCGGAAGCTTGTCGAAGTACTACAATTATTTCCCTCTCCCCTATCATGTGGGAGAGGGTGAAGGGTGAGGGGGTACTTTAATATGTAAACCCGCTCATACTTCTACATGCTCAGTACGAACGGTTTTTTGAAATAATGAACGGGTGATGACACACACATCTTAACCTAATTTGGTTTAGAGGAATTTGGGCTGAAGTCGATTGGTCGCATCAGTTTAGTGGTGGCTCCGACCGGTTCTTGCGCACGCTCAGAACCATTCCTCAAGGGGAGAGGAAATTATTGAGGATACGAAATGTCATAGGCTGCCGTTTCGCGCAGCTGATAATGTTTTTAATTGCTGTTGTCCCGGTTTTAATAGCCGCGGTCTTGTGGTATAACGTTTGAAGTACAAATATGACAGGACATTTAATGCTTGCGGGGAGGCAGCTATGAGCAGGCGAATAGTAGTAGGGAAATTGAGCGATTTCGAGGATGACGGCATGAAAGCAGTCGTGCTCGGGGATTCCAGGGACAAGATACTGATTTGCAGGTCAGGCGGGGAATTCTCCGCCCTGAGCCCATTCTGCACACACTACGGAGCGCCGCTCGAAGAAGGGGCGCTGAGCGATGGCAGGATCGTCTGCCCGCTTCACCACTCGTGCTTCAGTGCGAAGAACGGGGATTTGCTCGAGCCGCCGGCATTCGATTCCCTGGCCGCTTACGAGCTCAGGACGGAGGGGGAGAACCTCGTCGTCACGGTCCCCGATAAGATCGAAAAAAGGCGGCTGCCCGGCCTAACGAAACCCGACTACAAATCAGACATGAGGAAGTTCGCTATAATCGGCGGGGGAGCGGCCGGCTACTCGGCCGCCCAGACGCTCCGCGAAAACGGCTTTAAGGGCAGGATTTATATAATAACGAAAGAGAACGAACTCCCGTATGACCGCCCGAATTTGAGTAAAGAGTACCTGCAGGGCAAGGCCGAGGCGGACTGGATGCCTCTCAGGGGCCGGAAATTTTACGACGAGCACGGTATCGATACCGTCCTGGGGAGAGAGGTCTTGAAGCTGGACGTACGGAACAAAGAGCTTACGCTCGACGACGGGCAAAACCTCGTATTCGACAAGATCCTCATCGCCTCGGGCGGGAAACCTCTTAACCTCGACATCCCCGGAGCGGACCTCGGCAATATCTTCACGCTAAGGAGCTTCGGGAACGCCGATGAAATCATAACCGCTGCGGAAAAGGCGTCCAGAGCCGCGGTTATCGGGTCGAGCTTCATAGGCATGGAAACCGCTTACAGCCTGTCCGTGCTCGGCATAGACGTTACCGTTATAGGCAAGGAATCCCTGCCGTTCGAAAGGACATTGGGGAAAGAGATCGGGGAGTTATTCATGAAAGAGCACAAGAACCTCGGGATCGCGTTCGAGATGGACGCGAACGTGTCGAGATTCGCCGGGGACGGAAAAGTCGAAAAAATAATATTCAACGACGGGAAAGAGATTCCCGCCGACCTCGTCCTCGTCGGCATAGGGATAGTCCCGGCGACCGGATTTATAGAGGGCATCGAGCCCGATCCGGACGGGAGCCTCAAAACGGATATTTACCTCGCCGTTGCGGAGGACGTTTACGCGGCAGGCGACATAGCTTCGTTCCCGAACGCCGTCACGGGAGTACGCGGAAGGATCGAGCACTGGAGGACAGCGGAGCAGCAGGGGAAAATCGCGGCGCTCAACATGCTCGGCAAAAACGTCCCTTATTCGAGCGTACCGTTCTTCTGGACCGCGCAGGCGGGACTGGAATTAAGATACGTCGGACACGCCCGCGCCTGGGACAATACGATTACATGGGGGAACGTCGCGGATAAGGATTTTATCACGTTTTACATATCGGGGGGCAAGGTCGCGGCGGCCGCGGGGAACAACAGGGACGCGGAAATGGCGGCCGCGGAAGAGCTCATGAGGCTAGGCAGGATGCCCGCGCCCGGGGTCCTCGAAAAACATCAGGCGGACTTAAAGGATTTCTTGAATAAACCGGATTGAATTCTCCGGCCCGCGGCGGGTGAGCACCCGCGGGCATACGGTCCTATTCATCTATTCTGCTCAACCAAACCCGTTCGCACTGAGCGTGTCGAAGGACGGATTATTTATCCTGTCATTGCGAGGGAGCGCAGTATGCGACCGCGGCAATCTCATGAAAGTGCGAGATGCTGAAACAAGTTCAGCATGACAAGAACAGCGAGATCGCCACGGCTGCTGTCGCAGCCTCGCGATGACAGAAATGGTAAAACCGTCATACTTCGACTAATCCCCTCCACAATAAAAACTTCCCTCCCCAAAATGGTATAATTCTACCGGGCTGCGGCAAGGCCAGGCCGCCCGCGCTCACGCACATGACCACGAGAACGAAATTCAACATTCACCCGCTCCTTGCGGGCGCGTCGATCGTCATAATACTTGCGGGGGTGCGCGAGATAGCGCCCGTGCTCAACATATTCCTGGTCGCGCTGCTGCTCGCGGTGGCCGTATCGCCGCTCCTCACGTGGCAGCTCCGGAGGGGCTGGCCCAAGGCCGCGTCCCTCGCGGTCACCATACTCATCGTCATCGTCATCATGGGGTCAGTATCCACCATCCTCGGCGTGGCGATAAACAACATCATAGGCAAGGCCCCCTTCTATCAGGACAAGATAGCCGAGCTCTACCACGCGGGCATGAACGCACTCACGGCGAGGGGGATAGACGTGAGCGACGTGCAGCAGCTCAACATTTTCAGCCCCGACAAGATCGTAGGCTACATGACCACCTTCCTCCAGAACATATTCTCGACATTCGGCAACTTCTTCTTCGTCGTGCTGCTGATGGTGTTCATTCTGATAGAGTTCGCCGACATAACGGTGAAAGCCGACAGGGGCGAATTCGCCGAGGACTCCTGGCAGCACAGGTTCGGCGACATATCGGAAGACCTGAAGAAGTACGTGACCATAAACGCCATAGCGGGCCTCATCGCGGCCGTAGCCGACTTCGTCCTTCTCCTGATAATAGGCGTCGATTTCGCGGTGCTCTGGGGGTTCCTCGCCTTCCTCTTCAGCTTCATTCCGAACATCGGGTTCGTGCTCTCGGTCGTCCCCCCGGCGCTACTCGCGCTGCTCGAATTCGGCTGGGGGCACTGCATACTGGTCGTCGTCGGCTACGTTGTCTTCAACTCCATCATCGACAACGTCATCAAGCCCAGGTTCCTGGGCAAGGAATTCAAGATGTCGATACTGGTCGTGTTCCTGTCGCTGCTCTTCTGGGGATGGCTCATGGGCGCGATAGGCGCGATCCTCGGCGTCCCCCTCACGATGGCTGTAAAGCGGATAGTCGATTTCACGAACAAGGACATGGAGGCGGACGGGCGCGCCCGCGCCGCTGAGGAGCCCGTCATCCCGCTTCCGGAAACGAAGCCGGAGAAGAGCGCGGAGTCCTGACCGCGGCGGTCTCATCGTCAACCTGTCGTTCCGGGCAGCGCGAGCCGAATTTACTAATCGAAGAAACCCCTGTATCTTAATTGCATGAGCGCAAAATCATATAAGCGGGCTGACTGCCGTGGCTGACCGGGAAAATCAGGATATATACGCCATGAAGCTCCACGAGCGCATCGAATTCCCCAACTATACGGTAGACAGGGTCCCCGGCGGCTGGCTCTACACGTATCTTATCGAGCACACCTATCCGAGTCATTCGGGCCGTCAGACTGGCAGCCTTTCGGCTACGACAACTTTCGTCCCCTACAGCGAAGAATTCAGGAAGTAGAAATAATCGGCGGCAACAATACGTAGCGTCTTTATTGTCCTATCGTTCACCTCTGCAAAATCAGGAAAAAGAGAGATCGCCACGGTCGCGATCCTGAAACAATCCCGGATCGGAGTTCCTGAAGCGATCCTGAAACAAGTTCAGGACATGGTTCAGGACAGGCGCTCCCTCGCGAAGACAAAAGATCTGTCATTTCGAATCTCTGATAGAGCCGCGGCAATCTACCCATTTATTTAAATTTCCTTCCCCCTTGAGGGGGGAAGGTTAGGATGGGGGTGAAAATAATCCACTCTTTCTCAGGCTGTTAAATTATGTGATTTGCAATAATGCAATTCGAATTGTTATAATTAATTATCAATGAACAATGACAGCCCATTTAAAGAAATTTATCTTTCATCTTTTGACGAATTCGAACTTGCCTATTCAGACATTAGAATGAACCGCAAACACTATAAAACTGTCTTCAGAGGTCAAGCAGAAGCTATTTGGGGACTTGTTCCCTCA
This sequence comes from Thermodesulfobacteriota bacterium, assembly GCA_040754335.1. NCBI lineage: Bacteria > Pseudomonadati > Thermodesulfobacteriota > Thermodesulfobacteriota bacterium. The sequence goes on along the minus strand of JBFMCV010000002.1, from coordinate 488,865 downwards.
GTTCTCCGTGGTTTCAGTGATGATGTAATTCCAATGGAATCTATAAGAGAACGAATTATGCGTGAATATATCGATGTTTCATATTTTGTCATAATAGCTGATAGAATGGGATTCGATTTACCCGGAGATCTATTCGAGTTGTTAAATCCCATTAAATTTAATATCTCCGAAGATAAGAGCTTCTATGATTGGTATTGTACAACTAAGGCTGGGTGGAAAGAAGTAATATCAATTGCTCAACATTACGGTGTTAAAACCAGATATTTAGATTTTACTTTTAATCCTTATACGGCTCTTTTTTTCGCTGCGATGGAAGTCACGAGAAAGTATCTAGGCGAATGTGACAAAATTCCGGAGTCAAATAATCATTTTTCACTATGGATGTTGGACAAAGACTATTTAAATAACTCCTGCTGTACTATAGATCATTTTGAAGTGCCAACAGCTAGAAATAAATATTTAAATGCACAGAAGGGTCTATTTCTATCACCTCCTCTTCCTCCATTATATGATGCACCTTTTTATGGTGATACAAAGAAAATGAATGTAAATAAGAAATCTCTTGATATTATGGAGGAAGTCATGGGAAATAATTATCACTCTGTAAATAATGGTGACTTAGATTTAAAAAGAAGATGGCCAATAATCTATAAATACAACTTTTCTTTCACCATCGCCCCTACAATTTTACAAGAGTTAGATGCGCAGTACGATATCAATATAGCAACACAAAAACCTAATCTAGAAAATATCATTAACTACAGACAATTCAGAGAAAAGGTAAATGATCTGGCTTGTATACTCAGAGATGACTCAGATAGAAGTCCCTAATTGATTTAGTACACCCCCATCCTACCCTTCCCCCCTCAAGGGGGAAGGAAATGCGAATCACCACTATTATTAGTCAGCCCCGGCAAAAAAAACACCGCTTGACATGAGCGCCGCGTCCGTGAGAAAATAGGAATAAGAAGGGGTTAATGATTAAACATGATTATTTAAATAAACCTTAGCGGAGGGGGTGTTAAAATGGCTGATTGGTGGTGGAAGGCAGATTATTATGAGACATGCAACTGCGCGTACGGGTGTCCCTGCAACCTGACCATGATCCCGACCGACGGGACATGCCAGGCAATCGACGTCTGGAGCATAAAGGAAGGGGCGTACGGGAGCGTCCGGCTGGACGGTCTCACGATCGCACTGATCGTCCGCTGGCCCAATCCCATACATCACGGCAACGGCGAAGCGGTCGTGTATATCGACGAACGTGCCGACGAGTCGCAAAGAGAAGCGCTTGCCAAGATCGGCACGGGCAAAGCCGGTCTCGGCGGTCCGTTCGAGATTTTCTCTACTACCTATTCGAGTCCCGCCAGGGTCGTCTACGGCCCGGTCCAGGTATCTCGCAGCGGCAAGAGGGCAACCCTGCGGCTTGGCAGCGCCGCCAGCGCCGACATCGAGCCGATAATTTCCGATATGGACAAGTCGGAAGCGAACGCCCGCATGGTCCTGCCCGGCGGATTCATATGGAAGGATAGCGAAATAGTGAATACCAAACGCTGCGACGTTAACGTCGAAGGGCTCTCGTTCCGGCATGAGAACTCGAGCGCATTTCTTTCCGAGGTCGAGTATAACGTCTAGCGGCCCGCCCTCCCCCGGAAGCATGCGCCGCAGGCGGCGGATTGAGGAAGTAATCGAGGAGCACGCGTCTCCGCTTCAGGAAACAAGTTTCTGGCCGATCATCCACAAGCCGTAGCCCGCGAGCAGTACCCCTGCCGTCCTCGCCGCCCACTCGCCCGAAGGCGCGAGCTTCTCTACGAGCACGAACGCCGCGATAAGAGCGACCCAGAGGATGTTCATTACGCCCGTAACGAACAGCACCGCCATGAGCAGCCAGCAGCAGCCTACACAGTAAGTCCCGTGCCTGAGCCCCATAACGCACGCCCCGCCCGCCCCTTCCCGCCACTCAGTCATGAGGAACCCGATCGGCGTGCGGCATTGACTGAGACAGGCGTGCTTGAGCGGGGTCCACTGGAATACCCCGGCGGCTACGAGTATCGCGCCGCCCAGCACGGGGCTCGTGCTCACCATCATCGGCGATATGAGAGCGGCTTCATGGAGGCCCCACTGCGCAAGCGCAGCGATAAGGCTGAACCCGGTCCACGAAGCCAGGTAGCCGAGCGCGAACAAGCCCGTCAGGCTTATGACCCCGCCTCCGCATCCCTTCGTCCTCACATAACGCGCGTAAAGGAGCACCACCGGCGAGACCGACGGTATCATCATCGCTGCCATCATCACCGTCCACATGAGGAATAAAAGGAAGAGGTCGGTCAGGCCCCAGCTCCTGGCGGACAGGCCCATGCACGTCTCTATGTCCATGTTATTCATTACCCATGCCTCGTGCACGGTATAGGCCCAGGCGAGCGCCGCAATGCACGCGAGTCCGAGCAATACGATAACACGGTCCCGCCTGAGGGCGGACTCTATGATGGAAATGTTTTGTCCTGTGTCCAAGCTCATGCGGCCGAATAAGAAAACGGCGAGTAGTATCCGTTCTTGTTCGTTATATACCAGTTGAGCCCGCCGTCTTTAAGGTTTAATTGTTTCGATTTGGCGACTACCGACGGATACCCCGGCGCGACGCAGAACGGCGCGTTTGTCACCGTAATATCCGCGCCTCCCTGGCCGGGCAGCGCCTCGATCTCCATGTCGGCGATGTCTCCCAGGCGGATGCTGCGCGTCCTGCCGTCGGCGCGGTAATCGATCGCGACGCTCTTGACGCCCAGAATGGCCCCTACGAACGAAGCGATTGCCGCAGGGTGCCCTCCGGCCTGCCCCGAAAATATAGTGAACAGGGCGCTCCTCTGTTCATCGCTCGCCCTCTCGTCGACATACACCGCGATGCTCCACTTCACCTCCAGCATATGCCCCGGCGAGTAAACGGCGATCGCGAGGTTAAGACCGTCGAGATTAACGTCCTGGAAATGTCCCTTGTCGATATGCCAGGCTACGAGGGCCTTGCATTCCCCTTCCGTAGGCGCGCTTGTAAACGCGCACGGGCAGGCGACGTCGCAGTTGCACGCTTCGAAATACGTCCCGTCCAGCTTCCAGCTGTTTGCGGCCATATACATACCCCCTCTCATTATATTATATACTCCAAATTCATATCGACACGATACTATATTGACACATTTTGAGGGCATTGTTAAGTGGTTTTATATATTGAAATACTTCCATATATGAATCCTTCCCCGCCGGCCTCTGCGTCCCGAACGCAAAGGCCAACAATACTGTCATTGCGAGGCTCAGAATGAGCCGCGGCAATCTCGTTTTTTACCTTGATTCCCTCCTTAGGCAGAGAACGAATGCTCACCAGCTCGCAATCGTTCCCTCAAGGGAGAGAGAATTATCAAGAGGGCGAACGGGATTATCGCGGCTGGAAGCCGCTCCTACAGATTATTATAAAGAGTGGATTCCCGAATAACGGTTATGAAGGTGCGCAAGAACCGGTCGTCCTCCGCTGATTGCAATCGAGCCTCTTTATTCCGGCAGACACGATTCACAAGCCAAAATAAATCGGGAATCCATTTCCTTATAATCCTCGCCAACAATTTTTCTTCAATTCGGGGAAAATTTTTGTTATGATAGGAGACATGCCGGGAATAAGGGCAACGATAAAATTAATCGGCCCTGTGTGGTTTCTCCTGCTCCTCGTAACGCTCGCATTCCCGTCACGGGCCGATGAAGAAAAAGAGAGCGGCGGCACGCTTTTCATATCGAAAGGCTGCATGGGCTGCCACGGCGTGAGCGGCCGCGGCGGTGTCGGGCCCGCGCTCGCGCATACCGCCCTCACGTTCGATGCGTTCCTGAGCCAGCTCCGCCACCCGAGGGACATCATGCCCGCGTTTCCCGCCCAGGCGGTCAGCGACGGGGACGCGCGCGAAATCTACGCGTACCTTAAAGACGTCCCCCCTCCCGCAGAGAGGATACAGAAGGACATCCCTAAGGGAGAACTCGGCCCCGAGACGTGCGCCCCTTGCCACAAGACGCTCCATCCCGAGATAGTGAGCCAGTTCGAGTCGAGCGCGATGGGGATGGAAGGCGCGCAGAACCCGCGCGTCGATTTCCCGCTCAAACAGCTTACTTGCGCCAACTGCCACGGCACCGACCACGACGTGATAATGGCGTCCAAGGGACGCGTCCCGGAGACCATGTGCGCCGCGTGCCACGCGCAGATATATAAGGAGCACGTCCTCGACGCGGGGCATTCGTACGGTCCGGGCCCGGGCGACATCGGAATAAACTGGGAGCGCAACATCGGCGTGCCCAACTACAAGCAGATGCCGAGGAAGGTCATGCAGATGGGCTGCGACCCATGCCACGCGCAGGCGGGCGCTACGGACGCGAAATACTGGAGCGACGAACAGTTGAAATACATAGACATGAGCAGCCTCGATTACAGGAACGGCTGCATCGCCTGCCATACGCGACACTCGTTCAACCTCGAAGAAGCGCGGAAGCCCGAAGCCTGCTACACATGCCACATGGGCCCCGACCACCCGAACTTTGAGGCCTACATGAGCTCGAAGCACGGCTCCATTTACTCCGCCCGCGGGAGCGCGTGGGACTGGTCAGTACCCCTCGCCGAGGCCAAGTACGGCACGCCTACCTGCTCGTATTGCCACATGCTCTACGTCGACAACGACGGCAAGCGGTATTCGAGCCACAACATGACGCGGAAGATTATCTGGGGTATGGGGACACAGGCCGCGCTCGGCGATCTCAAGGACATAACGCTCGAGCCGGAAAATCAGGCGAAGCGGGTCGAGATGATAAAGGTCTGTCTCACGTGCCATTCGGAGGATAAGGCAAGATACTATCTCGAATCTGCGGACGCGCACAAGCTCGCGGGCGACGCTCTCGTGGTCGAGGCAAGGGATATATTGAAAGGGCTCTACGACGACGGGCTCATCAAGCCGAGCCACGGCCAAATGGCGGCAGGACTCCTGCCGGGCCCCCGGTTCACGGCGATCGACATACCGGGCGGGTTCGCGCAGCACTGGCCCGCGGGGCTTTACTTCAACGTATCGGCGATAGAACGGGAATACTTCGACATGTTCTTCTTCTCGAACCTGAAATCCTATAAAGGCGCATTCCACATGAGCCCCGATTACGCGTGGTGGTACGGCTACGCTGACGTGCTCGGGCACCTGGCGAGGATACGGGACGAGGCGGCAAGCCTGAGGGAAGCCAAGGCCACGAGCGACAGGACCTTGTTCATGATATTCACGGGCCCGCTCATGGTGCTCGCCGTGCTCCTCGTCGTATTCCTAATCTGGCGCGCGTGGCGTAAACGGACCATGGCGGGGTGAGGATGGAGTGATAATTTAGTCATCCTGAACCATGTCCTGAACTCGTTTCAGGATCTATTCAGGATCTCGTCTTTCGTGCTCTAATTCCCTCCTTAGAAAAAGGAGGGTCAGGGAGGATTTTCTTTTAGCATTCTGATATAGTTAGCTCATGCTAAACTACAACAAAAACCTGAAGCCTCTCGCACAGAAGCTCAGAAAAAATATGACCGATGCTGAGATACTCCTCTGGTCTAAAGTTAGAATGAAGCAAATTGCGGGGCTACAATTTTACAGACAAGCAATAATTGGAGACTATATCGTAGACTTATATTGCCCGGCAGCCAAGTTGGTCGTGGAAATCGACGGTGGACAGCATTATTATGGAGAAAAACAAGAAAGCGATCAAATTCGTGACAATAAATTGATCCGTCTCGGCTTGAAAGTATTAAGGTTCTCAAACCTCGATGTGCTGCAAAATATTGACGGCGTACTTGAACAAATCTATTTGAATTTAAATCCCCCTGTATCCCCCTTTGTCAAAGGGGGAGAATGATTATTCTCCATTGATTGAGAAGTAACTCCTCTCCTTAGCCTTTCATTCCCTCCTTAGAAAAAGGAGGGGTAGGGAGGATTTTTCCTTTTCTATGCTTGGCCATCTATTGATATGGCCCATTGTACAAATTATCCTTTATTCTCAGTGTAAAAATTATCGGTGCGATAATGGCGACAAAAGAAAAGGAAATAATAGTCTTATTCGATGAGTTTGGAACTCCCACATTCAAGAACAATAATACGAGCGATTATTTCTTGGGTGTAGCTGTGTTATATGAATTATCTGACGAAGATCAAATATTCAACGCTCTTGATAGACTTATGGGTTTATCAAACTCAACATCATTGAAAAATGATAGAATTGAGAATCAAAGAGCAGTGAATATTGCGAAGCAAATATGTCAACATAATTTATACATAACAGCAAAATGCATAGATTTGGCTAATAACATACTACGAAATAATACGGAAAATTATACTTTATTCGGGAATTTCAGTCGTCGTATATTCAGGGGAGTAGATGAAAGGAAGGATGCACACTTCCTCCACAGTCAAATTCTAGGAACATGCTTATTCGATGTTATTTCAAGGTTCTTAGAAAAAAACACTGGTAAGCATAGATTTGAAATATTAATAGATAATTGGAATTATCCAAAAACAGATATACACATTATTGTCGATTATTCTACAGAAAGTCTTCAACAACGCCTCAAAGAATTACACGACATTGATACAAAGACTGATACACAAATATCTCTTGAGCCAATAAAGTTTTTAAGTTCACCTAATGACAAAAGAAAAAGATTCATAGACGTATTGACCAGTATAATCAGCAGGTCATTATTAGCACAAAACAATCCTAAGTTTGATCTTCAACCAGTCAACGAACTAAGACTAGGTTTAAACAATAAATTCGTGTTTGACCATATGACAGCAGAATTAATTAATTTCACCCATGATGTAATGTACAACGACATACAAGAAACCAAAGTTAAAGAAAAGTCTAAAATCATCATATAAACCCCCCTCCCCCCTTCCTTCCGTCTCGAATCAGCATTACAATTAGTCAGCCTGTCGTCAGGGATAGCCGGGCGGTAATGCTCGCAATTCTCATCCGATCCCGTCCCTCCGTACGTACCTGTATTAAAGGGTAGTTACAGCGGCGGCACATCCAAAAAAGGAGGATTTTCCATGCGATTTACGGAATTCACTAGACTGTCTTCTTTAATCATCCTCGCTTCATTTATGGCGCTTCTCATTAACGCGGGCGGCGGCAAGACCGCACATGCCCAGGCGACGATAACCATAAACAACTACTGCTCTGAGACCATATGGGTCGGGGCTGTCCCCGGCATAACCTCGGGTACCATATCGGGCGGAAGTGACCCCGGGGCCATAAGCACGCTCAGCGGATGGGAGCTCGATCAGAACGCCACGGCCACCGTTACCGTGCCGAACAACTATTCGGGTAGGTTCTGGGGACGGACTGGTTGCAGCTTCAACGCGTCTGACGGCTGCACCGGTCAGACCGTGAACGTGAACGGCAACAATTACGTCATAGCCAACTGCTGCGACACGGGGGGATGCACGGACGGAGGAGGAAACTTCGTGCTCAACTGCGTAAATCCGGGCCTGCCGCCGGCGACGCTCGCCGAGTTCACTCTCGCTTCAGGGGTTGGAGGACAAGATAATTACGACGTCAGCATGGTCGACGGCGGCAACGTCGCGGTCGAAATAATCCCTAACTCCTCCGACTACACCTGCTCCGGCAACAGCAACTGCATATTCACCGGCAATCTTCCGGGCACAAGCTCGTCCACCTGCACGCAGGATTCGGACTGCTACCAGCTCTTCGGGTTCGGCTACAAATGGAAATGCGACCCCAATCTGAACATGTGCGTGAACCCCTTCTTCTGCGGGAGCCCCGGCTGTACCGACACCTCCGGATGCGCCCCTAGCGGGCTCGCGCAGTCAGACCTCCCCTCGTCCCCGTGGACGGGCTCGTCGGGACTTGCCGTCTCCCAGGCGAACTGTCCTTCCGAGCTTATATTGAATAGCGACCAGAACCAGGGAACGACCTACGCCGGCTGCTTTGCGCCCCAGAAATTCTGCAGGCAGGCGTGCTCGCAGGACGGCGACTGCGGCCCCCCGTATACGTTCAACTGCGGGGCTTCGGGCTACTGCGAGCAGTCGAAGGCGAACCCCGTCATACTCGGCGCCGACTGCGACACAGCTACCACGGACGGCATCACCACATACGGCAACCTCTGGGCGTGCTCGGGGCCGAACGCGGGCTCGTGTTTCACGACGGGCACGACCGACTCCAACTGCTGCGGGTGCCCATCCTGGGCGCCGGGATATCCTAACGGCGCGCCCGACGGCGCGTGCGTGGCGGGGAATAACTCCGACTGGCAGTCCATAGCCCAGCCTGTCGCAGTGGTATTCAACACATCCAGCCCGACTTCATACGCATTCCCTTACGACGACGCGATAAAGCTTTTTGCTTGCCAGAATTCAGGAAACCAGGCCGTCAACTACACGGTCAACTTCTGCCCGAACGATACGGACGGGGACGGCGTGCAGAATTCGGGCGACGCGGACACGGACAACGACGGGGTCATGAACAGCGCGGAGTCCGGGAACCAGGCCGTCACAACGAACGCAGAGGGCGACCTCGTCGGCACGCCGAACGACGCGGACGCGGACGGCATCCCCAACAGGCGCGACCTCGATTCCGATAACGACGGGCTCACGGACCATTACGAGTGCGGCGGATCAGGCGACGCGGACGACGACGGCGAGGTCGATTCCGATGTTGACGCGAACCAGAACGGCCTTCCGGACGAATACGACCCCGCCGAGGGAGGCAATATGCTCAAGTGCGCGGACACGGACGGGGACGGTATAGCCGACTCGCACGACATTAATTCCGACGACCAGGGCGGGTCCGATTACGAGGAGAACGGCGGAACGGACGCTGACGGCGACGGGCTGCCGGATTCGACCGAAGACTCGAACGGTGACGGGCTCCTCGACATATTCGATCCGGAGAGGGGCGGAGCTCCGCTAGTGATAAGGGACTCCGACGGCGACGGCATACCCGACCAGCTCGACCCCGAGAGCAGCGGGGACAAGGGAGGGAGCTGCGCTCTCGTATTATCCCGAAGCACGGAAACACCGGCAGCGCTCCTGCCTCTCCTGTTTTTACCGGTATTAATCTATTTGAGGAGGTCCTTACGTATATATGGTAAGGACTGAAAACAGTCCGCCAAAACCGGTGTCAGGGGTATCTCTCTCTCCGTAAGGACCCCTGACACTCCTTTCTTTTCAGTCATTCTGAACTACGGTTATGAGCGTGCGCAAGAACCGGACGCCATAGGCAGAGTGCAATGCAGCTATTGTTCTCGGATAATATTGGTTAACCCAAAATGTTCAGCATCTCATTTTTGTCTTTGCCTTGATTTGTACGGCTATTTGCCGTACACTATGGATGGTGAAGGAGACCGAAGATCATGCGGACGGTTAACAATCAGAATGAGAAACCAACGAAGAAGGAACGCCTTGAGGCCAGGACTACTTCCCGCGTAAAAAGGCTGATTCAGCGTGCAGCCGAGCTCGAAGGACGTACAGTTACCGATTTCATGCAGGATTCGCTGAAAAAGGCCGCAGAGAACGTCATCAGAAAGCATGAGGAAGAAACCTTGATCAAGTTATCTAATGCCGATAGTGAGACCTTCGTCAGGACGCTTTTAAACCCGCCTGCGCCGAATAAAAAACTGAAAAGAGCGGCGCGCCTTTATAAAGACCGAACAGCAGGCAAGTGAAAAAACAGCCGGTATTTAATTTCACCATCGAACGCCTGAAGAAATCGCACAGGCGCGAGGATTTTTCCTGCGGCGACGATGCGCTCGACAGGTATATCCGGCAGCAGGCAAGTCAGGACCAGAAAAAGAACGTCGCCGCGACATTCGTTCTGGTCGATCGTGACAGCGGCTCGATCGCGGGGTTTTACACTCTGTCTATGAACAGCGTCCTTCTCAATGACCTCCCGGAGGAGACAAGGAGGCATCTCCCGCGCTATCCCGATATTCCCGCGGCACTGCTGGGAAGGTTGGCAGTGGATACGAAGTACAAGGGCCGGAGGTTAGGCGAACACCTGCTTATGGACGCCATGAGGCGCTGCCTCGATAGTGAGATCGCGGTATTCTGCCTTATAGTCGATGCCTACGAAGGCGCTGTGGAGTTTTACGCGAGCTACGGCTTCATGGAACTGCCCGGTCATGCTAACCGGATGTTTCTGCCGATGAGGACAATTGAAAAACTGCTTAAAGAAGAAACGGTTTAAACCGTGAGCCATATAAACCTCGACGGCGCCTTTGATACGGTTGTAATGAGAGGGGAGCCTCCTCCCCCCCGATTGCAATAAAATCCCGAAAATACTATAATCCCCTCAAAATGCCCCCCGTCGAAAAGCCCGCGCAAACTGCCCAGCTCCTGCCCCACAAAAAAACAGTCGTCGCGAGCTCCCTCGCCATTATCCTCGAATGGTATGACTTCTCGATCTTCGGCTTCTACGCGGTCGTGCTCTCCGAGCTCTTCTTCCCGTTCACCGACGAGACGACCGCCCTCCTCTCGACGTTCATGGTCTTCGCGCTCTCCTTCCTGTTCCGCCCGCTGGGCTCGGTCGTCATATCGAGCCTCGGCGACAGGTTTGGCAGGAAGAACGCGTTCATATTCACAGTGATACTGATGACGTTCCCGACCGTGCTTATAGGCGTCCTCCCCGCTTATGCGGGAATAGGCATCGCGGCGACGGTGCTCCTCATTATTCTGAGAATCGCCCAGGCGCTCTCGGTCGGCGGGGAGAGGTCTGCGACATTATCCCTCCTTGCGGAGCTGGCCCCGCCCAACCTCCGCGGCCTTTACGGGAGCATGTCCCTCTTCAGCACGACGGCGGGGATACTCCTCGCCTCGCTCGTATGCGGACTCGTCTCGAGCGCGCTCACGCGAGAGGAGCTCCTCTCGTGGGGATGGAGGATACCGTTCCTCCTCGGGACTGTATCCGGCGTCGCGGCATATTTCCTTAGAAAAACCGTCGAGGAGTCGGGTATGTTCCTCGACCTCAAGAAGTCGGGAAAGACGTCCGATTCCCCGGTGAGAGAGTCCCTCACCGGGCACTGGAAGCCGGTGCTCATAATCCTCGCCGCGACGATAATGTTCGCCGTGAGCTTCTACCTCATCTTCGTCTATCTCCCGACGTACGCGACCAGATACGGGGGCATGACTCTCTCGCAGATACTCAACATAAACACGCTCAACCTGGCGCTCTGCACGATGCTAGTGCCGCTGAGCGGATACTTCTCGGACAGGGCCGGGAGGAAGCCCGCACTCGTCATCGGGTGCGCGGGCGAGGTCGTCATGGGCTACCTGCTGTTCAGGGTGTTCGCCGGGGACGACCTCCCGCTCAAGATTATAGTCCAGTTCGGAGCAGGGCTCATGAACGTGCTCTTCGCGGGGGCGTTCGCGGCCTACATGGTCGAGAGCTTCCCGACGCGGGTGAGGATGAGCGGTATATCGATGGGGAACGTCATCGGGTTCTCGGTATTCGGCGGCTCGGCGCCTCTCATCGCGTCCTACCTCATCGACAGGACAGGAGACGTCACCGCGCCCGGGATATACCTGGCCGCCTCTTCGGCGATCTCGCTGATTGCGGTGCTGATGGCGAAGGAGACGTACAGAAGCGAGTTGAGGTAAGAAGAATACCACACAATAATTCCTTCCCCATTGAGGGACGGTTCTTAGCGTGCGTAAGAACCGGTCGGACCTACAACGAAGCCGATGTGTCCAATCGACTTCAGCCTCAATGCTGCCTAAACCAAATTAAGGTGAGGATGGGGGTGATACCTTTTGTAGGAGCGGCTTCCAGCCGCGATAATAAAACCTGTCGTTGTGAGGAGCGACTCGTCCGGCGTAGCCTCTTGTCCTCCGAAGCCTTGGCGGAGGAGGATGGCGAAGCCGGAAGTGACGCGGCAATCTCATCCTCTATCATTATATTTATCATTATATTCCCTCCTTTGGCAAAGAACGGATGCGAACGAGTGAGCATTCGGACGCTATTACAACAAAGGCGCTTAAGCGATTCAAATCCCGGCTGGATGTTTATTAAGACCAAATAGGTAGGGAGGATTTATATTTATTTTTCCTTTTCTTTATCTTGTCCAATTTAACTTGAAAGACTTAATCCCCCTAAATCCCCCTTTTTCTAAGGGGGAAAATGATTTTATCATTCCCGACCCTGAATAGATCCCGTATCAAGTACGGGACATGGTTCAGGGCAGGCGCCGATCGGGAATCTCGCCTTTGTGGTTTCATTCCATCGCGGGTGGAAGCCGCTCCTACTATGGAGATGTCATCTCGCTGCAGACTTCGCTCGAGTTATACGCGGAACCCGCCAAACGTAACCCACCCTACTCAATCCTCTTCCCGCAATGCGGGCACACTTTGACCTGAGCACCCCTCCTCCGCATCTCCTCGACGAACCCGGACGCGATAATACCCGCCGGTATCGCGAAGAGCGCGATTCCGAGTATGGACACGCACGCGGCGACGAACTTCCCCAGCGGCGAGAGCGGGAGCACGTCCCCGTATCCGACCGTGCTCAGAGTCACGACGGCCCACCACATCGCTGCCGGGATGCTCGAGAACGCCTCCGGCTGCTGGTCGTGCTCGATGTAGTACATGAGGCTCGACGCGAGTATGATGAGCATGAGGACGAGTATCGCAGAGACGATTATCTCTCTCTTCTTCGCGCCGAGCACGTTCCCGAAGAGCTTGAACTCGTCCGCGTACCGGGTCATTTTCAAGAGCGTCAGCAGCCTGAGCACGCGGAGGAACCGGAGGTCGAGGTGCGTGATGAACGGGAGATAGAACGGGAGTATCGCGACGAGGTCTATGAGAGCGAACGTCGAGAACACGTATCTTATCCTGCCCGTGACGGGATGGCTGTATCTCTCGTCGACCGTGCACGTCCAGAGCCTGAGGATATACTCCACGGTGAATATCACGACCGAGATGATGTTGAATACGCGGAAGAACCCGCCCCACCTGGCGGAGACGCTGTCCATGGTCTCGAATATCACGGCAAGGACATTGAGCACGATGAGACCCATGATGAAGAGCACGAACACCTGCTCGGCGAGCGGGCTCGTGTCGTCGGGCTCCATCACGTCGTGGATCCTGTACTTCAGCTTTTCATACATCCGCGTCCAATAATTCTAAGGACTTACGCCCGGCATTTCAAGACAGCCCGGAAATGGGAGCCCGGGCCTTCCCCTTGCCTCCTCCGCCCCTTCATATATCCTTACTATCCGGTATATGAGAATACGCCTCGCGCACGTAAGCATCACCGCCAAGGACCTCTCGAAGCTGAGGGAGTTCTACGAGAAGGCGCTCGGGTTCGTTGAGACCAAGCCCGAGAGGGAATTCTCAGGCAAATGGCTTGATAAAGGCACGGGAGTACCCGGCGCGGGGATAAAGCGGGTGCATCTGAAATTACCGGACGATGAGCCGGGCAGCGCGCTCCTCGAAATAATAGAATACACGGGGAAAGCCGGAGCGAGCGCCACCCCCGCGGCGAATACTCCCGGATTAAGGCACGTCGCTTTCGAAGTCGAAACCCCGGAGGAGCTCGCGAGGATTCACAAGCTCGTTCTCAAGAACAGCGGCGGCAGGCTGGGCGAAATCTCGGAGAAGGAAATAGACGGCCTCGGCACGGTCACGTTCGTCTACATGACCGACCCCGAGGGGAATATCATCGAGCTGCTAAACTGGCGGACTTGAGGATGTCGACCGACCGGACTAACAGCCAAGAAAGGTGCATTCTTCTCTTGTCTTTGCGAGCGGAGCTAACGAAGTTAGCGCAACGTGGCAATCTCATGAAAAAGTTTAGATGCTGAAACAAGTTCAGCATGACAATAAAGCGAGATTGCTCCGATAATATCCCCTCCCCCTTTTTCTAAGGGGGAAATTGCTATCGCTTCTAAGTCTTAATTCCCTCCTTTGGAAAAGGAGGGTTAGGGAGGATTTTCGTATTCGCCCCTACTAACACCTTCCGTGCCGATCACTTCGAGCGGGCTTTCTTGTAGACGATCGGCGTGCGGAGCCTGCCTCCGTTCATCTCGTACTTATCTGTGGTCATCATCCTGAGCTTGTACTTGGAATCGTAGCCGTTCGTGCAGTCGTTACAGGAATAACTCCTCCTCACCTTCCTGTAAAAATGCACGGCCTTCCTGCATACGGGACACACGCCCACGTACTTCCCCCTCGGCATGACGAGACCGTCGACGGGCGCGCACCTCTCTGGCCTGCACCCTACCCTCCTCGCGACCTCCCTCCACCCGTTGTCGTGGTTGGTCTTCCCGGTCTCGATGTAGTGTATCGCGTGCGCGATCTCGTGAAGGAGCGTGTCCTTCATCACGGGGTAAGGATTCACGTTCATGAACGCGAGAGAGAGCGATATTATCCTCCTCCGGGGCTTGCAGTAGCCCAAGTGCCGCCTCTGGTTCGAGAACACCAGCCTCCAGTCTTCGAGGCCCCATTTCTCCTGTTCCCTCGCCCAAATTCTCGCTATCTTTTCACGGGAAGTCATATCGGACAGGTTATTATTATACCGTGTATAATGAATATGGAAGGGACAATTTGCATGGCCGAAAAAAAATATTATTTCGTGCTTTCCATACCCCGCGGCGAGCTCATCGAGTACTCGACCAAGCTGAGCTCGTACATCTCGAAGTTCTTCCCGGGGAAGGCCAACCCGTTTACGCTTAAGCCATTGGCAATATTGGAAAATGAGGCCGTAACGAAGATCTCCATAGAGTGTTCGGAGGAGGAGATAAGGGAGTTCGCCGGGCGCTTTTTCGAGGGCGGATACGAGCTCCGCGAGCAGGATAGCGGAGAGGTGGAAATCGTCCGCACAGGGGGCTTCGCCGAGCCCTCCGCCGGCACAGGCGACATCACCAAACACTAGCGCACACACGTAGTGTGTTTTATGATTCTGCCGAGAATCTTTTGCACGACCGGCAACATTTGCATATCCCGTTCATGCTGAATCTTTAATACTTCCCTCCCCCTCACAGAGGGGGAGGGATCGGGTGGGGGTGTAAATTATGATCCTGTCATTGCGAGTCCTTCAATTACGCTCAGGATAAACTCCGCGCGGCAATCTCATGAAAAAGATGAGATCCTGAATAGATCCCGGAACATGTCCGGGACAGGGTTCAGGATGACAGGAAAAGAAACAATTCCCTTCCCCGCGATATCCAATATACTTTTCCAGAGTGAAGAAACAGTCCCTCGCGTCACGCATCAAGCACGAAGTGAACGTCTACAGGCGGGTGATAACCCACCCCCGCTGCCCGAGGTTAGCGCGCATATGCCTCGGCGCGGCCGTCGCCTACGCTCTCTCGCCCGTGGACATCATCCCCGATTTCATCCCGGTGCTCGGATACCTGGACGACATAATCATCCTCCCCGCGCTCGTCTTCATCGCCCTCCGCTCGCTCCCCGAAGGGCTCGTCGACGAGGTCCGCGCGGAGATGATGAAGGAGAGCAACGCTGAGTGAACATCGTCCTGTTCGTCCTTATTAATAACTCCTTGCCCCTTGAGGGACGATTGTGATGGACAAGAGCAATCGGTCACTACCGCAACAAAGTCGGGGGAGTTGCTCAATCCCTACTCGTCGTTGCCTGACCCAAATAAAGGTATGGATGGGGGTGATACCTTTCACTTACTCATCCAACAACCCCCGATCGTCCTAAGCTTGTCGAAGGACAGAATTATAAATCCCCCCGAACCCCCCTTTGCTAAAGGGGGGAAATGGTATGTCTAATGCCACGGATATAAAGTCAGAAGAGAATAATCAATCCCCCACGGCTTCCATCCCCGGGTCGGGGGCCATGGTGCAGCAGTAAAAGACGCCGTTGAGCGTGTAGCAGTTCTCGTCCGGATCGGCGCAGGGCTTTGCGGGATTGCAGTCGGAGAGCGTGCAGACGTCCGATATGTCGGGGTCGTTCGGAGCGAGAGGGAATTTCTCGACGTCGCTGTCGTCATCATCCGCAAACGCAAACGGGACAGCAAGAGATAAGATCAAGATTATGACTAGGAATACTTTTCTCAGGTCTTTGAGTCCAGGCATCGTCTTCCGCTCCTTTCGGGGAAAGTTTTAAAGCGGGGAAAACCGGCTCCATTCCGCCCCCCCCTCAGAATTCTAACGCCTGTCCCCGTCTAACTCAACTGCTTTGCGACTCTATTTCTATATCGAAGTCGATTATCGACCTCGCGCCGCTTCCTCTATACGTGCCCGTGAGAGGAGCCGCCTCTTCGGGTATCACTCCGGCGGACACCGTTACGTGCTGGTCGGCCGTAGCGAGCCCTTCCGAGGGGTCGTATCCCCTCCAGCCTCCGCCCGGCAGGTACACCTCGGCCCACGCGTGGAGCTGCCTCTCGTCGCCCATCATCTCGTTCTCCCTGTACCCGCTCACGAAACGCGCCGCTATACCCACGGCCCTGCACGCCTCCATAAAGAGGACCGTGAGGTCCCTGCACGCCCCCCTCCCCGTGCCGAGCGTTATCTCTGCCGGGTAAGGAGGCCCTTCGTGCCTGACCAGCTGCTCGAAGTTCTCGTATATGCGGTTATTGAGCGCGGTGAGGAACGGCAGTGTCTCTACTCCCGACTCGTCTATCACGTCCGCGACGAACTTGTCGACCTGCCCTTCGGGCTCCGTGTTGCGCATGCAATAGGGCCTGAGCGATGGGACGTAGTATTTCGGGTAGAAGACCGGTAACTTCATCACGGAATGCTCCGTGATGACGTAATCGAACGGATTAGTCCTTAGAGTCTCGACCTCGGAGCGCGTCGTTATCGTCAGGTGGTCGTGCTTCCCCGAGAACCACACGCAGGTGCTGTCGTTCCCGGCGACGTCCACTATGTCAGTGATGCCGTCGGGCACGGGGTCTATGTCTATCTCGAAGCTGATTAGCCTCTGCGAGCCGTCGCTCTTGGGCCTTAGCCTGATAGTCTGCGGGTCGAGGAACACTTGCTCGGTATATTTGTATCTCGTCGTGTGTTTTATCCTGATAATCATCGCCGTACTCCCGTTGTTTGTCATATCTTTAGATGTCGAGTAAATCGAGGACAAATGTTGCCCCATTCCCTTCACACTCCTGCGGGAGTGACGCCCGTACAACCCATCGATCCTTCGACTTCGCTCAGGACAGGCTCCTGCTCAGGGCGAACGGGTATGGTTGAGCAGAGTCGGTGAATAGGACCGTATGCCCGCGGGTGCTCACCCGCCGCCGAGCTTGGAGAAAGCCGCCTCCACCCAGTCGTGTGGGAGCTCTCTTATCGCCTCCCTTATCCGCTTCTGCCACCATTCGGAAATCTGTATCAGCTCCGCCCGCTCGTACCTGTGCTCCACTATGTCGTACGTATCCGCCCTGTAGAGGACCACGTCGATGGGGAAGTCGACGTCTATAGCGCTCGTCCTCGTGGCGTCGAACGCGAGGTAGCCTATCTTGAGCGCGGTCTCCATGTTGAGCTCGTAGGATAACGCCCTGTCCATGATGGGCTTCCCGTAGCTCGACTCGCCTATAAGGTAATAAGGGGTCCCCTGCCCCACCTCCACCCAGTTCCCCTGCGGGTAGAGCATGTAGAGTTTATGTTCATTGTCCTTCTCGAGCTGGCCGCCTATGATCGAGAAGAGGTCGAAATGGAGCCCGCTTTCCTCAAGGGCCTTCTTGTCCTCGTCTGCGACGCGCCTCACCTGCGCCGCGAACGCGTTGACGGCCTTGTATAATCTGTCGAACGTGCTGTCGTCGTGGTCGAGCACCTCGCTGAAGTACGTGAGCGCCTTGTCCCTCACAGAGCGGAGCCCCGAAGTCATGAGGAAGAGCGAGTGCCTGCCGTACTGGTGTATCGTCACCTTCCTCGCAGTAATGCTCTCTGCGCCCGTAGTCACGAGCGTATCCGCTATCCCCACCAAACCCTTTCTCACCTTCATGCCCACACAGAACGTCACTCTTCCATACCTCCTGCTGTTTTGAAAGCTGCGGGACGCGCAGCGAAAAACGTATCCTTTATGGAATCCCCTATGCCGTTGAGCTCTATCTGGAACCTGTCCAGGTATTCATGCAGCCCACGCTTTATTATCTCGTCAATGCGCGCGTAGGTTAACTCGGCGTGAAGCCTGCCCATACGCCTCTCGGCCTCGTTCTGGAACATGCCCGCGGGCGTGCCCGTTATCGAATGGAGCGACGCCTCGGCCATTATCACGCAGTAGAGTATCGCGCGCGGGAAGTTCCTGTCGAGGAGCAGGAACTGCACGACCGACTCGGGCGTTATCTGCTCGTACTTCCTCCTGTACATGTCGAGCGCGCTCGCCGATTTGAGCAGCGCCGCCCACTGGATGTTGTCTATCGGCGTCCCCACGTCCTCGGGCTTGGGCAGGAGTATGAAGTACTTAACGTCTATTATACGGGACGTCTTGTCCGCGCGCTCGATGAGCTTCCCCATGCGCGCGAAGTGCCAGTCCTCGCCCCTGTTCATGGTCGAATCCGCGATCCCCGCGTAGAGGTGGCTCTCCGACTTCACTCTCTGGTAGAAGTCCTGCGGCGTGTCGACGGCGACGCCGCTCAGCGCGGAGTCCCTGACGAAATAGTAGAACTTGTTTATCTGCTCCCACATCTCGGACGAGATTATCTCCCTTATCGACCTCGCGTTCTCCCTCACCATCGTGAGCGTGGAGAGTATGGAGTTCGGGTTCTCCCTGTCGAACGTGAGGAAATCGAGCACGTTCTCCCGGGTAGGCACCCCGTAGCGCTCCCTGAACATGTCGAGGTCGCCCGTCGTGCTGACGAGAGGCTCCCACTGTCCTTCGTCCGTATGCATGTCGAGCATCAGGTGGAGGCTCACCTCTATGAACCTCGCCACGTTCTCAGCGCGCTCCATGTATCTCGACATCCAGTATATGGAATTCGCTACTCTGCTAAGCATATATATCTTCTTTAAAGAGTTTGATTTCCCGCTTTCGTCATCATGACCATGTCCTGAGCCATGTCCCGGACTCCGATCCGGGATTTTTTCAGGATCTATTCAGGTTCTCATCTTTTTTATGAGATTGCCGCGGTCGCTTACTTCGCTCCCTCGCAATGACACCTCTTTTTGTCATCGCGAGGCTCCGTAGCCTTGCGCGAAGGAGCCGTGGCGATCGCTCTCTTCTTGTCACCCTGAACCATGTCCTGAATTTATTTCAGGATCTATTCAGTGTCTCATCATCTAACCCATTCGATCCTTCGACAAGCTCAGGACGAACGGGTTAGATATCAAATCCTCTGCAACGATATTCTTAATTACATATATCTTGTTTTTCACGGGAGAAAGTGGATCGACGCGGCCCTTGGGTATCAGTCCCTGAGCACCCACGTGTCCTTGCTCCCGCCCCCCTGAGACGAGTTTACCACCAGTGAACCCTTCTTGAGCGCGACCCTGGTGAGCCCTCCGGGCATGACGTATATGTCCTCGCCGTAGAGCGTATAGGGTCTGAAATCCACGTGCCTGCCCTCGAAACGCTCGCCCGCCAGTATCGGGACTCTCGATAGCGACACCGTCGGCTGCGCGATGTAGTTGCGCGGGTCTTTAAGTATCTTGACGCGGAACTCCTCCCTCACGCTTGCGCTCGCCTTGGGCCCTATCATTATCCCGTACCCGCCCGATTCGTTGGCGGGCTTGACTACAAGGCTTTCCAGGTTCTCCAGAACGTATTTCCTGTCGAGTTCCTCCCAGCACACGTATGTCGGGACGTTCGGCAGGATCGGATCCTCCCCCGTGTAGTATTTTATTATCTTGGGCACGTACGCGTAGATTATCTTGTCGTCCGCAATGCCGGTCCCTATGGCGTTGACTAACGCCACGCGGCCTGACTTGTACACGTCCATTATCCCCGGCACGCCCAGGAGCGAGTCTTCCCTGAACGCTAGCGGGTCTATGAAGTCGTCGTCGATGCGCCTGTATATGACGTCCACCTTCTGGAGCCCCTTGGTCGTCTTCATGTAGACGCAGCCGTCAGTGACGACGAGGTCGCCCCCTTCGACGAGCTCTATGCCCATCTGCTGTGCGAGGAACGAGTGCTCGAAATATGCGGAGTTACATATACCCGGCGTGAGCAGGACCACGGTCGGAGACTGCAGCCCCCCGGGCGCCATGTACTGGAGCATCTCACGAAGCCTGTAGGGGTAGTCGTCGACGGGCCTGATCTTCAAGTCCTCGAATATGCGGGGGAACGTGCGCTTGAGCACCTCCCTGTTCTCGAGAACGTACGAGACGCCGGAAGGGCACCTGAGGTTGTCCTCGAGCACGTAATATACGCCGTCCCCTCCCCTCACGAGGTCCGTTCCCGAGATATGGCACCAGATGCCGCGGGGCGGCCTGAAACCTTCGCACTGCGGCCTGTAGCACTTGCTGGTCTTTAAGAGATCTTCCGGCAGCACGCCGTCTTTCAGTATTTTCTTTTCGTTGTAGATGTCGTCTATGAACAGGTTGAGCGCGTATATCCTCTGTTTGAGCCCCTTCTCCAGCGCCTCCCACTCGCGGGCCTCTATGACCCTGGGGATAATGTCGAACGGGAATATCCTCTCGGTCCCCTCCTCCTCGCCGTAGACAGTGAAAGTTACCCCCATCTGGAAGAGCCGAGCCTCTGTCGCCTTCTGCCGCCTCAGCAGCTCGCCTCCGGGGAGCTGCTCGAGCCTCTTGAGCAGCACCGACGCGCCTTCCCTCGGACTCCCGTCCGCGTGGAAGTACTCGTCGAAAAAACCTTCTGTGTCATAGTCCTTGTAATACATGACCATACCTCTAGTCTAACATTTTCTCGTCATCCTCTCATTTTTGCTTCTCTCAACCCGCCGCCGGCCGCATCCGGCCGTCCCCGGTTTCTTTTAATTTTCCCCGGGCCAAGAGAGACAGGGGGGATGGCCCGGGGATAGGCTAAAGGTGTGTCTGATTAATAGTCCGGAGCGGCCCGCGTGAGTTTCCCGGCCGCATAAAACACCCGGAGACGGGAACACCCGCATATTCCCGCCTCCGGCTACATAAGGAGGTATGAAGAAATGAGATTATATTCGTCATTGGAGTCAATTCATTCCCACTGCTTTGGGCCTCGCGTAAAAATCGCCGTCCTCTTTCTCCGAAACGGACCCGCTGTAATCGCCGGGCGAGTCGGCGAAGCTCCCGCTTACCAGCTTCTTCTCGATGAGGTACGGTATCTTTTCCTTTATCTCGGGGTCGTACGAACATACGCCCGACATCAGGAAGCCCAGGAGCGATATGTCCGTGAGGTAGCTCACGTTCGCCTCGATCACGTCCTTCGGGTATTGCCCTTCCTCCGGCTGACGGAGGTTCATATGAATGATTTCCCTGAGAGAGCGCCCGGCTTCGAAGACGTCCTTTCCGGGCTCGTTCTGCCTCATCCACACTCCCAGGTTGAATGCTGCCTTTATCGAGTTTGCCGCGCTGTCGTTGTCCATCGTCCTTTCCTCCTCCATAGAGTTTTTTCAGATGCTTTCCGACCCGTCCCCCCTTTTAACCCGCTAAAGCTCCTCATTACCGTACGCATTTGCGTATATTTTAACCCAAACACGCACGTATTTATAATAGGCAATTTTCGTGCCAATGTTGAAAATAAAGGGTTTTTTCGGCGATTTTTATTAGATTCCCAGACTTTACAGTTATTAGCAGTTGCAAAAGAATTGTGAAGGGATGGTGAAATTGCCTATATTCTATACATAGCGGGTTTATTTTATAGGCATTCCGGCCGGAATTTAAGCTGAGTACTTAAGAAATTGGTTTATCTGTGCACCCATTTGCCCTTTATTTATAATTCCTTCCCCCTTGAGGGGGAACTGCTTCGAGCGAGCGAGAAGTAGGTCGCTCTCGCAACAAGAGCAACGAAGCATCTAAACTGCTGGCTCGACGATGCCTGAGCCAAATAGTTAGGATGGGGGTGATATTTCCTTAATAATGCAAGAAAAGACGAGATGCTGAATATTTTGGATTAACAAATTATATCCGAGGAGCAATCTCTACGTTGCATTCTTACTATGGCGTCCGGTTCTTGCACCTGTTCAGAACCGTAGTTCAGCATGACAAAAAAGAGTATCGCGGCTGGAAGCCGCTCCTACAGTTATTTGTCTTTTGATTCCCCTCTCTTGTATCGGGAATCCATACCTTTAAATCAAAAAAAGAAACGACGAGATGCTGAAACGAGTTCAGCATGACAGCAAAAAAGAAAAACCCGTTCGTACTGAGCGTGTCGAAGTATGAACGGGTTACAGGACATTATCTCGCATCAGACAGCAGCTGCCCTTCTCTTATTGTTTCCGCTCCCGCGTCGCATAGTGCAATTCCCTCTTCCGCAATCAGCCAATGGCGTCCGACTCCTTACTTGCTCGCAGTCGTCTCACCGTGAAGAATATTCCAATGAGCATCAACCCCGCTGCCGCCGCGATCATGCCCCACTCGGAGAGCGTCGGAATGTTCGGCAGCGCCTGGTTGGTAAAGGTACATGCGGAGAAACCTTGAGACGAACAGCTCGCCACGACCCTGTTTTCCTCATCCACGGATACACTGATGCCGGGGCCCCCGTCTTCGCATTCGACATCGATCAGCTGCCATCCCTCGAGAGGCAGCTCGGTGATGACAACCGTCTCGCCGACTACCAAAAACTCATTCGTAGAGGTTCCGGCGGGCAGGGAAAATTCATGGTCCGGGTCCGCAGTAGATTCCGTA
Source organism: Thermodesulfobacteriota bacterium (assembly GCA_040754335.1). Classification (NCBI taxonomy): domain Bacteria; kingdom Pseudomonadati; phylum Thermodesulfobacteriota; species Thermodesulfobacteriota bacterium. Next base: position 466,133 of record JBFMCV010000002.1, on the reverse strand, counting down.
AGAAAATTGAATGACAGATCGACGGGCGGTATCGCCTCTTTCGTTATCCCGATCGAACAGCCCGATACAGGAGGCCCGGCTGTCGCCTGGCGTGGGTGTACAGCAAAAACGAGAACGAACAACGCACACAAGCAGACCACGGATTCCGTACATCTTCTCATTTCCCTACTCCTCCTTAATGTATTAAATTAAATGGGCTTAGGGGACTTGCCGGCTATACGAATCGATCGGCCGATCCTGCAAAAGCCGTAATCCGCACTGAATTAGCTCCTATTATAGTACAGCCAGGCACCGGAGTAAATATGAATATTGCAGGTACAGACGAATTGACAAGCCGCCTCGTAGGAGCGGCTTCCAGCCGCGATAGAAACCCGTTCGTCTTGCTTGCCGGGCGAAGGATGGAAATATTAAATCCCCCTGCATTTGGCGTTAATAACAGAGTCGTTGGAATAAAGGGCTCATTTGCCATCATTCAACTCTGACCAATTCCTCGCTCGTTCGGAATTGTTCCCCTTTACGAAAGGGGGAAAACAAAATTCTCTGCTTTAAATTCCCTCCTTTTGTAAAGGAGGGACAGGGTGGATTTGTATTTATTGTCATTGCGAGCGCAGCGCGGCAATCTCAGACAGATAGTGACGAGCCAGCGGCGGAGCCGCGCCGACCCCACATTACGGGCTCTCTTCCCCGCCGCACCCGATGGCCTTTTCGGCGCACGTCGAAGGGTCGGACCCCTGCTCGCAGAGAGTCATAAAATAAGTGCACATGCTGTGGTCCTTGATTATGCCGTCCTGATTGTTGAGACCGTATGTCAGGAGATCTGCGCCTATCGAGATAAGATTGCATTTGTCCGCGCTGAAATCGGGGAGCGCGGGCAGCGGCACGCCGAACTCTATCTGGTACTCACCGCTCACGTGGAAGTACGAGAAATCGGGGCAGTCGAGACCGAGCGGAGGAAGCTTGGGCACGACGTCGTTCGTGTTGACGATCCGCCAGCTCACGCGGTTAGTGCCGTATTCATCCTCGTACGCGCTTACGAAATCACTGTTCCCCACCGCGGGCCCGGCGAAGTTGTACATTAACACGTTCTCTATCGAAACCTTCTGCGAGAGATCGGGGAAAGCGAGCACCGCCAGCGCTCCCCCGAGGCTGTGTCCCGTAATGTACAACGTGTCGTAGCCACCCGTCATTACGAGGTTGTCGAGCACAGCGAGAATGTCCTGCTCGACGGGGTTGTCGCCCGTGCCCTCGTACGTATCGAGAAACCCCTGGGATACCCTGCCGCCGTTGTCGATATAGAAATAATCCGTCTGCAGGGCGAGAGCGTCCGAAAGAGCGTCCGAGGGATTTGACGTACCCCTGAAGGCGAGGTATATGCCGCTGCCCTCGGTCGCTATGAACGCCATGGGTACGACGCCGAAGTCATCCTTGCATGTGCTGTTAAAAGTGGTATCGACGGATTCGTAAATTACCTCCCGGAGCGTCCAGGGAGAAGGAACTGTTATCGCGTCCTTTCCTGAATCTATGCACTCTTGCAGCTGATTGTAGGCTACCAGGCTCAGCTCGCCGAGGTCGATCGCCGTTTCGAGATCGAAAGGCGGTTTTTGGGGCGGGGGCTCTTCACCGAAGCCTCCTCCCCCTCCGTTATTGCATCCTCCCGCTATTCCGAACGAGAGCGCCAGTAAAAGCGCTATACCAATTAGTCTTCCATTTCGCATGCCATCCTCCGATCCGTGGTCTATTAATTAATAGAATAACCGATGGTAACGCACAAGGATGAATTTCATGAACATACGCTGAGAGCCCGGCTCTTACGGAGTGCTGGCGATCTGTTGCGTGACTCCCGCAGGACCATCTTACACCTCCCCCTCCGCTGGTGTAAGATGTTCCCACTATGAACGCAGTCAGGTTCGGATTTTATGCGGGAATATTATGGACGCTCGTATCGCTCATACTTATCGTAGCGTCCGTGATGATAGGCTACAGGTTCGCCTGGGTGGAGCTCGATTTCAGGATTCTCTCGGGCGCGCTGTTCCTAGCCGCGAACGCGCTCGGGTTCGGAGACAGCGTGAGCGGCCTCGCGTTCTACGCGGAGACCGGGCTCCCGGTAACTCCGCTGCACGTAATCTTCTGCGCGGCGGTCTCATTCGCCGACGGATTCGCGAGCGGCTTAGTCATAGCGCTCATATATAACGCTATCAACCGGGGCAAGGGCGGAAGCATCGTCAGGAAGGCGTTATCTTTCGGCGTTGCGGCAGGCATCGCGCTCGGCGTTGCTTCGGTACTCCTCGCGCTTACGTGCATGACGTACGGCGTGGGCATAGTGTCTTTCGATTTCACAGTGAGGCCCGTGTGGCTCGCGTTTTACTTCTGGTCGAAGCTGGGGGTTCCCGACTTCCTCCTTCCGCTCCGGGATTCGTACATGTATTTCCCCAAAAATCTCGCGGGCGCTCTCGCCTGGGCCGCGTGGGGTTTCATCGACGGCCTCGTCGAGGGTACGGTGATCGCTTACCTGTTTTTAAAAGTGCGCGAGGTTTTCCGAACGTGAGAGCCTGGGAATGATTAACGATCCGCTGCGCGGCGTCCCGCTGTTCTGTTGTATAACCCGTTCAATCCTTCGACAGGCTCAGGACGAACGGGTTTTTCTTCCACTTTCCCAAGAAATACTACACACCCGTATGTCCGCGGCGGCCCCGCCGCTCAGCAGTCGGGTAGTACCCCCATCCTCTTCTTCATGAGCTCGGCGATCGATGAGGAGCGCTCCTTCGCCTTGACGGCGGTCGGGCCTTGGAAGAGCTCGTCCACGGTCCTGTGGAAGAGGAAGAGCCATCTCGTGAAGTACTGGTTCTTGAAGGGGACCTTCTTGTGGAGGTCTACGTGGACGTTCATCGCCTGCGCTCCTCCCTGATAGACCGGGTTCTGGAACAGCACCGTCTCCCAGAAATCGCTAATCACCGGAAGGTGGCTCTTGAGGTCGATCTTCGCGTAGTAGGTGAATATGAACCCGATGACGGGGTCCTCCATCATTCGCTCGTAAAACCTCTCTACGAGGAGCTCGACGTCTTTTCTACACGTGATGTCCTTCATGGCAGGGTGTTTCTCTTCCGCAAGGATTTTACCAGATTTATTCAGCACTTCCAGTTGTGAACGGGCTCATGCTTTATTGTCATTTCGAGAGCAGGGGGAGAAATCCAGTTTTTTTAAGTTGTCATTCTGAACCATGTCCTGAACTTGTTTCAGGATCGTTTCAGAATCTCGTCTTTTGCTTTTTCAACTCCTTCCTTAGAGAAAGGAGGGCGAGGGAGGATTTTTTCTTTCAGCATCCGCTCATCCTTCGATCCTTCGACTTCGCTCAGGACAGGCGCGCAGTTAAGTATTATTATGGCTCCATTATTTGGCTAAGCTAAGGGGTGACATAAGGTTTGTATACGTGCGCAGGTTCTGCGCCTCAGGACGAATGGTCATAGAACACCATCCCTCCTCCTGTATCCCGCATCCTGCATCTCGCACCCTCCCCTACCCCCTTTATTTCCGACGATCATTTGTGTTAGAATTTTATCGTTGACCGGCGAACGTTACCGGCAGCGTTTACAGTCCTCAGGGGATCAGCAGGTACGGGCCGGTTCATGATTCATACACCGGGGGTAAAGCGATGACCGCAGAGCCGCAGTTATCCATGCGCGAGATAGACGAAGACACGGTGCTGCGCCGCCTGATGGAATGCACGGCGTCCGCGACGGGCGAGAGGTTTTTCTATTCGATCGTCGAGAACCTCTCGAAAGCGCTGGGGACGGAAGGAGCGTGGGTCACCGTGCTCAACAAGGAGAAGCGCACGCTCAAGGCGCTCGCTTTCCTTATGAATGGAGAGTGGCTCGAGGACTACGAGTACGACTTCACGGGGTCCATTTGCGAGGAGGTCGTGATGGCCGACGAGCTAGTCCACCATCCCGACAACGTAATGGACATATACCCTGAGAGCGACACGCTCAAGTCGTTCAAGGCCGTGAGCTTCATGGGCGCGCCGCTCAAGGACTCCGACGGCGTGACGCTCGGCTACCTTTCCGTGCTCGACACGCGCCCCATACACATGGACGAGCGCCTGCTCGGCATATTCAACATATTCGCCGACAGGGCCGCGGCCGAGCTGTCGAGGATCAGGGCCGAGGCCACGATAAGAGAGCGCGAGATGAAGCTCTCGAGCCTCTTCGATTCGGCGATGGACTCGATAATAGAGCTCGACTCAGGGCTCAGGATCAACCTCGTGAATTCCGCCGCCGAAAAACTGTTCGGGTTCGGACCGGGAGCGCTCTCGGGCAACGACTTCACGCGTTTCCTCTCGAAGGAGAGCCGCGTGAAGCTCGCAGAGATCATCAAGGACCTCCACATGCGTCCCGACGGAAGGAAGTACGTATGGATACCGGGCGGCCTCGAAGCCGTAACGCATTCGGGAAGCAAATTCTCGGCTGAGGCGACGATATCCGCTTACGAGGCGGGCAAAAAAATCTTCTACACCCTCATACTCAGGAACGTGAACGAGCGCATAGAGGCCGCGAAGCGCATCCACTCGCTCATGGACGAAGCGAAATATCTGGAGGAGGAGATAAAGGACCTGGGCAACTTCGACGAAGTGATAGGCAGGAGCGCACCGATGGCTGAAGTCATGCGGGACGTCAGGCAGGTCGCCGGGACCGGGAGCACGGTGCTCATACTCGGCGAGACCGGCACGGGGAAGGAAGTGATAGCGAGGACGATACACGAGCTCTCCGGGAGGAGCGGGAGGCCGCTCATAAAGGTCAACTGCGCGGCGATCCCGGCGCATTTAATAGAGAGCGAATTCTTCGGGCACGAAGCGGGCGCGTTCACGGGCGCGACCCGGAAGCGCGACGGCAGGTTCACCCTCGCCGACGGCGGCACTATATTCCTCGACGAGGTGGCAGAGCTTTCCCTCGACCTCCAGGCGAAGCTCCTGCGCGTGCTCCAGGAAGGGGAGTTCGAGCCCGTGGGGAGCTCGAGCACGAAAAAAGTGGATGTGCGCGTGCTCGCGGCCACGAACCGCGATTTGAAGAAGAGCGTCGGGAAAGGGGAGTTCCGGGAAGACTTATATTACAGGCTCAACGTGTTCCCGATAAATCTTCCGCCTCTCAGGGAAAGAGGCGAAGACGTAGGGCTTTTCGCGCAGGCGTTCGCCGAAAAATTCGCGAGGAGGATGGGACGGGAGTTCGAGCCGCTGACCGACGAATGCATCAGGAGGCTCATGTCCTACTCGTGGCCGGGGAACGTGAGGGAGCTCCAGAACGTGATTGAAAGGGCTGTCATCACATCCCGGGGGAACCGTCTCGACCTCGATCGCGCCCTGCCGGAAATGTCGCCGCCCGCGGCTCAGAACGGCGGAAACCCCGGAGAGGCCGGGACCGGGGCGCCTGTGCTCACACTCGACGAGATGAAAAGCATGGAGAGGGAAAACATACTGAAGGCTCTCGTCACCGCCCACGGCAGGATTTACGGAGAGGGCGGCGCAGCGTCGCTCCTGGGAATGAACCCGTCGACGCTGCGCTCGCGCATGAAAGCGCTCGGAATAAAGAAGTACGATAACGGCGGGTGAGCGTTAAGGGCGAAGTGTGTACATTAATATTCCTGTCATTGCGAGCAACGATTGCGATGAATAAGAGCAATCGGTTGCCTTCGGCTGATTGCAAGAATGCTAAAGTATTGATGCTAAAGAGTCACACAACCCAAATTACGGAACGATAGTGAGTGTAGCGCGGCAATCTCCTGAAAAATATGAGATCGCCACGTCGCACTATATTATTATCACTTCATTCCAATGTATAGGAACATAATTGCCTTTTGCGTATGGCGTCCGATTGCTCACTTGCTCGCAATCGTTGCTCCTCGCGATGACATAAAAGACTAACACCGGCGTGTAATTTCACGCTCCCACACTGCGAAATCTCGCGCACCTCTGAAAACCGCGCCCTCCCCCTGTCAGCCGGAATTCATGCAACCCCCCGCAGGCACGCACGAATTTTCAAACACATCCTCATGGCACATTTAATGCACATAAATATTAAAAACCTTAACAGGAGGTGTTAAGAAATGAAGAAAGCATATGTCATCGGTATCGTTTATGTACTCCTGGTCTTTGTCCTCTCCGTCCTGTCGATTTCTATGCTCGCGGAAGCCCAGGAAGGCGCGCTCGACGGCAAGACCTTCACGGGCGAGATGGGCGAGACGGGCAAGGACAAGGGCGACAAGGACGAGCTCGTCTTCAAGGACGGGAAGTTCAGCTCCGTAGCCTGCGAGAAGTACGGTTTCGGAGACGCCGCTTACACGACCACGACAAGCGGCGGCACTACCACGTTCGAGGCCGACACCGTGAGCGCGAAAGAAGGGAAGATGCACTGGTCGGGCACGGTGAAGGGCGACGAGCTCACGGGCACGGCCGTGTGGACCAAGGAAGGCCAGGCGCCTGTCGAGTACTGGTTTAAGACCACGCTTGCGAAGTAGAAGTCAACTCCTTCGCAGAGTAGATTTATCACCCCACCCTAACCCTCCCCCCTCAAGGGGGAGGGTAACTAAAACGTCCCCTCTCACTTCTTCATAATCTCGGCCATGGCCATCGAGGAAACGGGAGTGATGGACGACGTGCACGTCATCATCCCCGGCTCGAGGAACTTGACGATGCTGTTATAATCGTCGGTCTCGACTATATAGACGATAGTATGAGAGCCGTGCTCGACGTACACGTTTTGCAAGGTCAGCCCCCTCACCTTCTCGTTTATCAACACCTTTCTGAAGCCGCCGATGTCCTTCGGACAGTCCTGCGGGTCGTGAAGCTGAGTGATCATGAATTGCATTTTAACCTCCTTGTGCAGATCGTTTATCGTACATTTTAGAGCGCATATTAGTTGCCATCAAATGCCCAGGCGCAACCTGCATGGATAATTGATATTATGATTTTATGAGATATCCGAATGAAAAGGAATGTCAGCTTCCCTGACAAGTTTCCGGAAGTTTCAGGAAAGAGCCGAATGACCGCACGAATCGTTATATTTCACGTTCAATTGCCGCTAAATCTCACGGTTTGTTTTATCCCGCGCTGTGTCATATCGCACGATGACTCGCATAATAAACTGTAATCACGTAATATATATTAGTCTGTAAATATCTGGCACAGTCCCTGCACATAATTCAATTAAAATCCATTTCCGACAAGGAGGCAAGTAAAATGTCAATCGATCAGAACAGGCTTAACGAGCAGCTGGGGAAAGCGATAGTGGACTTCGGAGGCACTTACCACGCCGCACTGACTGTAATAGGGGACAGGCTCGGTCTTTACAAGGCGTTAGCCGAGTCAGGCCCCCTCACCCCGGCGGAGCTGGCGAAGAAGACGGGCACGGCGGAGAGGTATGTGAGGGAGTGGCTCTCCTGTCAGGCCGCGGGCGGTTACGTGACCTACTGTCCCGAGTCCAGGAAATTCTGCCTCTCGGAAGAGCAGGTGTTGATGCTGGCCGACGAGACGAGCCCGGCGTTCCTGCCCGGCGCTTTTCAGGTGGCGGTATCGGCAATCATGTCACTTCCCGAGATCGAGAAGCGCTTCAGTACCGGCGAAGGGTTCGGATGGCACGAACACAAGCACGGCGTCTTCGAAGGGACCGAGCGGTTCTTCAGGCCGGGCTACGCCGCGAATCTCGTGAGCTCATGGATACCCGCGCTCGACGGGGTCGAGGACAAGCTGAGGAAAGGCGCGCTCGTCGCGGACGTCGGGTGCGGGCACGGAGCATCGACGATTCTCATGGCGAAGGCCTATCCCAAATCCACGTTCATCGGCTACGACTACCACAAGCCCTCGGTCGAGTGGGCTCGCAAGGCCGCGCGCGAGGAGGGCGTGTCGGGCAATACGTCGTTCGAGGTCGCCGCATCGAAGGAATATCCGGGGACGGACTTCGACCTCGTCACGTTCTTCGACTGCCTGCACGACATGGGCGACCCGGCGGGCGCTTCGGCGCACGTGCTGAGGTCGCTATCGAGTGACGGCACGTGGATGATAGTCGAGCCATACGCGAACGATAGCCTGGAGGACAACCTTAACCCCGTGGGCAGAGCGTACTTCGGAGCGTCGACATTCATCTGCACCCCCGCGTCTCTCGCTCAGGAAGTAGGCGCGGCGTTAGGCGCACAGGCGGGCGAGGCGCGTCTCAGGGAGGTAGTGACCAAGGGCGGGTTCACACGCTTCAGAAGGGCGGCAGAGACCCCGTTCAACCTCATACTCGAAGCCCGGCCGTGAAAGTTGGATACGGCAAATATACCAACCCCGCAAAAAAAATTCCCTCCCCCTATTCAGAGGGGGAGGGCCCGGGCGGGGGGGTACATTAAACTTCCTGTCATTGCGTGTCCTTCGACTACGCTCAGGATAAACTCCGCGAAGCAATCTAACCTCTTCATTTAAATCCCCCTGAATCCCTCCTTCGACAAGCTCAGGACAGGCTCTTTTTCTAAGGGGGAATTTTTTATCATCCTTACTTTATGCCTTGAGTTCCCTCCTTAGAAAAAGGAGGGTGAGGGAGGATTTAAGTTTTTCCACTTTGATGGACAACGCCGCAGCTTCCCCACCCCCCTTCCCCTCCCCGCTTTATCCATTACACTATTACTCCATGCAGGAAAAATTCGACCCCGAGAAGCGGTTCAACGAAAGGGCGTCCGTCTACGACGCGGACATACACAAGATAATCCCCGGATACGACGCGCTCCACTCGAACGCCCTCCACCTGCTCGAGACCGCGCTCCCCGAGGACGCTTTCATCCTTGTTGCGGGCGTGGGCACGGGGAACGAGACCGTAGCGGCCGCCCTCCGCAACCCCGGCTGGCGAGTTAGCGGGTTCGACATCGCGGAGAACATGATAAACGCCGCGTCCGACAAGATTAAGAAGCACGGGCTCGAGGGCAGGGTCGAGCTCATCCACGGCACCCTCGACGACGTGCTCCAGGAGTCCTTCGACGCGGCCACTGCGCTGCTGATAATGCACTTCATCCCGTACGAGGACAAGCTCGATTTCCTGAGGGGAATAAATTTCAGGCTCGTTCCGGGAGGCGTGCTCGTAACGGCGGACTTCACATGCGACAGGGAATCGTACGAGTTCGAAACGTTCGCGAGGGCGTGGGAGGAGTATATGCTCGCGACTACGGAGAAGAAGGAAGTGGACGAGAGGCTCTATCACACCCGCCGCGACCTCGACATCCTCTCTCACCACGAGACGCTCGACCTCTACGCTAAAGCGGGGTTCATGAACACGCGCCTCTTCTGGAAGTCGCTCGTCTTCAGCGCGTACATTTCGGAGAAGGGGGATCTGTGAGAGAGCTGCTCAGGACCAAGAAGTTTGTCATTCCCGAGTAACGGTTCTGAGCGTGTGCAAGAACCGTTGTTCGAAATGACAAAGAATTGTAGGAGCGGCTTCCAGCCGCGATTGAATTAGATTTAAAGAACTGGATTCCCGATAAAGATTTAGCTTATCTTGCCGAAGCTCATGAACAATAGATATCTAAGCAATCATCCGGCTGCGACTGGTTGCTCTTATTCATCACAATCGTTTCGGGAATGACAAATCCAAAAAAACTCCGCCCCCTAAAACTCATACCCCAGCAGCTCGATCTCGCGGCTGAAGAGCCTCTCTACCGCGGCCCTCCAGTCGGGGGTGTAGACCTCCCTGTACGGGCGCCTGTCCTGCCTGTAGTGCGACTTTTCGGTCGCCCCTAGAGAGCCTTCGAACGGCACGCCCAGCATCCCGAAAACGTCGGCGAGCTCCTCGTTCAGGTTCTCGTACCTGAGCACGCGGTCTACGATGATTTTGCCTTCGAGGTCCGTGTACTTCGCGTAGTTGTAGGGCAGGTCCGCCGTCTCGAGGTATTTCTCGAACGAGATGTCGGGACCGTACTTCTTGTAGCGCTGCCTCACGAAGTGGTAGTGCGAGAGCGCCTTGTCCCAGGGGTTCCTGTCGACCGTGAATTTGAAATAGCCGTCCCAGACATCGCGCGGTATCCTGTCCCTCACCTCGCGCGCCTTTATGTGGCTCTGGAATTTCTTGAGGGTGACGAACCGCCCGAGCGTCCTCAGCACCTGTGAAAAGTTATTCCTTTCGGCGAGCTCCGGGAGAGGGTTAAAGAACCCCCTGAAGTTCCGGGGGGTGTACGGCTGCTCGGGCCTGTCGATGGGCGAAAGAATATCCTTATCCCCGCAGAGATGCGAGAGATAAATCTGTATGCTCGACCCCGCGGTCTTGCGCGTCTTTATGAATATGAATTTGTACTTGTGGGACAGTACCATTTATAGCCGCCAGCCCCCGACCCGAGACCGGAATACTTTATCCGGCCATCAGAATTTTACCATCATTCGGGATGGTGGCAAGCCGGGGCCCGGACCAATTCCTCATGAACTTCTCGAAGGACGAAAATTCAAAATCCCACTGAATTTGGCTTAACTTGCTGAGACACTTCGATTAAGGAATTCCTTTGCCGCTAGCCGACATCGACCAATTCCTCGCTTGCTCGGAATTGTTCCCCTTTACAAAGGGGGAAAAAGATTCATTAGGTATTTAGTCCCCTCCTTTCGAAAAGGAGGGTTAGGGAGGATTTTATTAAAGCCTCAGCTGCTGTAAACCCTGCCCCTGTCCCCGATGCTGACCGGGCTCGGCTTCCCGCCGCCTGACGAAGCGAGCGCCGCATCGTGCGAGGCATGGAGGTTCACGAACGAGAGCACGCCCTCCGGGCCCCATTCGTTCGAGCACCAGAGCGTGTCGCCGCCCGAATAACCCGAAACCTCCTCGGGCTCGATGTGCAGGTTCCTCGGGGACTGGTTCCTGAACGCCTCGGCTTTTTTCCTTTCGGAAAAGACGGCCTTGAGCACCCTGTTCGAAAACCTGTCGATATAAAGGACACAGTAGAACGTTACCGTGCCGCGCCCCTTCCGGGGCTTCTGCGCAGCATCTCCTGCGCCTGTCGCGTATTTTTTTGTCTCTATCATGCGGAAAAGGATAGCTGACTTTGGTTAAGGCGGTGTGAAGACGGGGTTAGCCCCGCGTAAGTTGCATGCCGTGCGGATGCATGACTCGCCTGTTCGCTTTTATTCATTAGATCAGTAACAACCGTTCGTCCTGAGCGTGTCGAAGGACGGAGCCTGTCTATGACATGCACAGAATCGGCGTTAAGAAATCGTCCGTAAACACTAAAAATCTAGCAATTCCAACTGTAATCCTACGGGAGTGACACCCGTTCAACCCTTCGATCCTTCGACTTTGCTCAGGACAGGCTCCTGCTCAGGGCGAACGGGTTGGGTGAGGAGTTGACTATGCAGATGAGGTTGGAAAGAATCGTATATCTGCACACATTGTGTGCCGCCGATTCTGTGCATGTCCTATAAAAAACAAAAACCGAGACAGACGCCCCCGGCATGGTTATTTACCCAGATTCCTGTAAAATACTCAGTCGTATATACAAGGCGGGCTGGCGGCTGAACCCTATATGGACATCAAGACATCTCTCCTCACTCCCTTTTCCCTGCTCGGCCGGAAGGACAAGCCGGCCCCCACGGCCGAGGACTGGCACAAGAAGGGGAACGTCCTTTGCGTGCACCGCGATTTCTCAGGCGCGGTCGCCGCATACGAGAGGGCCATAAAGCTCAGGCCCGATTATTACTCCGCCTGGATAGGGAAAGGGAACGCGCTCGCCTCGATGGACAGATACCCGGAGGCGCTCGCCGCGTACGACGAGGCAATCAGGCTCAAACCCGGCCACCTGAAGGCCGCCGAAGGGAACGGCTTCGTCCCTTATTACATGCGGGAGCAGTCGGGGTCATCCGGCGCATCGGGGGAGACCGTCAAGTTCGAGTTCGATTTCCACATGGCGTGGATCGGCAAGGGCGAGATACTCACGGCGCTGGGGAAGCACTCCGAGGCGGCCGCCGCGTACGGAGAGGCGGTCAGCTTCGCGCCCGGATCGCACGCGGCATGGATAGGCAGAGGGGACTCGCTCTTCGCGCTCCGGATGGACGAGAGCGCGATCGAATCCTACGACAGGGCGACCGGGCTCGACCCCGACCTCCATCACGCATGGAGGAGGAAGGGGCACGCGCTCTCAAGGCTCGGCAACAATTACGCGGCAATAGAGGCGTACGACCGCGCGATAGGCATAAAACCCGATTACGAAAACGACTGGTACAGCAGGGGCCGGGCCTCTGCGGAGCTCGGCAAATACGCGGACGCGATAGAGGCGTACGACAGGGCGCTCAGGCTGAACCCCGCATACGCGGACGCGCTCTACGAAAAAGGACGCGCGCTTGCGTCCCTCGGCAGGACAGGCGACGCTATAGCCCTATTCGACGAGACCGTGAAAGTCAAACCCTCGCGCGCGGACGCGCTAATTGAGAAAGGCAGGACGCTCGCCGCGCTCGGGAGATACGACGAGGCTTTCGACTCGTACGACAAGGCGATAAAGATAAACCCCTACTCGCACGCCGCATGGATAGCCAAGGGCGACGCGCTCTACGGCATAGGGAAGTTCGGCGATGCGGCCAGCGCTTTCGAGCTCGCGCTTAAATTAAGACCTGACGACCCGGTCCCGTATCTGAGGAAGGGGGACGCGCTTGCCGGAATGAAGAGATACGAGGAAGCGGTGAGATCGTACGAGGATGCCATCACGATATTGCCGGGCGACCCGGACGCTCTCACGAAAAAAGGGGACGCATTAAACCGTATCGGAAAATACGCAGAAGCGCGGGAGATATTCGGGCGCGCGATAACCGTTACGCCCGGGCACGAGCCCGCGTGGCGAGGGGAAGGAGACGCGCTCCTCGGTCTGGACAGTCTCGTTGAAGCCCTCGGCTCTTACGAGAGGGCTATTGAGCTCGACCGCACGGACCCCCGCGCGTGGACGGGGAAAGGCGACGCGCTCTCACGCATGGGCGCGCCGGGGGACGCGATACAGGCGTACGACCGCGCGATCGCAACTGACCCCGGATACGAGCCTGCGCACAGGGGGAAGGGAGATGCGCTGCTGAGAATTGGGCACACGGGCGAAGCGCTCGAATCCTTCGACGGCGCTTTAGTGCTCGACCGTTCGTCGGAGCGCGCCTGGCGGGGGAAGGCCGAGGCGTTTGCTGAGCTCGGCGAATACTCCCAGGCCGCGGAGGCATACGCTCGCGCGTCCGAGCTGAACGCAGCCGATGCCGGCTATCCGGCGCGGATGGGCGAGGCCCTCGCGTCCGCAGGCAAGTACGCGGATGCGGTCAGGGCTTTCGACAGGTCTCTCGCTCTCGACGCGGGCGGCGCGCGCGCCATGTACGGGAGAGGGGTCGCGCTCGTATATTCGGGGAGGTTCGCGGAAGCGGCGGATTCATTCGATAAGGTCATCGCCGCCGATCCAGGCGACTCCTCCTCGTGGAACGGCAAGGGCGCGGCGTTATACCACATGAAAAAATATGCGGACGCGATAGAGGCGTACGACAGGGCGATCGGGCTTGACCCCGGAAACGCGCCCGCGTGGTTGAACAAGGCGCTCGCGCTATACGAGCTCGGGGACTTCAGGGCGGCCGAATCCGCATTCGAGAGGGCGAGGGGCATTGCGGGATGGTGGACGGAGCCTCGTATAGGGAAGGCGAGCCTCTACCTCGCGCTCGGGAGCATAGAGCAGGCCCGCGAGACCGCGGAGAAGGCGATTTCAGAGATCGGCAAAGACGCAGGGCTCGTGGCGGCGAGGGGATTCATAGAGTTAGCAGGGCTGGAGTACGGGTCTGCGTCCGTTTCGTTCAGCGAGGCGCTGGAGCGCGACCCCGGCAACCCGGCGAATCTCTTGTGGCGGGCATACGCCGATTATCTCTCGGCCGAGACGTATTCCGCCGACGACGTAAACGTATACAGGGACAGGATCTCGTCCGTATTGAGCGCGCTCGACAAGGCTCACAGGCTGACCCTGCCCGAAGAGAGAGACGAAACGCTCCCGCCGTGGATGCCGCGGGAGATGAAGAAGCTCGGCGATAAAGACGCGAAACTTTTATCCGACGTCCTCTATTTCAAGGCGAGGTGCCTCTTCAGGCTCGGCGATTACGATAAAACGGTCGCGGCGCTCAGGGAATGCGCGCGCATGAATCCTGAAAATACATCCGAAGTGAACCGCGTCCTCATGAACGTATGGAAGAACTATTCGAAGCCTTCCCTCTGGAGGTGGTGGCTCTCGACGCCGGTGAGGCCGTGGCCGAAGAGGATTTTATTCTTCTCCGTATCGCTCCTCGCGCTCGGGCTGATAACAGCGCACCCGCTGATCGCGGAGCTGATAAAGCCGTATGCCGTGAACACGGCCGTCTATATTTCCCTCGTCGTTATACTGACCGGCATACTCTTCGTCCCGCTCACGGAGAGGACGAGAGATGAAGTGTACGAGTTCAGCCTCGCGCCAGACCTGCACAGAGACCCCGTCGTCTCACCCGTCACCCTCGACGGTCATATTAAAGAGACGCGGAGAAAGTCGTCGGTTTAAACTCCTGTTCCGCTTATTTGCTTTAATTATGTCATCCTGAATTTATTTCAGGATCTCATCTTTTTGCGACAATTATACTTCATCTTATCATTGACAATCAGAAGCAATAATCACATACGTAGTGTGGTCTATGAAAAGACAGCACAGAATCTCGGCTAAATATACGCACTTCGACACGCTCAGTGCGAACGGGTTTGGTTGAGCAGAGTCGGTGCTGAGGATCGTATGCCCACGGGCGTTCACCCCTAATTTTTCCACCCCCATGAATCTATTTCCGCAGCAATCCCGTATCAATTAACACAGTTGGTAATTGCGGCGGGTATCCCGTTAGAATCGTTGGATAAAACTATTTTTCACGTTATGAATCCATCATCGTTGCAAGAGCAACTAAACAGGCAAATACATTTTTTAAGGAGGCAGTAAAATGAAGAAGTTAATAGTTGCAGGTACAATAGTAGCGGCTTTGGCGTTCCCGTTCGCGTCGCAGGCGGCGGATATAAACGCTTTCGGAGTGCAGCTCCCCTACGGTCAGAGCGCGGCTCCCGACAATGTGAAAGGCGGATACGTGCCCAAGGGTCTGAACGACACCTTCCACGTCCAGACGCTCTCTGGCGACAGCGAAGCCGCTCCGTCGGACGAAGAGGTATACGAGAACGTCTATACCGTATTCGGCATCCGTGTGAGCGGATCAGATGTCATATAACGGATGCGCGCAGTGCGCGCAGACAATTGACAGAGTGAGAAAGAAGCCCGGCTCGCTCCGGGCTTCTTCGTTGTGAGGTTGGGGTCATCTTGTTGCCATCAACCAATAGCGATCAATTGCTCAATTTCTCAGAGCTGTTGTTTACAAGCGTTATTCCTGAATGAGAAATATTTATATAGATTTTTCGCTGCTTACCTGTCCAGTGTGAACTTACTCATCACACCACCAGTTGAATGAATAAAAATTTCCCCCTTAGAAAAAGAGCCCGTCCTGAGCTTGTCGAAGGAGGGATTAAGGGGGATTTAAAATAAGGAAAGAAAATCCTCCCTACCTATTTGGTCTTAATAAACATCCAGCCGGGATTTGAATTGCTTAGGCGCCTTTGTTGTAATGACGTCCGAATGCTCACTCGTTCGCATCCGTTCTTTTCCAAAGGAGGGAATAAAAAGGTTATAGACGAGATGCCGGATTGATCCCGGATCAGAGCCCGGAACATGGTTCAGCATGACCGCCTGACTTTCACTGAAAGGGAAGGTAAGTAACATCGATCAGTGATAACGCCTGACGCTACTTCCCCTTGCGTATCCTCACAGTCTCAGCGCTGCCGGCGGAAATGTTTTGAGCGGCGGCGCCGTCCCCGCCCGGAGCGCGCTTCCCGCGTCCGAACCCGGACATGAGCAGCCCTCCGGCGGCGAGCACCGCGCCCGCCTTCACGGCCGCCTCGTTGATGACGACCAAGAAATCGAGGTGCGTCGAGAAACCGAGCACGCGCGAGACCATGACGGGCATCATGAGTATCTCGTCGTTGATCCTCCCGAGCGTCCGGTCGATGCCGAAGACGATGTAAACGAGGCCGTAGAGCGCGACGATCGAACCAGTGAGGAAGAACACCCTCCCGGTAAGCCTCCATGCCCCGAGCCTCCCGCGCGCGTATGAATATACGAGGTAGAAGTGCGCGAGCAGCAGTATCACGGCTGAGGACGCGAGAGCGGTGCGGAACCCGCCGCTCGTCCATACGTTGTACCAGAAGTAGTAAGGCCCCCTCACGGACGTGACGGCGAGTATGAGGCCCAGGAACGCGAGCACGGGCAGCAGCGAGTACGCGAACCCTCCCCGCGGGCCGAACACCGTGAACCTGAGACCGAGGAAGTAGATGAGCGCGGGCGCGACAGTCGTCAACACGAAGAGCGGCGCGCCGAAGGACGTGAACGCCTCGAGCATCCCGAAAGTGAATACGGAAAGGAAGAGCGGCGTCCCGAGCCCCGAGCCCGCGTCCCTGCCCTTCAGTACGACGAGCGCGGCAAAAATGAATAGCACCAGGAGCAGTGCCCTCGATGTCCACACGGCATAATCCGTCCTCTCCGCCTGCCTGACGCCGTTATCCGCCATCGCGAAGTTGTAGGCGGGGAAGTCGAGGTTCCCCTGATACCTCTCCATGTGCGCGCCTCTCGCCCTCTTGTACTCGGCGGCTGAATCTTTCCACCGGGCCTCCCTCTCGTCCCCGCCCTTGTCGAGCCACTCGTAGAACCCGAGCATGAACTTCTTGTGCCACGCGAGAGTCGAGAAGAGGTTTTCCTCGTAATCGAGAGACGCCTTCATTCCGGGTATCCACTCCCTGCCCTTCTCTATGCCGCCTTCGACCGAGGCGAGTATATCCTTCATGCGCCTCACCTCGGAGACCGCGGCGAAGCCGTCCCTGACCGCGTTTCCGAGCTCTCCCCTCGAAGCCTCATACACGAGGCTCATCACCGAGGTCGAGCTCTCCATCAGGTCCCAGTAGCTGTATATGACGGGCGGTATTTCCATTCCGACGCCCGTCACCTCTTTACGCGCGAACTGCGGTATGGTGAGCCCCTTTACCGCCGTCCCGTGGGAGAGAGTAAGGAGCTCGGTAAGCCCGTCCTCGACCTCTTTATCTCCGCCGAACGTGTCCCTCACCCACTGCCTCGTCCACTTCTCGACAGGCTCTCCGGGACGGGCGGCTATCATCGCCGAGGCGAACACGTTCGCGTCGGTCCAGAGCCAGTGCCCCGTGAACGGGTATATCATCATCGGCCCCTGCCTTATAGGCCCCCCGGCCTGCGTCCATACCCAGACGCCGACGATTTCGGGGTTACGCTTCATGAATCCGAGTAGCGCGTCCCGATAATCAGGCGCCACGTAATTAGGTATCACGTTGAACGCTTCGAACTCCCTCCGCGCCTGGAGCTCCACTATGCGCTTGTGCCCGCCCGAATAGAGGGTCGGGTTATAGGGAACGCTGTTCCAGAAATCCCCCTTCGTGAGCTTGGTCGAGATTATGAGGCTGTCGGAACGGATGTCCCCGAGTATGCGCTCGTAGACGGCGGTGTCCGTGTGCATGCTCCCCACTTCGCCCACGCCGACCGACCACGTGCGGAATATTATGTGCTTGCCGTGCTCCTCGGCGGTTTTCGTGAGCGACCTCAGCATCTCCTTCACAGACGCGACGCTCCTCACCATGAGCTCGCTCGTGTAGTCCCAGCCGGTCCGGTTATAGAGAGGGCCCGCTTCCCCTATCCTTATCATGAGGCCGTCCACCTGGGGCATCGTATCGAAGAGCTCGGAGAGTCCTTCCGAGTAGACGCTCCAGAATTCCGGGCTCTCGACGTCCATGCCGCCCGGCAGGCCGCCCAGATACCGACTGAGCGCGGGCGTGAGCGCGACCATGTCGGTGCTGAGTATGACGCGGAGGCCCTTCGAGCGGGCGTAGTCGAAGAAACGGGAGTAGAACGCCCGGAGCGCCTCGTGTCTCTTCCTCTCGACGCTCCCCTCGGGGTACACGTCGAAGCCCCCGCCGAGACCGTCGAAGTCGACGAGCTCGAGGAACGCCTGGAACTCGATGGCGTTGAAACCTAAGGCCGACATCCTGTCCGCGTAATCGCGGAACTGGGAGAACACGCGGTCGGCTTCCGCCCGGTCAACGAAAGGCTCCTCAGAGAGGAACACGCCGTCGAAGCGCCTCGTATTATGGGAATAGTCCTTGCCCCAGGCTTCCGCGTCGGCCTCTATGCCCACGCCGCCCAGGTCGACCATCCTGAACTGGAGCGGGGGCAGGTCCCGGGATACGGGGGACGCGGTCTCCCCGAGGTCTTTATCCTTGATGGATATGGAAAGGAACGCGTTTAACCTGCCGCTCAGGAACAGGCCCGCCGTAAGGGCCGCCGCGATAAAGAGCAGCGCGCGCACATGCATCGTCACATCTCCCCGCCCGGCAGTCCCCGCTGTGCAGCATATTTGTTAAGGCGGCGTTAAAACGCCGTTAAGCGGAGATGAATCCGGAGCAGGGATTAATTATACAGGCAATCGGCGCGCATGATAAAAATCTTAACAATCGGCGGCAGGGCGATGCTCCGGTCAGCGCGCGGGGAAGAAGCCCGCACGCGCAGCCGGAGTATAATATTGTCGATTGTCCTCGTCCCCGAAGGGACATGACCGCGAGACGCGGAACGATTCACTGGCTCTCGGAAGGCTCAGGGGTCGCAGGCCTTGAACCCGGTTTCTTCTTTCCCGGTATCGGCTCGGGATTGCAGCCGAGTATGTTCCTCTTCGTCATTATGCAGGTGCCTTTTATTTCCATTCCGCCCGTGGCTGTCACCACGCAGGCGTCGCCTTCGTTCTTCCCGCTGCAGGGCTCCGTGATTTCAGGCGGCAGCCCTTCGGCCCTCTCGCCTTTTTCCTTATCCGCTTCAGGCGCAGGCGTAACCGCCGACTCCTCCGTAGTTTCTACCTCGACGGACTCGGTCTCCTCGACCTTCTCCGTCCCCTTTTCTTCGTCTTTCGAGCATGCGCCGAAATAGAGCCCGGCCGCTATGAGCAGAAGAGCCATGGCAGAAGCCGCGGGCTTCAAACCGAACAATGAACCTTTGAACATTCTAATACCTCCCGTTGTGCTGGTGCTGAAATTTTACCTGTTTTCCGGAATTATTACTCAGGTATTTCCCGAGGCCCGCAGGACGCACCGAAAACAACGTAAATAGTCTATAGGGTTTTACGTCATTTTTCCTCAAGAATTTTGCGGGGTCGCTATTCCGAGTTTTTTCTTCCCTCTCCCCCCCGAGGGAGAGGGTGAAGGGTGAGGGGGTACATTAATGTTCTTGTCATTGCTGTAGATGTCAAGTAATTCGTGGACAAAAGTTGTCCCATCTGAATACATAATAAAGCGATATATATTTTTCTTCTTTTCCTTGATGAAAAGAAGCAAAAATCATCCGACAGCACAGAATCCTGGCTAAAATATCTTATTACGGCTAAAATCTATCAATTCCGCCCCAGACCTGATAGATTTTTACGCCTATAAGATATTTCTTAACGCCGGATTCTGTGAATGTCATCCAGAGAAATTCCAGCCACGAATTATTTAACATCTACAATTGCAAGGAGCGATTTGTCCCGGCGTAGTCTTTAGGCAAAGCCGGAAGTGACGCGGCAATCTCATGAAAAAGCGAGATTCCCGATCGGTGCTTGCCCTGAACCATGTCCCGTGCCGCGACACGGGATCTATTCAGGGTTGGAAATGACAAATAAAATTAAAACTTACCCTCACCCGTCTTCACTCTGCCTGCCCGTGCGCATGAATATGAGCGCGACGAAGAAGGCCGCGAGCACGACAGAGCCCGCGAAGTAGTACCCGGCCGCAATGCTCCTCGCCACTCCGGCGTTTAACTCCGCGACGAGCGCGGGCGAGACCGCCGTGAGCTCCCTTATCGCGTCCGCCTGTCCCTTGAGCGCGCCGTCTACGAGGGGCGCGAGGCCCGCCTTCACGCTGTCAGGGCCCGCGAACCCGTTTATAATCCCCGACACCTCGCCCTTCTGCACTGTAGCCACGAGCCCGCCTATCGACGCGAGCCCCACGGTCGCACCTATCTGCCTCATCGTCTGCACGACGCCCGAGGCCTGCCCCCTGTACTCGCTCCCCGCGCGGTTAAGCGCGTCCGTGCTAGTCGGCACCATGACGAACCCGATCCCGAAGCCGAGCACTATCATCCCCGGCAGCACCTTTAAGAAATCGCCCCCTTCGAGGAAAGGCGCCTGCGCGAAGAAGCCGAGCGCGATGAGGAACGCTCCCGTGAGAGCCGGGACCTTCACCCCCACCCTGTCGAAGAGGCGGCCCGACACCTGGGACATTATCACCACGGCGATGATGATGGGCATGATCCCGAGCCCCGCTTGCAAAGGCGTGAACCCGAGGTTCTTCTGGAGGTAAATAGCGCCGAAGACTATCAGGCTTATCATGGCGAACTGTATGCAGAAGAGGAGCGCACAGTCTATCGCGAACGCCGGGTTCCTGAAGAGCCTCAGCTGTATGAGCGGGTCGTCGCTCTTTATCTGTATGAACGAGAATATTTCGAGCAGCACGAGCCCTGATGCGAGGAAGCCGAGCGTCACGGGCGAAGACCACCCCCAGAGGTGCCCCTGCTGGAGCCCGAACACGAACGCGAACATGCCGAGTATGAGTAAAAGCGCGTATGCGGGCCGCACCTTGCCTCCGGCGGATTCCATTCCGGCGGGTTTGGAATACCAGGTCATCAGGATAGCGAGCGCGCCCACCGGGAGGTTTATCCAGAACACCCACCGCCAGGAGAGGTACTCGGTCAGGAAACCGCCTAACAGAGGGCCTAACGCGAGGAACGCCTGCGCCACGCCTACGTATATCGCCATCGCCTTCCCCCTCTCCCTTATGTCGAACGATTCGATGACAATCGCCGCGGAAGACGGCAGCATGAGCGCCGCGCCCAGGCCCTGGAGAGCGCGGGCGGCGATTATGACGCCTTCATCGGGCGCGAGGCCGCACAGCGCCGAGGCTACCGCGAAGACGACTACGCCCGTGACGAAAGCGCGCACCCTCCCGAATATGTCCCCAAGCTTCCCGCCCAGCGCGACAGTGACCGCGAGAGCGAGCACGTACGCGTTCACAATCCATTCGAGGCCCGTTTGCGACACGGCAAGGTCGGACTGTATCCTCGGGAGCGCCACGCTCACGACCGTCTGGTCGACGAAGATCATGGAGAGCGACCCCGTCATCGCGATGAGCGTAAGCCACTTGTGGGAATGTTCTCTGTTCATGGATAGGGCGCGGGCAGCCCGGCCCGTCAGGCGCGGGTGCGGTAAATGTAATTACGGCGTATTAAATGTCAACCCGCAGGTGAAGCCGGGGAGGGATTGTGAGACGTTTATTGAATTTTTCCTCGCATTGATTTATAAATACGTCTATATCGGCGAAACGGGATGGCGGCAGCGGTATCCCATGAACAGACCCGCAGCCCGCTCAACCAGCAAGAAGGAGATCCCGCCGGGAGGTGCGTCTTGAAAGCGGTAGTAATCAGTCTCATCATATTCGTGTGCATAATCGGAGGAGCGTTTATCGGCATATTCCTCCGCAAAATGCTGCCCGAGCGTCACCTTAGCGACGAATCGAGGAACATGGTCACGATCGGCATGGGAATCGTCGCCACCATGGCGGCGCTCGCGGTCGGGCTCATGATACAGGGGGCGCAGACCAATTTCAACAACCAGCGCAGCGACCTCATAGACATGTCGGCCAAGATAATCTTCCTCGACAAGCTGCTCGCCGATTACGGACCCGGGGCGGAAGGAGCACGCCAGGTGCTGCGCAGCTCGCTCGAACGCACTATTAATCAGTTCTGGCCCAAAGACGGCTCCGGAGGTGCGATGATAGAGACGCCCGAATCCAGAGCAGAAACCCTTTACTACCAAATCCTCTCTCTTACTCCGGACAACGATGTCAGGCGCGCGATACGCGACGAGGCGGTTTCACTCACATACGACCTCGCGCAGGCGCGCGACACGCTCGTGATGGGGCAGACGAGGTCTATTCCCGGAGTATTTTTCATCCTGCTGGGCATAATCCTCTTCTGGTTCGTCGCCATATTCTTCAGCTTCGGACTCTACGCCCCGACGAACGGGACTGTAGTGGCGACGCTCATAATATCCGCACTGGCCGTCACGCTCGCGCTCTTTGTAATAATGGAGCTCAACAGGCCGTTCGACGGGGTTCTCCGCATGCCGAGCGAGCCTCTCGTGGAAGCGCTGCAGAATATAGGGAAATAGCACGAGGCCTTTTTTCCCGTCATCGCGGGGGGGTTTGTCTTTCCCGACATTCACAGAATCGGCGGCGGGTGAATACCCACAAATAAATTTCCTCCCCCTTGAGGGGGGAGGATTAAGGTGGGGGTGACACCTTTCATTCATTCAACCAAACCCGTTCGCACTGCTTGCGGCACGTCACCCGAAGGCTTTGAGCCGTAGGGTGATCCGGTGTAGCCTTTTTATCCTTCGAAGCTCGGCACGTCGCCCATAGGCTATGAGCCGTCGGGGGATTAGCGAAGTAGGATGGCGAAGTCGGAAGCGACGTGGCGATCTATTTTTTTGTCATTCCCGACACCGATCGGGAATCTAGTTTTTTCTTGTTTTGATTTAAAGATATGGATTCCCGATTTGTTCTGGCTTGTGATACTTGTGCGTCGGAATAATGGGGCTAACTTGCAATCAACCGTGAGTGACCGGTTCTTGCACACGTTCAGAACCGTTATTCGGGAATGACAGAAAAAAGAATGAGATTGCCACGCGGAGCCTGTCTTGAGTACATCGAAGGACTCGCAAAGACAGCCTTTTTCCGTCTTCGCGAGACCACGAAGTGGTCGTGGCGATCTCGCTTTTATCATGAGATTGCTTCGCCTGCGGCTCGCAAAGACAGGAAGGGGTGAGATTTCCATGGCCGCCGACAGCCGGAAAGATAACCCCCCTATTTCTATGACTTCGGGATCTCCGAGAACACTAGCAGCAGGAGCTCCGTGCCTTCGATTCGCAGGTACGAGAGCTCGATCGTCGTAGAAGGGAACGCCCATTTGCGCTCGGCTGACGTGCCGGGGTCGTTTGACGTCTCTTCCTGATCCGGGTCGCCGTACATTGAGACGAGATACTCCTCGACCTTTATGAAAGTCCCGGCCCAGGCGTATCCCTCGGGCTCGCCCCTGGGGACGAACACTATCTTCGAGAGCTTCTTCGTGCCGGTGCCCATCCAGAGGCTCGCCCTGAAGGGCTCGCCGCCGATCGAGATTCCAGTGAGCTCGAGGTTGCTGAAGACGCCTTCGCTCGCGTCCTCCCTCGCCTTGTGCACCTTTATCTCCTTCCCGTATGCGGCCTTTATCTCGTCCCCGGTCATGCCCCATTTGAGCTTGTCCCAGCCGAAGACGTCAGGAGGCTTCTGGGCGGCACGCGCTCCCTCCGCGGATATGAATAGAAACGCAAGCAACAGAACAGCGATCGACGCTCTTGTCACGACGGCCTCCGGGTATGAATGAAAAGTTGGAATATTCTTATACAAGAACTATAAAATAAGGGCGGCGGAAATGGAAATGGTTTTTACATAGGGAGGAGCTGTACTACTTCGCCGTTACTGGGGCTAAACACCGCATGGCTATCCAGTCTTTCAAATTTATTTCCCTCCCCCTCTATTGGAGGGATGATTGCAAGCGAGCGTGCAATCAGTCGCCCTGGAACAGCGACACAGAGGCACATTAACTTCCAGCTCAATGTTGCCTAAAACAAAACAGGGTTAAGGGTGGGGGTGTACCTTAATTACGAATATTTTTGTCATTCCCGGATGCATTTCTCGGAAATCCACACACAGTGTGTTTCTACTATTTTTTTGTACCTCCTCCGCCTCTTTTGTACCTCCTCCGCCCTCCCAACAACCATAGCCCAACCCGTCCATACTTCGACAAGCTCAGCACGAACGGGTTGTTCCTGCTCATGCCTAAGGAATTACTTCATGTCCATATGTTCGCGGCAACTCAACGTCCTCTCGTGCTCCCTCGACCTGTGCAGCAGCCCGAAGTCGTAGCCGCTCTCCCCGTCCATGAGGACTAGCCTTATGACAGAGCGGCCGGTCATCCATTCGCTCAGATATATGAGCGGGCGCGCATCACTGCACTCCCCGCCGGAGCATCTCACGCAAAAATCCCCGCATTCCCTGTACTCTCCCTCGTCGAGGGCGGGCTCCCCGTAAGAGCCCGTGAGCATGCCCTTCACCTTCGAGTATTCGCGTATGTATACGCGCCCGCCGCCGAGCGGCTCCCTGAACGCATATCCCGCCTCGACCAGCGCGCCGTCCCGGAAATGATAGCCCACCACGGAGTCGAGTCCCATTACCCGCTCCCCGTAGGTGATGTAGCCCTCCCCCTCGCTCAGGGGGACGAGACCCTCCGAGCGTTTGACCTCGTCCTTCGACATGCCCCAGTAGGCCCCCCTGAAGTCTCCCCCGGCGTCAGAAAATTCAGAAACAGCATATATGAGATCCATCTCGATCCTCCCTTCAATCCGTGATAGCTGAAATACGGCGCGGGCTGCCTTAACGCCTGACGCGGACCGGCCGCCCGGATGCGCCGCAAGCGCCCCGCTTCACGCGGACATCCTCCATAGGGCGCACGGCCTGTCCGCGTGAGGCGAAGCTGGAACAGCAGCCCGTCCTTAAAACAGTGCATATACATATAATATCCCCGCTTCCCGTATCCGCAACTGTCCGCATGCTCGTCTTTCATTACTCCGCCATGCAAAAAATAGTTTGTATCCGCAATGTTAAAGCTTCATTAATATCGCTGCATAATGCCGCGAGTCTTCCCAATCGCGCTGACGCCGCCTCCCGCACCCCCCGCCCCCCTACCTGAACACGTTTATCACGCTGCAGAACACCCTGCCCACGACCATCTCAGGGTCGAACTCGCCCCAGCCGAGCAATGTGGGCGTATAGTTCCTGTTGTAAGGCCTCAGGAGTAACCCCACCGGACCCGCATGGCACTCCCTCAAAATGCAGCCCTCCTTCGGTATGCTGAGGGCGTAGATCGAGCCCGATATTATCTCCCTCGACGATATGTCTATGACCACGCTCGCCCCGTCCATGATGAGCTTCTCCATCGAATCCCCCCTGTTCCGGAACACTATGAAACCTTCTTCAAACAGCTCCTTCGGTATCTCGATCGCCAGAGCGGGATCGAATTTCGCAAGCTCCGTCAAAAAGCCTCTCCCTTCCTGCGGTCATGGCCGTCGACCGTGTTTCCGTCCGAGGGCCGGCTTCCGAATATGTGTCCGGACGTCCGGGCGGAATAGTTTCTCGCACCTTCCCCGCGCGTACGCACCAGAGCCGCGCTGCGGGACCCGCACTCGAATACTTCGCGGGTGTGTGATTGCTGCCGCCTGAACCTGAGAGTCCCCCTCTCGAAATCGCGGTCGATATGTATCCGGGAATCAATTATCCGAAAACGGAGGGGCCATTTCAATCGGGTAATGCCTGTATTTTATTTAGGGTATCTATGTAGAAACGGAGCGTAACGTGCCGGAACGCCGGGATAATGTCCCTGGAAAAAAATTTTTCCGGAGAAGAGAAAATTGAAAAATCGGGAGGCGGAAACGACCCGAGGATATGGTGCGTGCAAGGGGCGCTTAGTTTTTTCCGCTGCTGCTATTCCGGGAGGAAGGATACTCGGCCCCTCCGACGCGCGCGCCGACGAGCGTATACGCGGCGCGTCCCTTCCGTGAATTCTGCTCGTGCGATATGAGTCCGACCCCCCTCGCGTAGACGTCCCTGAACCAGAAGTCCCCTCCCCCGGGCATTGTCACGACCATCACTCCACTGAACACGCCCGCAGGGGTCGTGACGGGCTCTTCGGGAAATTCCGTTACGACGTCCGGGCCGTAGAACGTCCCCACGCCGCCTTTCGACGAGATTAATATTTCGCCGCCCCGGGATATCTTCATGCCGACTCCAGGGACTCCGAAGAACGAGTCGAAGACGGACCAGCCGTCCGACTCCGAAACGACCGAGTTCGTGACCTCGGACGGGCCCTTTTTCGTTTCCGCCTTGTAGGTCCACGTGTTCCCCTTGTCGAGCGGAAGGTATTCCGCGATGCGCGCGTTCTCCCCGCCCGAGAGCACGTTCGTGTATTCCCTGAACTGCCCGAGCCCCGTGCCGGACGAGATCGCGTTCACGTAGTCCTCGTCTATGAACCTCACCGGGGCGTCTGAAGCCGGGGCAGGGCTCAGCTTCGC
The DNA here is from genome assembly GCA_040754335.1 of Thermodesulfobacteriota bacterium. NCBI lineage: Bacteria > Pseudomonadati > Thermodesulfobacteriota > Thermodesulfobacteriota bacterium. The sequence goes on along the minus strand of JBFMCV010000002.1, from coordinate 439,825 downwards.
CATGAGATAGGGGTAGGATGCCTTGCCCGGGGAAGCCGGCGCGGGCCCTTCGGCCCTCATCCTGTACCTGACCTCGAGCGCGCCGCCCGCGGCGGGGCTCACGCCCGAAACCTCTATGATCCCGCCGGTCCCATAGCCGGGTGCTATCAGGAGGATCGCGTTTTTCGTGAAATCCACGGGAGGGAGCGGGCTCTTTATGCCGAGCGCTTCCCCGGCCTCAGCAAACTCGCCGCCCGACCTTATGACGGCGTTCTTCACCCCGGGCTCCCTGCCCAGTACGCCGCTCGCAATGGTCTCGACCGAGTAGTCTCCGGCAAAACCCGCCCGGAGCGGAAGCGTTAACAATATGAGAGCCGCCGCGAAGCGGAGAACGTTTTTCATTGAGGCTCCCTTCGGTATTTCATAACCATACAATTATACTTCCGTTAGGCGGTTTATGGCGGTATTTAAAGCGTACGCAGACACTCATCACATCAACCCACACCATTCGTCCTGAGGCGCAGAATCTGCGCTCATATATAATTGCTCCGTCACTCCTCGGCTTTCGCCGAATAACGGAGTAAGGACAATACCGATCTGCGAGCCTGTCCTGAGCGAAGTCGAAGGGTCGAAGGACAGTCAATGGCTGATAAAGATGAGATGCTGAAACAAGTTCAGCATGACGAAAAAGAGGTGTCATTTCTCGGCAAAGTCAAGAAATATATATTCTGCATGTTATTTTTAATTCCCTCCTTTGTAAAGGAGGGTTAGGGTGGATTTAGTTTTTGCCTTTCCCCAACATGCATAGAACCTCGCAAGCTCTACTCCCTCACGTAGCCTCGACCTCTCTCATTGCCTCTTTGAAATCTTCTATCTTGAACGGCTTCGACAGGTATCTGTTGCCGGTGCCGATTATGAAATCGAGTGTCTCGGTGCTCGGATCCCCCGTCATGAACAGCATCTTTCCGGCAAGTGCCGGGTCCGTCTCCCTCACCCGCCTGTAAAACTCCATGCCGTTCATGTTGGGCATCTTTATGTCGCAGATGATGACGCTGTACGCCCCATCCCTTATCATCGAGAGCGCATCTTCCCCGTTGGAAACGAAGTCGGCGTCATACCCCTCGCCCTCTAGGATGCCGCCTATCAGGCTCGTGACGAGCTCCTCGTCGTCGACCACGAGCACGGTCCGCCCTCTCCTCTCGGGCCGTGGCTCTTTTTCCTCCGCCGCCTCGGGCTCCTCCTCAGTGAGGAGATAGTCCCTGTAGTCGCGCACGGGGAGCCTCACGGTGAAAGACGCTCCCCTGCCGGGCTCGCTCTCGACGGAGATCTCGCCGTCGTGCTCCTTCATTATCCCGTACGAGACCGAGAGGCCGAGTCCGGTCCCTACGCCGGGGGGCTTCGTAGTGAAGAACGGGTCGAATATCCTGCGCACGACGTCTTCATGTATGCCGGGCCCCGTGTCCGAGATGACGGCTTCGATATCGCCCCTCATCCCCTTTCTCGTCTTTATCGTGATCGTGCCCCCGTTAATGGAGGAGCCGCTTATGGCGTGGCAGGCGTTCAGTATGAGGTTCGTGAACACCTGGTCGATCTGAGTCGAATCGGCCATGGTCTTCGGCAGCTCGCTGTCGAGGTCCATGACGACGCCGATGTTCTCGAGCTCGAGCTGGTACTGCCTGAACTCGACCGCGCTCCTCAATATCTCGTTTATGTCCACGTACTCCCTTCTCGGCTTGTCTTTCCGGGCGAAGGACAGGAGGTTCTCGACTATCTTCCTCACCTTGTCCGCCGAATTATGTATGACCTCTATGAACCTCTGCCTCTTTTCCTCGTCGGTATCGGGCGAAGCGAGGAGCATCTGCGAATACCCCAGTATAGGCGTGAGGGGGTTGTTTATCTCGTGCGCTATGCTCGAGACGAGCTGCCCGAGCGAGGCAAGCTTCTCGGTCTGTATCAACTGGTCCTGCGTCAATTTGAGGTCGTGGTAGAGCCTTTCGAGCTCCTTCGTGCGCTCCCCGGCCTCTTCGAACATCTTAGCCTTGGAGACGGCCGTGCCTATCTGGTTGCCGAGGGAATACAGTATGTCGAGCTCGTGCTTTTCGAACTGCCCCTTTTCTTTCCTGGTGAAATGGATGACCCCTATGGTCTGCCCCCTGTGCTTGAGAGGCAGCGACAGCACGACCCCCGGCGAAACCGCCTGACCGGCGGGCCCGAGCGGGCACGGCTCTCCGGGGAGCCTCCTGAAATAAACGGGCTCGCCCGAGTTTATGACCTTCCAAGTCACGCCCCTGGGATAAGGGATCCTCCCCGCCTTCTTCATATATTCGTCGGGAAGCCCGCGGTGAATGCGGAGTACGGCCTCGCGCGAGCCGCCGTTTTCCTCGACGAGGTATATGCACATGATGTCCACCATCTTCACCCCGCCGATCATGTCGAGGAACGTCTCGAGTATGAGCTTGAGGTCGGCCGAGCCGTGCACCTTCTCCCCTATCACGCTCAGCACGGACAGGTTCTCGTTCCTCTCCTCGAGCTCGAGAGTCTGCTTGGCCCTCGCGATGGCGAAGCCGATCTGGTTCCCTATCGTCGTGAGCAGCTCGACCTCGCTCCGCGTGAACCTCTCTTCCTCGTACCTTGCGAACCAGATGACGCCTATGGCCCTGCCTTCGAGGAGTATGGGCACGCCGAGAATGCCGTGGAACCCGGCACTCTTGCCGGCAGGGCCTATATCCTTCACCTTGTGTATGTCGTCTATGTTGAGAATCCTTGAGGAGTTAATAACCTTCCACGTGATCCCGACCGGACAGGGTATGACGGACGCCTTCTCCACGTACTCCGGAGGGAAATTCCTGTGCCCCTTAAGGACCGCCGAGTTCGAGCCCTCGTCGACGAGGTATACGGCCGCCATGTCCACCTTCTCGAGCTCCATGACGAGGTCGAACGCCTTGTCGTATATGTCCTTCAGGTCGGACGAGCTGTGCACCGCTTCTACGACCTTTATCAATACCCTTAGATTGTCTGCTATTCGTCTGGGCAGTCTTAAAGACTGTTTTATTTCCATTCCTGAGTCGTCCCGATAGCGCTAATTATATCTACTGATGAATTGGTTGCGCAAGTGACAGCCGCGGCCGGCTTCAAAGCGGGTGAAACCGTGTATCCGTGTGCTAGACTTAATATTGGAATCAATCGGTTCTGACGGAAACACCGCAGGGGGACAAAATGAAAAGGCGAATAGCATATTTAATCTTCGTTATGTTGGTTACACTGGCCGCTGAGCACGGGCCGTACTCGCGCGCGGACGAGCAAGGCTCAGGTGAAAGCGGGCAGAAACCCGTAAAGGTAATCGAATCCGAAGAGGCGAAAGTGATAATCGATGAGAATAAAGGTAAGCCCGGCTTTATAATTCTCGACGTGAGGACGGCCGAGGAATTCTCCGGCGGGCACATCGAGGGCGCCCGGAACATCGACGTGAAATCGGAATCGTTCAGTGACGAGGTCGGCAAGCTCGACAGGTCGAAGACTTACCTCGTCCACTGCCGCACCGGGCGGAGGAGCGAGACCGCGGTCGAGGTGATGGAGGAGATGGGGTTCACCGATATCTACTGGATGCAGGACGGCATCGTCGGCTGGCAGGACGCGGGGTATCCCGTGACGAAGTGATTAATTATCGTAGGAGCGGCTTCCAGCCTCGATGATCTCTTCTTTTTTCTTTCCCGACATTACATAATTTGCGTATAGAAAATAGATTATTAAGGCGTGAAAATCGTTCAGGGGTGTGGGCGGAATTGAACGATTTTAGCCTTAATATGATATTTTTAGCAAATTATGTTCTGTCGGATGATTTTTGCTTCTTTTCATCAAGGAAAAGAAGAAAGCATACAGCCTTTTCCTTTTCATTTGTCATTCCCGGATGCCCTTATCGGGAATCCAGTCATTTCAAACTGTAGGAGCGCCATCTTGGCGCGATACACAGGATGGTCGCGGCTGGAAGCCGCTCCTACACAGGCAAGTTTAAGGAATCCGACAATCCGACAGATCCGGGGAGGCTATACTCTGCGGATGTGTCGTATGGCGGATGATGAAAAATCCACCTGAATCCCCCTTTACAAAGGGGGAAATTGTTATACTTTCGCTTCTAAGTCTGTAATTCCCTCCTTAGAAAAAGGAGGGTTAGGGAGGATTTAGTTTATCCGTACTTTTCTTTCAATCCCCCCTCATCATCCCCGGCCTGTCGAGGACTATCCCCTCCACACCCTTCCACGCGAGGAACCTTGCGACGTAGTAATTGCCCACGTTCCACGCCCAGACCGCGTATCCCCCGCGCCTGAGCCTCCACGCGAGAGAAGGGTCGAGCGCATACGCCGGCCAGAAGACGCTCACGTACTTCACCTCGCTGGCGGGCGGGATGGAGAAGGGATAGACGTACAGCGCTCCGAGAGGGACTCCCGGCGCGAGCTTGCGGAATTCCCCGATCCAGCCGGGGTCGAACGATATGACGACCACCCTTTTCTCCATACCGTATTTATTGAGATAGTCAGCAAGCACATTCCCGATATCGGGATAATCTCCGGGACTCTTCACTTCTATCACGAGAGTTGACCGCGTACCTTTCATGTATTCGAGTACCGCGCCCAGGTCCGGGACGGGCTCTCCATTGAATTTGGGAGAGAAATGACTCCCCGCGTCGAGATTCCTCACGTACTCCCGCGTCCGCTCATTCACCCGTCCCGCGCCGTCCGTAGTCCTGTCGAGCGTGCCGTCGTGCATGAGCACGGGCACGCCGTCCGAAGTGAGGCGGACGTCGATCTCTATATAAGGCGCGCCTGAATTCACGCCAGCCTTCACCGCCGCGAGCGTATTCTCGGGGGCGAGCCCCGCCGCTCCCCTGTGCGATACCGGGTAAACCTCTCCCCTCTCCGTGAGGGAAGCGAAGACGAGCTGGAGCGCTATATTGAGCGCTACGAGCGCGGCTAGGATTTTCAGGACCCTCACACGCTTACCCCGTCTTTTTTTACGTGAGACACAGGGGAATGATATAAAAGACCGCGGGGTTAGTAAAGGAAGGCCGAAGCGCTCGCTGTAAGCTGAACAGGGCGAATGTGGGCTCTTCGCCAAGAGGAGAAATCTATCTTTTCCTTACATTCCCTCCTTTGGAAAAGGAGGGTTAGGGAAGATTTTTCTTTTCTTATTTTAAATCCCCCTTTTTCAAAGGGGGAAAAGTTACACTTTCGCTATTAATCCTTTAATTCCCTTCGCCTGTCCTGCTTGTCCGGTGTAAACTTTGGCGAAGACGGAAGCTTGATTCAGGAAAGCCGCTCCTGCAGTTGAGTGATTCATTAACCGAGCTTTAATCCGCCCTTATCCTTTACTCAACATACGGAACCATGGCAACACAAAAAAAATAAATATTTTAAGAGGATAAGGCCGCAGATTATTAAATATCCCGGCTCATAGCCCACGTAACCACTTTATCCGAAATCGGCATTAAAATTTATACATACGGCAGGGGGCCGGGCGAGGTAACGACTATTAATGAACTACGATGAGAAAAGCAGACAAGAGCTGATTAATGAAAATATCGATCTGCTCATCGATCTGACGAAATGCAAGAATAAAATCAAGGAGCTCGACAAGAACATATCCAAGCTGTCGGTCGCGTTCCACAGCATCGGCGACGGCATCATCATCGTCGACAAAGAGCGGGACATACTCCTCTTCAACCCCGTAGCCGAGAGGCTCACCGGGTGGAGCATCCAGAAAGCCCGCGGGGCGTCTTCGGACGAGGTACTGAGACTCGTAAACGATAAAACCGGCCAGACGTATGATAACCCGGCCTTGAAGGCCATCGAAACGGGGGAAGCGGCAGACCTCGACGGCGACGCGGTTCTGATCTCGAGCGACGGGACCAAACGGTTCATTTCCGGAAACTGCTCGCCGATATTCGACGACAGGAACAGGTGCTCGGGCGCGGTCCTAGTATTCCGGGACATCTCCGGGATCAGGAAAGCGGAAGAATCGGTCATCGAGAGCGAGGCGAAATACCGCGCTCTCGTCGAGAACAGCCGGGACCTCATCTACGAGGTCAGCACCGCCGGCAAGGTCCTCTACGTGAACCCCGTCTGCAGTCAGATACTGGGCTTCGAGCAGCAGGAGCTTCTGGGCACGTCCGCCTTCGACCTGATCCATCCCGACGATCTCCCCCGCGTGATGTCGGAGTTCGGGAGAGCGATCATGAGCATGTCCTCGGGCGAGGCGACGTACAGGGCGCGTGACAAGAGCGGCCGCTACCACTGGTTCGAGTGCACCGGGAACCCGGTCCGGAAAAAGAACGGCGAGATAGTGGGAGTGGTAATTACGAGGGACATTACCGATCGGAGAGAAGCACAAACCGCTCTCGCCCGGAGCGAAGCGCTCTTCCGCGCGATATTCGATAGAGCCGCAATAGGAATAGCGCTCGTTGATCCGGACGGCCGCCCCAAAACGATCAACCCGGCGCTCGGCAATATGCTCGGCTACTCGGAAGAAGAAATAAAATCGATGGTGTTTACCGAATTCACTCACCCTGAAGACGCTTCCAAGGACTGGGCCCTTTTCCGTGAGCTGAATGAAGGCAGGATCGGGGATTACCAGATGGAAAAGAGGTACTTCCATAAAAACGGGCAGATAGTGCACGGACTTTTGAACGTATCGCTGATAAAAGGCCTCGAAGGGAACGAGCCTTACGTGCTTGCGACCGTCGTCGACATAACCGAAAGGATGCAGACGGAAGCGGAATTGTCAGTGCTCAACAATCTCATGCAGGCCGTCCACAGGTTCCTCGACCTCGACGAAGTATACAAAGTCGCGCTCGACATGGTAGTCGGTACGGAAATCGTGGACATGGCTATGATATACCTCGTGGACGAAGAGAAAAAGGAAGCGGTGCTCCAGGCAGAGAGGAACGTGCCTGAGACGTATGTGCGGAAGGCGGGCAGGATACCCCATCCGAAAGGAAACACCTGGAGGGTGATCGAGACCGCTTCGATGATCAACATCGAAAACGCTCAGAATGACATGACAATGGGTCCCGCGGGAAGGGAGCTCGGCGAACACAGCGCATTGGGCATTCCGATATTCATTAAAGAGAAAGTAATAGGCGTCCTCTGGTTTTTCAGCGTAAAGGAGCGCAAATTCACGGAAAAGGAAATAAGGTTCCTGACGACGCTCGGCGACCAGATAGCGGTCGCCGTCGCGAAGGCGAAAATGATGAGGGAGATAGAGATCGCGCAGGAGCAGTTGATCCAGTCGGAGAAGATGGCTTCCATAGGGAGGCTGATCTCGAGCATCGCGCACGAGATAAATAATCCGCTTACGCCGATAGTCGGGTATTCGCGGAGGCTGCTTGAGAAAGACGGCCATGACGAGCAGGAGCGGCACGCGCTTGAGGTCATCTACAACTCCGCGCAGCGTGTCGTGAGGATCATCGACAAGCTGCTCTCGTTCTCGAGAAAATCCCTGCCCGTCAGGAGCTACGAGGACATAAACGGTCTCATCGAGCAGGCGCTCGAATTCAGGGAATACCAGTACAGGCTGGGGAACGTCGAGATCGTAAAGAAGCTCGACCCCGGGCTGCCCAAGACTATGGTGGACCCCAACCAGATACAGCAGGTGCTCATGAACCTGCTTCTCAACGCCGAGCAGGCGATCGTCGGCGCGCGCGGGAGCGGGAGGATAGAGATAACGTCCGGGCTCGGGAGCGGCGGCGCTATCGAGATAACCGTCTCCGACGACGGGCCGGGCATCCCGGATGAAATCAGGGGAAAGGTGTTCGACCCGTTCTTCACGACAAAGGAGCCGGGGGAGGGAACGGGGCTCGGCCTGTCGGTGAGTTACGGCATAGTAAAGGAGCACGGGGGAGACATATACATACGCGAGGGCGGAGGGGAAGGAGCTACATTCGTAGTCGAGCTGCCTCTGCTTACGCCCGGAGCGGGCGCCCCGGACGCCGAAAAATACGAGGCCCGGAACGATTTGAAGGAGCTGAGAAAAATTCGGGTCCTCATAGTGGAAGACGAAGTGGTCGTGATAAGCCTCCTGAAAACGGTCCTCGAAGAGCTGGGTCACGCCGTCGAAATTGCATCTAACGGGAAAGAGGCCATACGGGGCCGCGACCTCGGCTCTTATGATCTCATCGTCTGCGACATCAGGATGCCCGACATGAACGGGGTCGAGTTTTTCGAAGAGCTCCGGAAATCCTATCCGGAGCTGACCGGCAGGGTAATATTCATAACCGGCGACCCGAGCCGGAAGACGGCTGAATTCCTCGACAGGGTCGGCAACCCCTATCTCATCAAGCCTTTCAAGATAGAGAAGTTCAAAGACCGGGTCAACGAAATCCTGTCAGGCGTGCCGCACCATCCCGTGCAGTAGCTCGCGGGCTTAATTCTACAGAATCCAGATTTCTTCCTCGCTAACCGACGAGCCTAAAGTCTTAAGATTCATAAATTTTTAATACTTTAGACTTATTCCGATTCAATACTTGCATTCAATCAGCGGACAGATTACTGTCATTATTGCTTAATATACTTTATATCTATAAAAGAATTCACGATTACATTTAATATTTTTCCGGCGGCTAAAACCTACCAGTATGAGGATATGCAAATGGCAAAGAAAATATCATTATTGTCTTTATTTCTGATTCCGACAATTGTTGGGTGCATGACTGCGGCTGAGCATCAGGCAAGCCTGCCCTCGACGCAGGAACAGGAGATGACAGTTGGTGTCGTGCAGAGGGAAATTCGCGTCGGAATGTCAGGGGCTGACGTAGCCCAGGCACTGGGCTCTCCAAATATAGTAACGAAAGACAGCGCGGGAAAGGAGACGTGGGTGTACGACAAGATAGCATCCGAGGTGTCTTATTCGAAGGACGCTGGAGGAACAGGGCTGATAATAAACCTCTTCGGCGGATACGGCAGGGAAGCGGGAGCCGTTAGCTCTACACAGAAGACACTAACTGTCATTATCAAATATGACAGCAAAGGTCTGGTCGAATCGTTCTCTTATCACGCGAGTAAGTTTTAAATAGTTTTAGTATTTTGAATTTTGTCAGTAAAAAGGGGGATATTATGAAATACACATTGGCACTGCTATCGCTTTTGTTCGCATTTATGCTTTCCTGCGCTCCCGCCACAAATGTTGAACCGGAGAAAACGCAGCTTCAAATACGCGAGTATCAGACGCGGACGTATGAAGTAAAAGACCCGTTAATGGTGATGAAAGCCGTCGCCAATGTCCTGCAGGACGATGGATACATAATCAAAGATGCGGAAGTCGATCTCGGGATTATAAGTGCAAGCAAGGAGGTCGATATAGAAAGCGGCTGGGAAGCTTTCTTCTCAGTTTTGGCTTTCGGCGCCAACGCCAGATGGAAGAAAAACATGATCATTGAATCCACCGCGAATGTCAGTGGATTCGGCGATAAGGTAAAAGTCCGCGTCAACTTTCAAGCAAAAGCTCTTAATAATAAGGGAGAGGTTATAGAAGTCGCCCAAATTGAAGAGGAGAAATTCTATCAAGATTTCTTCGCGAAAGTGGACAAAGGAATCTTCATTCAGAAAGAAGAAATCTGAGGCGGACGCCTGATCCATCCGCACGGCGAATCATCGCTGGCTGCGAAGAGTCCCCACTCACTCCCAGAACTTGAAGTCCTTGAGGTCGGAGACCTTGAGCACCTCGACCTTTTCCTCGGTCCTTATGAGCTTCCTTCCGAGCTTCGGGTACTCGATCATCTCGTGCTCGCTGCTCTCCCCCCCGACGAGGTAGACGAGGTCGGCCTTCCCGTCGTTCCGCATGTTGTGCGCGACCCCGGGCGTGGGGAACCCCATGAAGTCCCCGGGCCCCACCTTGTACTCCTTCCCGTTTATCTCGGCGACGCCGCTGCCTGACAGTATGTAGATCCACTCCTCCTCGAACTGGTGCGAGTGGTAGACGAACGACTCCTTGCCGGGCGGTATCGTTGCGATGTTGACGCCCGTCCTCTTGAGCCCGGTCTTCGCGGCGAGCCTCGCGCCGATCAGCTCCGATTTAGGGTTCCAGGGGTGAGAGAACTTCTTCTGCATCTTTTTAATTTCCCCGGCCTTCAGTAAATACGTTTGCTTGCGTGCGCCCATGGGAGCCTCCGTCGATGTCTTTTTTTCCTGTCATTGCGAGCCCCCGAAGCTCGGCACGTCGCCCAAAGGCTTTGAGCCGTCGGGGGATTAGCGTAGGGGGCGCGGCAATCTCGTGAAAATTGCCGCGACCACGATCCTGAAACAATCCCGGATCGGAGTCCGGGACATGGTTCAGTACAGGCCGTCTCGCGATTTCAGTTCGTCCCATTAGTATAGGGGATTACTCGCGCGGAATAAAGTGCGGCGCGGCGCCAGTCTGTCTTATCTTCAAACTCCCTCTCCCTCTAAAGGAGGCGAGAGGGTTTGCCCGCAGTTTATTTTTTTATCCGTCATCCTGAACCATGTCCTGAACTTGTTTCAGGATCTATTCAGCATCTCATTTTTAAATCCCCCTGTTTTGGTTCAACCGAGTGGGTCACTTTGGCGAAGATGCTTATTCGCTTTTAGCCAACACCGACCAATTCCTCACTCGCTCAGAATTGTTCCCCTTTTCTAAGGAGGAAATTATTATTCCTTCAGCCTATGCCGTGTGAACTCATTGCTCCAGTCCCTGTCTTTGCATACAGAAAAAAATTTCCCCCTCAGGCGGCGTCAGACAACTCCCTTCTCGAACATTTCTATGACCTCTTCCTCATCCACGGCGGCGCGGATCCATTCGCGGACGTGCCCGTCCGTAAGCACGGTCTCGATGTAGCTCCTCGAATGTCCGCCCGCCTCTATGCCGTAGGTATCGAACCTGAGCGCGACAGGGGCGTACATCGCGTCAGCCGCCGTGAAGTGTCCGAAGAGCCAGGGACCGCCTTTTCCATATACGCTCCTGCAGGTCTCCCATATCTCGAGTATCCTCTCGACGTCTCCTACGGCGTCCCCTCCGAGCTCCACCCACCTGTCCCCTGCCCTCGCGTTCATGGGGAGCGTATTTCTCAATGCCGCGAACCCGGAGTGCATCTCGGCGCATATGGAGCGCGCGAGCGCCCTGGCTTTCGCGTCCGCAGGCCAGAGCGAGGGATGCTTTTCGGCAAGATATTCGAGTATGGAGAGCGAATCCCAGACAGTGAGACCGTCCTCGATATAGACGGGCACCTTCCCCGCGGGTGAATACTTGAGAATCTTCTCCCTCGAGCCCTCGATGTATAGCGGTATCCGCACCTCGTCGAATTCGATCCCGAGATGCTTGAGCGCGAGCCATGGCCTCATCGACCAGCTCGAATAGTTCTTGTTCCCGATTACCAGCAGCGGTTTTGGCATTGTCGTCTCTCCCGAAGCCGGAAAAATATTATCCTACCGAGCAGGACACGGCAATCCGGGAGGCCCTTTCAGCTCACGGCAACGGCAGGAGACGCGCTATGTACAATCAGCCGTTGCGGTTAGGCGTGCCGAGTATGTGGGACTTGGGCGGCATCATCACGTTGTCGAAGTTCTGCGTGAACATAGCGGCCGCGAAGAAAGCCACCGCCCGGAGCGTTTCCTTGCCTGCGTTGGCGAGGTCGTGCTTTACGCCCGTAGGGAGAACGAAGACGCTGCCCGGACCCACCGGGTATGTGGAGCCGTCCTCCAGAAAGAGCTTGCCGCTTCCGGCGATTATGTACTGGGTCTCTTCCGTAGCGTCCGTATGCCATCCGAGCCTGTGGCCCGGCTCGATCTCGTACACTATCGTCGATGACTGCGTCGTGCCGTGCCCTCCATAGACGGCGAATGCGCCCGCCCAGTGGACTGCAGGGTCGTCTTCGCCCCATACTTCGGCGCGCGCGAGCTTGTTCGATTCAACGACTGGTTTCATGCTTCTCTCCTCAGCGGACTTCCGCCCGCTTATATGGAATTTATCTTGCCTTAGGACGTAATACGGAATAACCCCTTCGCTCTTTCCCGAAATATATGTTCGGAGTCAGGTCAAGTCAACGGGATTTATTTTATTAACCCGCGGCCGCGGCGATCTCATCACCCTAATGTCATTGCGAGCGAAGCGATTTATCCCGGCGTAGCCATTTTGGCGAAGCCGGTAGCGTAGCGCGGCAATCTCATGGAAAAGATGAGATCCTTAATATTTTGGGTTAACCAATTAATATCCCAGGAACATTTGCTTCATTGCATTCCGCCCATGGCGTCCGGTTCTTACGCAGGCTCAGAACCATCCCTCAAGGGGGAAGGAAATCAAGGAATCGCGGCTGGAAGCCGCTCCTACAAATAGTTGTCATTGCCGGGAGCACGGCCTGTCGCCCCACAACAAATCCCCCGCCGAAGGGTTTACCCCCTCTCGCGCGTATATACATACGAAGCATGCTTGAACCCGAAAATCACACAGGAGGTAGTAAATAAATGAAAAGGAATTTGGTACTTACGGCAGTACTAGGGCTGTTTATGACGGGGGCGGCCGCAGCGATCGCCATGCCCCACGGCGGACCCTTCGGGATAGAAAGGCTCGAGGCCTTCTCGAAGCTCCCCCAAGACAAGCAGCAGCTCATCATCAGCACCCTCAGCGCGGTAAAGGAAGAGAACGAAGGGCTCAGGGACGAGATAGAGGCGACACACGACAAGCTGAAAGAGATACTCACGGCCGAGGAGTTCGACGCGGAGGCTTTCAAGGAGAACTCCGAGAAGCTCCAGACGCTCATGGCCCAGGGCTTCACGTCTTTCTCGAACGCGATAGCGGAGCTCGCCCCCCAGCTCACGCAGGACGAAAGGGAGATACTTGCGGAGCTAGGCCCCGGCGGACGCCACCATTGGAAGAAATAAAGGCGCAAGGCACATAATCATCCTCTCAGACCGGCGGGCGGGGTAGAAGCTTTACTATTCCGCCCGCGCAGGTTTTAATATTTTAAGGGACCAGATGGATACGACCGTCACTCTTCCGATCGGGAAAATGGCCATAGAGACCGAGGGGTTCACAGACGAAGAGCTCATGGGGCGGATAAGGAACGGGGACAGGGATGCGTTCTCGATGCTCGTAATGCGTCACACGAAGAAGTTCTACAGCCTGGCCTACAGTATGCTTTCGAGCAGGGAAGAGGCCGAGGACACAGTGCAGGAGGCGTTCCTCACGCTGTGGACGAACCCGGGGAAATGGGACGGCGAGAGGCAGACGAAGTTCACGACGTGGTTCTACAGAGTAGTGGCGAACGCGTGCATAGACCGTAAGAGGAAGCAGAAGCCGCTCCCGCTCGAAGACGGGTTCGACCCTCCGGACGAGGGGCGCGGGGCGGAAGAGGCGATCGAAATGAAAAGGAGAAAGGACGACATAGACGCGTGCATAGGCGAGCTTCCCGAATCGCAGCAGACCGCCCTCGCGCTCTGTTTCTACGAGGGGGTGAGCAACAGGGAGGCTGCCGAGATAATGGGAGTGAGCGTGAAGGCGCTCGAGTCGCTCCTCATGCGCGCGAAAGCGTCTCTCAGGCAGAGGCTCGCAGGAGATAACAGGAGGGAGGAGAACAAGGATGGATAGGAAAGAATTCATGCGTTATCTGGAATTATACGGAGGGGACATCGGCAGATGGCCCGGGGAAATCAGGGAAGAAGCCGGGAAGGCATGCGCAGGCTCCGCGGAGCTGAGAGAAGCGCTCGAAGAGGAGAGGCGCTTCGAGGAATCCCTCATGGATAGGGGGTTCGAAGAGCCCTCGCCCGGACTCGAAGCGAGGATCATAAGCGCGGCAGTCGAAAGAAAGAGGCCCGAACCTGCGGGGAATTCCGTCTTCGGAATCCTCGGCGCGATATTCTCCGCAATACCCTTCCCCCGGCCCGCGATCGCGCTCCCGCTCCTTCTGATTATCGGTATGGCGGCCGGTTACCTCTACGCCAACTACGCGGAGCAGGATACGGACAATTCGCTTTACTCCGAGATGCTCTACTACGGGGAGGAATACTATGAGTAAGGGGCTGAAAATATTCCTCGCTTTGTCGGTGTTACTTAACGTGCTGCTTATCGGCATACTCATAGGGACTCTCTCGCATACGTTCTTCTGGCACATGGAGAAAGGCAAGCGAGCGTTCCATTTCATGAAGGAGCTTCCGCCCGAAAAACGCGAGAAGGTCATGGAAACGATAAAAGACCTGAGAAAAGAGTCGCTCGAAACGAGGAAGAAGATAAAGAAAAAAAGGGACGAGGTCATTGACGTATTCTCCGCCCCCGAGTTCGACCCCGCGCTCTTCGACAGGAAGGTCACCGAGCTCCACGCGCTCATGGGCGAGCTCACGGACGAGATCGCCGACGAGACGAAGAAGATAGCGTCCGACCTGACCCGGGAGGAGAGGAAGGCCATAGCCGACATAATCAGGCGCGGACCCGGACCGCCTTTCCCGCGGTTCTTCATGGAAGGGTTCCACGGAGGCAAGAACGACGTCCACGGCGAAAAATTCCATATGGAGAGGTTCGACGGACCCCCTCCTCCTCCGCCCCCTCCTGACTGGGAAGAGCCGCCCGACGGGCCCGGAGGAGAGCCGCATGACGAGCCCCTATGACGACCACCCCCGCGTGATCGCGCCGCCACCGCTCATCGTGCTCATAATCATCGCTGCGGGCACGGCCGCGGGCCTCATATACCCGCTCCGGTTCATCGAAGGGAACGCGAGATACATAACAGGCGCAGCTCTCTTAGTACTCTCCGTAATCATAACGTCATCCGCGTTCTTCATGATGAAGCGCGCGGGCACGAACGTCGACGTGAGGAAGCCCGTGACAGCAATCGTTACGGGCGGTATATACTCCTTCACGCGGAACCCGATGTACGTGTCGCTCGTAATTTTTCTCATCGCGATATCCATACTCCTCAATAACCTGTGGATAATGATACTTATACCTCTGTTCATCACGGTCATGAGGAAGGGAGTCATCGAGAGGGAGGAGCTGTACCTCGAAGAAAAGTTCGGCGCGCAGTATACGGAATACAAGAGCCGCGTCCGAAGGTGGCTGTAGGCGCAGAACCTGCGCTCGTGGTACATACCTTCCAACAACTCCTCTGCCTGACCAATTAATCCCGTTCGCTCTTATTTTTAGCTCCCTCCCCCACGAAGAGGTAAGGAAATTAAGGAGTCGCGGCTGGAAGCCGCTCCTACAAAATTAGTCGTGAACCCCGTAGGAGCAAGTTCCCGGGTCAAGCCCGGGACAGGCCAGCCGCGATAATATTGAGCCATTGCGTGTGCATCAAACAAACGCCAGCGCGCTCCCCCAATTCCCGTCCCGAATGTCCCCCGAAATCAGCCCCTCGGCGCGTCCTGCCATGCCCTCCTCGCCCGTCCTAACCTGCTGCGATCACACGATATCATCCGGGCCTCGAAATATTTTTTCAGCTTAACAAAATACCATATTGACATCATTACGTAATGATGTAATAATGAGACCATGACGGCGGCAACCATTCAGCAGCGGGCAAATCCAGAGAAGATGCACAGAGGCTCCCTCTACATCCCGGCTCTCCTTTACGAGAAGCTGAGGCTCTTCTCCTTCGTCTCCAGAAAAAGCCAGTCCAGGATCATCGAGGACGCAATCGCCGAGTACCTCGACAACCACATGACGGGCAAGGAGTTCGAAAACGTGCTGATGTACAGGAAGGACGGATAGCAGAAATCGCTTCAAAAAATACCCTGTGAGAGGATGGAGATCATGAAAGTGAGAGAGGTGATAAAGTTTCTGGTGGAGAACAACGGATGGTATCTCGTGAGGATTTGCGGAAGTCATCGTCAGTTCAAGCTCAGGAGCAAGAAGTCGAGGCTCACCATCAACTGCAAGATGGACAAGGAGCTCCCGGAAGGCGCGCTTTATTACTCTCTCAAGCACTGCTTCGATTCGCAGGAAGTAATACATAAGGAACATTATGAGATCACCATCGAGCAGTCGAACGACTGTTATTCGGCTTACTGTCCGGACCTCCCCGGCTGCGTCGCCGTCGGAGATACGCTTGAGGAGACGAAGGAGCTCATGCTCGACTCGGTACGCCTCCACCTCGAAGGGCTCAAGCAGGACGGTGTTCTGGTTTCGGAACCGGGGAGCACATCGGCCTTTTTTGAGATCAGGCAAGCCTCCTGATGTCGGCAGCTTGACTTCTTTACGGGCTGCCGACATCAGGGCCGTAAGACCCTGACTGGAGAAACAGGCGATACGGCACTAATAACGACATAACCCCATACCCCCCCCTTAGAGCGCCAGGTATTGATTCTGCGAAGAACTCGATCCCTGGCGCTCCCTTTTTTGCACACAATGTGTGCTTATAGATGATTCTCATGTGACATCAGCGGCTAACTGGCAGAGAAGTCCAACCCGTTCGTGATGGGGGGCTTGTCTCAGGGCCTATTTTTGTTTGTCTTTGCGAGCGCAGCGTGGCAATCTCGTCTTTTTCCTTTCTGTCATTCTCGAGTAACGATTGCATGCAACAGTTCCGAGCAAGCAATGGATTCGAGCGAGTGAGAATCCGGTCTCTTCCGGCTGAATACATGGACGGTTATAGGTTGAGATGCTCTATTGAAGCCAAAACAAACTGGTCGCCGCCGGCTTATTACTAATGCGTTATTATACTTGACAAGATGCATATCAATACAAATCTGCAATCGGTCGCCCCGGGCTGATTGCAAATATACTTCATTCTCCCAATATCTTGCAGCACAAGCCAAAACAAATCGGGAATCCATATCTTCTCAACAATAGTAATAACAGATCGCCACGGCCGATTCTCTCCCTCGCGATGACACATCAGGCCACCCCCCCTCCCCTTTCGTTGACACTACCACCCCCTTTGGTTACTTTATATGTTCTCAATAAAGCTGCGGAATTACCTGTTTAGAGACCCGTACGGAGAGGTGGCCGAGAGGTCGAAGGCGCTCGCCTGCTAAGCGAGTAAGGGGGCTTAAACCCCCTTCGAGGGTTCAAATCCCTCCCTCTCCGCCAGCACACAATGTGTGTTCATATACGATTCTGACCATATACTCATCACTCACAATACTCCCGTATGTCCGGGACAACTCGCTGCCCGTTCGCCCTGAGCTTGTCGAAGGGCATATGATCTGTCTGCGATCGCGAGGGAAAGAATCGACCGTGGCGATCTGCCTTTAATCATGAGATTGCCGCGTCGCTTCCGGCTTCGCCATAGGCTACGCCGGACAAGTCGCTCCTCGCAATGACAGATAATCTGAAATCATTGCAAACTGTAGTCCCCCCGCAGATTCCTGTTGCCTCTTCCTCCCCCGGAGTGTATAACTTTCATACAGGCAATTCGCTCTGCCGCGGGACACGCTCATGGCGTACGAGCTCATCGTAAAAAGGTCACTCGAAATCAAAGCCCCGGCGTCGAGGGTCTGGGAGGTCCTCACCGACCCCGAGCATACGAAGAAGTACATGTTCGGATGCGAGGTCATCTCCGACTGGACACCGGGGAGCCCCCTGATCTGGAAGGGGGCCGCCGACGGGATCGTTTACGTAAAGGGCAATCTCGTCAGGCTCGAGAAGGAGTGGCTGTTCGAGTTCACGGTCTTCGACCCGAACGCGGGCCTGGACGACATACCCGCCAACTACTCGACCGTGACGATAGTGCTCACGCCCGGCAACGGCTCCACTACCCTATCCGTAACGCAGGGGGATTTCGCGGGGATGGCCGACGGCGAGAACCGTTTCATGAGCGCCGAGGCCGGGTGGGATATGGTGCTGCCCAAGATAAAAGAGATGGCTGAACAGTAAACTAATCCATAGTGTTGATTATGGAGCGCTGCAATGCCTTCAGTCGCCGATCTGACCGATGAAGATTCCCTCCTGAAACTCTCGTCGAGCTCCAACTTCCGCCTGGGTCAGGAAATCGCGGAGAGCGGAGGCGTCGAGCTCGTCGAATTCGGGCCCGTGAAGGTGGTGGCGGAGGTGACGCCGCCCGGCGGGGTGAAGAGGACGGTTACACTGTTCTTGTCGGGTCAGAGACTCGGGTGGAAATGCACGTGCATGTCCCGCGTGGACGTATTCTGCAAGCACTGCATCGCCGCAGGTATAGTTACCCGGCAGAACGCCCCCGAGCGAAGGTGAAATCCGAATCACTCTTTGTTCTGTAATTCCTTCCCCCTTGAGGGACGGTTCCGAGCAACAATTCCGAACAAGTGAGGAATTGGTCTCTGTTGGTTGAGTGCACGAATCTTATTCACTCATCGCTCCATTGTTCCAGAAGTCAAAATAACAAGAACCGGTCGGATCTGCAACAAAGGCGTTGCAGCCAATCAACTTCGGGCTCAATGCTGCTAAACCAAATCAAGGTCAGGATGGGGGTGGAATGTTGACCATATCACAAAGAGCCAGAAGTAGCTCATCCCCCTATACTCCCGAAAACCCTGAGCAGGTAATCACCGCTCTCCCTCGCGAACCTCACGATCTTTTCCTTCTGTTTACCCGTGAGCTCGGGCTCTATCTTCCTCACGGTCTTCTTTATCGCGACCGAGTGGCCGGGATCTTCCTTCGCGTGAACCTCGATGAACCTGGACGGATAAGGCAGTTTTTTGTGTTTGGGGAACATTATCCCGGACGCGTTCTCGAATAAGTATGAATGCCCCAGCACGCCGAGCGGGAATTTCCCGGCCTCGTGCTGGAGGAATTCGTCATATTCCAGCGCGGCGGGCGATGTCGACATGTCCACTCCATTGATTCCCATTCCCGCCAGGTCCTCGAGCGCGATCTCCGCGTGCCCCGCCTCTCCCCGCGCGCATACGAGGAACCTCGATGCGAGGTACGGGTTAGTTTCTTCCGTATTTTTTGCTGCCCTCAGCACCGCCTCCCGGCTTATGTACTCGATAACGTAGAAGGTCTTGAGGAACCTGACGTAGTCCTCGCGAGATATCTCCCCCGAGAGGAGCGCCTTAACCTCGTCCATCCTTTCCACCCTCTCCAGGTATTCCCCGACTTCCCTGTCGAGCATCTCTTCGAGTTTTTCCATAGCGGGAAAATATCATATACGAGTTTCCGGGAATTTCACGTGCGCCCGGAGGGACAGTTCCGATGAATAAGGGGAACCGGTCGTAGATGGAAAACGGCTGCATAGTAACAGTGCTTCGGGAATGAAGAGCGCGCCCGGAGGGACAATTCCGAGCGAGAGAGGAATTGGTCACTGCTGGGAAATGGCTATATTGTAACAGTGCTTCGGGAATGAAGAGCGCGCCCGGAGGGAGTTGAACCCCCAGCCTTTGGATCCGTAGTCCAACGCTCTATCCAATTGAGCTACGGGCGCGTATTTGTTCAAAGAGTAGATTAGTTTACCGAAATTGCCGTGTTCATCAATAGCGGGACGGGCACTTATTGCCCGCTCGGCCAAAGGATCAAAGGGTGTACACAATCCATGTCACCCGGGCCCGGTAGAATAGCCCGGCCCGTCTCCCGAAATCATCTTTTAATATAAATAACAAAAGAATCCCTCGAAGGTCTAAAAGTATCTATAATTATAAAGAGTGGGCAGTAATTGAAATAATGGGGTGAATGCAATGAGAACGATATCAGGTCTTTCGTCCATTGTACCGGTTCTGGTTTTTACTCCACAGTCCCGTGCACAGCAGCAGCCGGAATTGCCTCCGAGAGATATATTTTTTGACCAGGGTCAATTCATCCTAAGAGAAGACGCCAAGCCCGCGCTCGGGGAGAACTCAGAGACCCTTGCAATGAACCCCGGCATCGACGTCGAGATAGTGGGTTACTGCAACAGCAACGAATACAGTTCGAATCACGATCTGGGACAGAAAAGGGCGGAAGCCGCGAGAGGCTTCCTGATCAGACAGGGAATAAATCCTCAAAGGATAAGATTGAGCGCGGAGTGCGAGGGCGAGAGCGGTGGAGAAAATATTCCCCCGGACGTGTCGGAGGTCCGGTTGCATCTCGACAGCAAAGTGGAGCTGAAACCGTCCCCGCAATTTGAACCCGGACTCCTCTGACTCAGGTCGATATGAACGGAATGTCTTAAGCTAAAGCAATTGTTTTCTGTCTTAACATCTGACATTCGAAATCGGATGCATATGTGACTTACCGTTTTTATTAGCGTTCGCAGTGGCATAGAAATTGCTTGTAAAATAGCTGTCAATAGTAATACCGCAACGGGGAATACGGCATATATTGAGTGGATTGAAATGACGAAAACATTAATAAGCATCTTATTCGCAGTCACGCTTTTCCCCGCGGCGGTCCATAGCCCCGAGCCCGGACCGGGAGAACACTCGTTTATCGTCCAGCAGTATCGCTGTGAAATTATCAATGGTTATATCTACCTGAGAAAGATAACCGACAAGTTCGGCGAAATTCTGCTTTCCGAAAATTATGAAGATATCTTTCCGGCAAGCATAGCTGTCATCGCGTCTCTCGACGAGATGAAGAATGAGCTTGAATCCACGGACGTCCCAGCGAGCATGCGCGAAGCTCACGACGTATTCCTCAAATCGGTGGATTCCTACAGACAAGGCGCCGACCTCGTACGGATTGCAGTCGGGACGTACCTCGGCAAATACGAGCGGAAGGGGAACGATATACAGGAATTGATCGATCAAAGCGTCCGCCGCGTGACGATGGCGAACAATTATCTCGGTCAAAGCCTCGCTCTTCACGGGAGCTTACTCGGGACCTATGAAGAGGGCTCCGGCGAATGCAAAAAAGTCGTCGCATTTAATTACTGAACGCAATTTGAAGCATGAACAAGAACCAACGCGGGGGAGTTTCTCGCCGGCTAAACATTGCATCCAGCCGAATACAAATTGCATCCAAAAGTAATGTGAGGTAAAACAGCTATTAGCCGCTGCAACGTATTCAAGCATGTAAACCGTTGCGTGCAGGCCCTCAATCTTAATATCTTCAACGGAGGTTATCATGTCCAAAGAGAACGTCCGTGTTATCCACAACATATATGAGGCATTCAATAACGGGGATTACTCGTCCGTCATGGCCGCGCTCGACCCGCAAGTGGAGTGGCGTATGGCGGAGAACTTTATCTACACCGGCGCGAAGCCCAAAGTCGGTCCGCAGGCGGTGCTCGAAGGCTTCAAGCGGATAGCCGAAGACTGGGAAGATTTCACCGTTTCGCCGGAAGCAGTGCACGATGCTGGAAACGCGGTTGTCGCGGAAGGCTACTATACCGGCACGCACCGTAAGAGCGGGAAAGAAGTGCGGGCGCAGTTCGCGCATTTCTACAAACTGCGTGGCGGGCGTGTGACCGAGTTTCAGCAGTACACGGACACGGCGCAATTCCGGGACGCGGTCGCCGACTAGGTGCGCGGTTTTCCCCGACGGCATAAGACAGAAGCAAATCTCCTCCGCTTAGACCGCTCATAAACACTTAGCCGTTCGTCCTGAGGCGCAGAATCTGCGCTCACATACGATTCCTCTGTTGCTACCCAGCATTCGCTAACCAATAGAGCCAAGACAATATTGATCTGCGAGCCTGTCCTGAGCTTGCCGAAGGATCGAAGGACGGATGCGCACGCACACCATGCCCCTTCAATGCTCAAGAGGGCCCTCAGCTGCGAGACCCGGCTCATCTCCCCATTTCGTAAAAATAATCCGCGAGCCTGTCTCTGAGGAAGAGCCTCGCTCTGTGTATCCTGGATTTGGCGGAGCTCAAGGATATTCCGAGGGCCTCCGCCGTCTCGACCGCCGTGAGCCCCTCTTCCTGGCTAAGGTGAAAAACTACCCTGTACGGGTCCGGGAGCTCGTTCACGGCGTTCATTATTATCGCCAACCCCTCCCTGCCGAGGAGCTCCTCGTCCGGTCTCCGGCTAAAGTCCTTTTCCACTATTTCCCTGAGCGAGCCCGTCTCGTCGTAAGGCGCATAGTCCTCGAGGCTCACTTCGTTCGTATGTATCTTCTTATCCGCCCTTATGCGCATGTAGCTCGCGTTTACGGCTATCATGTAGAGCCACGTCGAGAATTTCGACTCTCCCCTGAACGTGCCCGCCTTGGTTGCAAGTATAAGGAACACCTCCTGGAGGACGTCCTCGGCGTCGGAGGTGTTGTGCAATATCCTGAGAGCGGTCTTGTAGATCCTGTCCGCGTAGCGGTCAACGATCTCGGAGAACGCGTCCTCGTCCCCTTCCTCCGAGTATATCGCGGCAAGCTCCGCGTCGGGCGTCTCTTTATAATCGGGAGCCGTGACCCCCTTCGGGTTTTCCCTGCCGCACATGAATGCGAAATTGAATTTTGCGTTACACTGCATCAGAGTTTCCTCCCCGCTTTCGCGGAATGAATTGTTTTACGCAGGGCGGAGAATATACTCAGCCGCGCCGCGTATTCAGCCTTTCAGGCCGTCCGTTATCTTCTCGAGCGTAAAGTCGATCAGCCGCTCCTTATCCGTCCACGGGAAATTCGGGTGCGTTATGAGGAGCGATGTCACCCCGTGAACGACCATCCACAAAGTCTGTGTGGCGGTCTCCACGTCAGCGCCCGGGAACTTCCCCTGCGCGACGCATTCCTCGACGATCTTTCTCAGATACCCGTACGCACGCATGCCCATAGAGCCCTCGCGCAGGTATTCCGCCGGGTCCTTGTCGGGCCTGAGACTGAGCATGAACGTCACCTTGTAGTCGTTCGGGTACCTGAGCCCGAATTCTATATAAGCCCGGCCGCATTTCTTCAATGCCGCGACAGGGTCGCTCAGGTCTCCGCCCAGAGTCTCGAACATCTCCACTAACTTTACGAACGATTCTTCGCACAGATTTCGGACAAGGTCCGCCTTGTCGTCGAAATAAATGTAGATAGTCGTGGGCGAGTACTCGATCTTCTCTGCTATCTTGCGCATGGATACGTTCTCGTAGCCTTCCTTGATAAAAAGGTCCCGCGCCGCGTCCAGGATCTCCTGTCTCACCTGCTGCTTTTCCCGCTCCCGCCTTTCTTTTACTCCCATGATTCGAATATCCCCTTTACGTTGGTATTTTACTTAACACTGTTAATTATATTATAGGCGTTTACCATGTCAAGGGATTTTTAATATTTGGGGTCGATGCGGGTGTGGTAGACCTAACCGTTGCCGAACCTGTGCTTTTTCGGGGGGACTAGAAAAACTAAATCCTCCCTATCCCTCCTTTGCCAAAGGAGGGAACTAAAAACTTTCCCCCTTTGAAAAAGGGGGATTAAGGGGGATTTAAATTCTAATGGGCATCGAAAGGGATAAAGAAGTGGATTCCCGATAAAATCACTCGGGAATGACAGGACGGGATAATGTGAGTAATTATGAGCAGGGAGCGGTCGCGGCTGGAAGCCGCTCCTACAAGGTCGAGGGTTGACCGGTACGATTAATTCCCGCACCTCGACAATTCTTCCATCCAGAGCTCGAGCGTCCAATGGCTTAGAGAGGTTTCCCTGTCAACCGGTCCGTCCGGATACTTCTTGTCGTAAAACATTCTCCAGTAATAATGAACTATCCATGTCAGAAGGCGGAGCGAATGAATCTGTGTCCGGGAAATTCCGAGTCCGTTCATATATGTGTCCATGCAATTACGGAATACAGTCCCGGTGAAAGTATCGCCGTCGAGCATTTGCCTGTAACACTCTCTGATCGCGATTGATCTAGGCGCGCCTTGAATCTGCATAGAAGCGCGAGTCAGAAAGAATATCAAATCGAGAGCAGGCAAGCCCGACAGCCTGCTAAACTCCCAATCGATTACGCCCGGATTTTCCCCATTCACATAGATATTCTGAGGCCCGAAATCTCTATGCTCGCAAACAAGGCAGGGTATTTCAACACCCTCCAGCGACTTGACGGTTTTACTCATGAAATCCGGGCTTACAGCGCCGCCCAAAAGCGAATCGAGTTCGGACAAAACGGAAAATACCATTTTAGCGCGCCAGTCCTCAGGCAGCTCGGTTCTCGTATTCTCGGCAAAATTCACAAGCCAGCCGGTAATCATTTCCGCATATTGACGATAATTACTCTCGTTTAAAAGCGAAGACAGCTCGACTCCGCTGACAACTGTCTGAATGCTAATATTAATTTCACCTCCGAGGCTCCGGCACAGGATCTTCGGGACGCCCCGGATTTTTCTGAACTTATCATTAATCGCCCGCAGCACCTCGCTCTCGTTACGGAGCATGTCGGCGGAATCTTCAGATTTGGATATTTTAACGATTGCAGAGGGGTTATTGTCCCGGCCCCGGTATATGTATAAAACATTCTTGTCAACGCTGTCCGCGCCCCGGGCGAGCATCATGGCCGAAAGTCCTTCAGCTCGGCCGTCCAAGCCCAGGCGCGCATAATCTCTCAGGATTTTAAGGGGAGTCTCCGTGGCTCCCATTGCCGATACGTTCTCATCCGGTTTACAGCAAATCGAGCAAACGGTAAATCTATTCGACCCCGAGCTCAACAGCCACGGGTATTTTAAGAACAACCCGGGTATTAATCTCCAAAAAAACCTGCGTATGGTTCGACCGATCCTTTTTGCGAATCTCGCTGTGGTATTCCGTGAGTGGCCTGCGTTTACAAGGAACTCGATCGCCCCGGTTACTCCCAGCGGGATCCATGCTGTAGGTATGGAGTTGGACGGATCAGGCCTTGGCAGATAAAGGCAGATACTATCGAATCCAATCCTGCTCAATCTTTCTGTTATGACCCTGGATTCAAACCTCCGGTCCACAGTCCATTCCGCGTAGAGATTACCCCCCGGCCCGAGAGCCGAGAAAGCCGCCTCGAGAATCTCCCGACCGGGGTTAACCGCAACAAACAGGTCACAACGGGTGGCCCGACTATCCGCCGCAAATTCGACTGCTGTTTCCGAAATCAAGCCCGTAGCGTCGAGCAGCAAACCACCGGCTGAACAAATACTGATTTGAGGCCTGAAGTCCGACAACAAAAAACGAAAATCGGACCTTCCCATAGCTTCTTTATACGATTTATCGGAAAGGTTATCTGTTTCCGGCATAATGGTTTTTCCCGCAAAATAAGCACTATAAGAAAAGCCCGGCTAGTATAAACACAGATTATCATTGGGTTCTGCGTTTGTTAAATAATCTATTCCTTATAACGATCGGATGGCGGACACATTGAATTAATGCCTTCTTTATTACTTCCGCACGTAAGCGCCGGGCTTTACAACTTACCAAAAAGGATTCACGCCCTCCTTCCCTTTCCCTCCCCGAAATTGTAGAATTTCCCGGCAGTGACGCAGACTGAATCTTCGAGAAAAAGGAGGGAGATGCTCGCCGTCTGCCTGGCCGCCATAGCCGGGTACGTGGACGCCTACGGCTTTCTGACCTTCAGCACGTTCGTATCGTTCATGAGCGGCAACACCACGCACGCTGGCATAAGGCTCGGCGAGCACACGTTCCCGGCCGCGCTCCCGGCTGCCGCAGCAATCATCTCCTTCGTCGCGGGCGTCATAGCGGGTACGCTGCTCACGAGCTCTTCCTTAAGAGAGTCGCGCCGCGTCCTCTACCTGACCACAGCCGCACTCCTCGCGATCAACATTGGAGCGTCGCACGTCGCCTCCGCGATTATCTACCCCGGCATCGCAATGCTGAGCTTCACCATGGGAATGATGAACACGGCTCTCTCACGCGTGGGCAGGCAGGCCGTGAACATCACGTTCGTCACGGGCACGCTGAGCCAGATAGGCATGCACCTGGCGCTGGCAGCGAAGCGCGCGCCGCTAGAGGACGGAGAAGGCGGCTGGGACACTCACCTCCGCCGCGCCTTGATGCTCACTCTCGTTTGGGCGGGGTTCCTCGGGGGCGCGATACTGGGGGGACTCGCGACTCCGCGCCTGGGCGTGTGGCTCCTCCTTCTCCCCCTCCTTATAATGCTCGCCCTCGCGGCGCTCGACCGGACGCCCGGCGACGCGTGACTGGAGCGCTACCGGAGTCCCTACCGGAATCTGGTCTATGAACAGCGAAGAGCTCTCGAACTTGAGCGGAGCGCCGCCGTCGAGACGCTTTATGCTGAAGACCACGGACCCGCCTTCTTTCGATATGGACAATAGCTCCACGACCGCGTTCTCCCTGCCCGACGGGTCGAGGACCGAGAGCACGGCGTTAGGCGGGTCGGCCTTCATCGACGCCGACTCCTTGTCCCACACCTCGATGAACTTTTCTATGCTCATATGCCCCGCGACCCTGTTCGGGCGGTCGGAGAAATAGACGACGTTGGGCACGCCGCTCATGGTGAGCCTTTCCCCTTCGAGCGACCCCGACGCCGCGCTCATGACGAAGAGATAACCGGGGTTCTGGGTATCGTCGAGCACGTTCCTCGCGGATACGAATACGGGTACGAGCATTAACATCATCGCTAATATTCCTGCCATGCTTCTGCGCTTCATCGAAACACCTCCGATAAAATTATGGACTACGCAGATTCTATAGCCGAATCGCCGTTTACACAATATCCGCCGCAGGTTTAACATTACGCAGCCGCCCGTCTCAGGGAAGGACAGGGCACATTACCGGAACGAAGATTTTACAATCGATAACACAGTCGTGTTGACTTCCCTTCCCGTTTTTAACACCATATATGTGCGCATGGCTTTGACAAGCTCACACACGGTCGCGGCCCTCGTCGTAGGATCGCTCCTGGGGATAACTATAGGCGTAGGGACGTTCACGTTCGTCTATGCGCGCGGGGCGTCGTATCTCACGAACGACCCCAGGGCATGCGCCAACTGCCACATCATGAACGAGCAGTACGACGGCTGGGTGAAGTCGAGCCACAGGCAGGTCGCTGTGTGCAACGACTGCCACGCTCCGCATGACTTTATAGGAAAGTACACGACCAAGGCGCTCAACGGGTTCCTTCATTCCTACGCCTTCACGACTAACGATTTCCACGAGCCGATACAGATAACGGAGCGCAACAGGCGCATCACGGAGGAAGCGTGCCGCAGCTGCCACAGCGACCTCGTAGCGCAGATAGACCACCCCGCCGCAGGCGGCTCCCCGCTTCTCTGCATCCGCTGCCACCCCGGAGAGGGGCACATGGAGCTGGCCAGCGTGGGGAGCGTCCCCGAGAAAGAGACAGCACGAAAGGAGGAGAAGAAAGATGACCGAGACGAATAACCCGCGATCGACCAGACGGTTTCTCACCCGCATGATAGCGCCGGTAGTTGTAGTGGTCGCGCTCATGTCGATCGGAGTGACAGCGCTCCTCGTGAATATAATGGAAAGGAAGCGCGAAGCCGCGAACCCGCTCTTCCGCGTGGTCGAGGTTACGGAAGGCACGGTCGACCCCGCCGTATGGGGGAAGAACTTCCCTCTCCAGTACGACGCGTATAAGAAGACGGTGGACCAGAAGCGCACCCGCTTCGGGGGCTCCGAATCCGTGCCGAGGACGCCCACGGAGGCGGACCCCCGCTCGGTCGTCTCGCAGTCACGGCTCGAAGAGGACCCGAGGCTCAGAACCATGTGGGCGGGCTACGCGTTTTCAAAGGACTTCAGGGAGGAGAGGGGACACGCATACATGCTGGAGGACCAGACGTTCACCGAGAGGCAGAAGGCCGCAAAGCAGCCTGGCACCTGCCTCAACTGCCACGCGTCTATGGCCGCCGTTTATAGAGAAGCGGGGGACGGCGACCCGGTAAAGGGGTTCGAGAAGATAAACTCCATGCCCTACTTCGAGGCGCGGAAGCTCGCTACGCACCCGGTCGCCTGCATCGACTGCCACGACCCGGACACGATGGCATTACGGGTGACGAGGCCCGCTTTCATGGAAGGCATGCGCGCATATAAAGCCTCACAGGGTATCGACGAATACGATGTGAACCGCGACGCGACAAGGCAGGAGATGCGGAGCTTCGTCTGCGGCCAGTGCCACGACGAATACTATTTCAAGGGCGAGGAGAAGCGCCTCGTCTACCCCTGGCGGAACGGGCTCAAGGTCGAGGACATGCTCGCATACTACGACGAGGTCGGGCACAAGGACTGGGTGCACGACGAGACGGGCGCGCCCGTGCTCAAGGCGCAGCACCCGGAGTTCGAGATGTGGAACCAGGGCATACACGCGCGGAACGGCGTCGCGTGCGCAGACTGCCACATGCCCTACACCCGCGTGGGCGCGCTCAAGGTGAGCGACCACCACGTGAGAAGCCCCGTGCTTAACATCAACCACGCGTGCCAGACATGCCACAAGGCAAGCGAAGAGGAGCTCAGGCAGAGGGTCGAGACCATACAAGAGCGGACATTCGAGATGCGGAACACCGCCATGGACGCGCTCGTCTCGCTCATAGGTGATATAAAGGCCGCGAGAGAGGCGGGGGCGACTGACGCGGAGCTCGCCCAAGCGCGCGACTACCAGCGGAAGGCGCAGTTCCTCCTCGACTTCATCGAGGCCGAGAACTCGATGGGTTTCCACGCCGACCAGGAAGCGGTGAGGATTCTGGGGCAGAGCATCAACTACACGAGGCTCGGGCAGATAAGCCTGAGGGACGGAGAGGAGGTTAACGGTGCGCAAGAATAAAGTGAGATCACTGCATCGGTGAACCGCTATCTAAGCGGCGTGCGGCCCCGGTCTAGCGGACGAGTCCGAGGCGCTCTTTCTCCCCGGGGTCGTCCGTGAGTATGCCCTCGTACGCGGCCCTGGCGTAGGCCTCGTAACCCTCCTCGAGCGGATGGCCGTCGTCGGTCGTCGAATAGACGTGCCCGGGCCCGTATAATTCCCTCTCGACGTAAGGGCGCGCGTCCGTGAACTCGATCCCCTGCCGGTCCATGTAACGCGAGAGCTCGGCGACGAGCTTTTTTTCGTTATCGACGAGCTGGATGTAATCGTCGGAGGGCTCGTAGCCGTTCTTTCTAAGGTATTCGTAGAACACGATCTCCTTGGACGGTATGAGCACGACGCTGAACTCTATGCCCAGCGCGCGGGCCTTTTCATTCATCTCGCGGAGCGCGTCTTCGGTCACCGCGAGCCCCAGTGAAATCTTCTCCCGCGAGAGATCCATCTTTTTTTTATGCGAATCGATGGTCGCGTATTTCATGATGGTAGGGTTTTTCTGATCCTCTATGCTTATCGCGTCCCCGAAATCCGTGCTCTCGTTCAGGCGCTTTATCGCCGAAGCCGCCATCCAGTACACGTGCAGCCCGGAGAGCGTCCGGTTGAGACGGCCGAGCAAGCTCGTTGAACCCGCGCAGATTCCGACGTCGTAGCCCCGCGTGTGCGCCCACTCCCGCCAGTATGAGGACTCGTCGATGAGCTTGCATACGTCGCTCAGGTCGTTTGCGGGATAGAGCCCCACTATAATGCGCTCGGGCCTGAGTTTCACCGCGGAGTCGAGGAGATAATAATACTGAAGAGTGCCGTACCCTCCGACGCCGAGGTTGTAAACGGGGAGGCCGGACATGCGGGCGAGCTGCGCAGGCCACGATTCGCCCGACACCACGTTGACGCCGTAGGTGTGGGAATCACCCAGAACGACTACGCCCGTATCCGCGGGGACTTCGGGGTTCCTGAACCCGTTCTCGTCTATGTCGGGGAGCGAAGGGTCGATCCTCCTCCCAAGCCTATCGTCGTAGACCTGTGTGCTCTTGGGCGAGTATATGAGGGTAGCGGAGAGGACCCTGAGCCCGATTTCGAGAACGATGAGAGAAATGAGAATGGAGGCGGCCAGGACGAGGGTTTTCTTGAGCTTCATGGGGTGCTGTCTCGTTCAGGCTTCTAAGATAGCATCATATTCGTCCGTTTTCCAATCGGCGCGGGAAATGAGACGCGAGCCTTCTCGGGTCCGCAGCGTGCTTGTTGACTCCGGAAAACGCCCTGCCGTATAATGTGTGAATGAGAAGGGGCGGTTTTGCTCACGTAACAACCTTTTCCCCTCCTTACCAGTTACACAAGCAGATGCATCTGTGTCCGCGCGAATACATCGAGGACTATATTTACTCCGGAAACACGTCGTCGATCGCCTCGCCCCTCCTCACGACATGCGCCTTGCCCCCCTCTATCATCACGATCGGAGGGCGGGGGAATATGAACGCGCCCGACTGGGGGACGTTGTAGGCTCCGACGTTTTTCACGACGAGCCTGTCGCCGGCTTTGAGATCGGGGAGCCTGCACTTTCCGATTATGTCCGTCTGGAGGCATAGCGGCCCGTAGACGGTTGTATCCCGCAACTCCCCTCCCCTGTCCCGAACGCACTCTATGTCCTGGAATCTCCAGAACGAAGTGGGGAGTACGTTTATTCCCGCATCCGCTACAACTGCTCTCACTCCGCCCGCGAGCTCCTTCACCGCAACTACGGTCGTTATCAAATGTATTGCGTCCCGCACTATCGCCCTACCCGGCTCGAGTATCAGTAACGGCGGATCGTCCTTGCCGAAGCCCGCGAGCATAGGGCCCGTCACCGCCTCGACGTAGGGCGGAAGTGTGCCCGCGTCGGGGAACCCGCCCCCCATGTCGATGTACTTCATGCGGACGCCGGATTTTTCCCCGAGCTCTTTCGAGAAGCGCGTCACAGCATCGGCGGCTTTCCTGTACGCGTCCGGGTCCTTGGGCCAAATATGCTTTATGTGCGCTGCCGGCACACCCCCTTCTTCGTGTGGCTCGATTATGTAGCTCGTGAGATGGACGTGGAGCCCGGCGATTCGCAGGAGCCCGCCTGCGCACGCGCGCTCTACCGCACGCATCGCCTCGCCCGATTCTATATTGAAGCCGAACCTGTCGGGGAGCTGATGAATGCCGGTCTCCATGCTGACCCTTATTCCTATTTCCACCGTGCGGTCCTCTCCGCGCGCGATTTCCTCAAGCGCCTCTATCTCGTCGAAATGGTCGGCGTTGATGACCGCTCCCTCGTTCACCGCCTTCCTCAGCTCTTCCTTCTTCTTATAAGGCCCGTTCAGGATTACGGCGTCCCCCGGCACGCCCAGCCTCCGCGCAAGCTCGTACTCGAAACCGGACGCCGCTTCGGCCCACAAGCCTTCGCCGTGTATTATGCCGAGGATGGCCGGGACTGAGTTCACCTTGTAGGAGTACGCGACCTCGACCTTCGGGTATGCCTTGGAGAAAGCGGCCCTGAACGCGCGGCAGTTCCGTATTATGGTAGAAGCGGATGCTGCAAAAAGGGGCGAGCCGAATTCCCGCGCGAGAGCGTCTATAGAAACACCGTCTATTTTATCCATGGATGATAACCCGCGGTTAAATGAGTATATCAGAGAAACGCCGTGAATTTGGAGAGATACTTGAGGCCCGAATCGGGGAGTATGACGACTATGCGCTCCTTTCTCCCGTTTGTCCGCGCGTACTCTATCGCGCCCGCCATCACGGCGCCGCTAGAATCGCCCGCGAGTATGCCCTCACTTTTTACGAGGGCTTCGACGGTCTCGAGCGCTGACTTCTCGTCTACCTGTATCACGTCGTCTATGTAATTGAAGTCGATCACGCCCGGAATGAAATTCTTCCCTATGCCCTCTATGCTGAACTCGCCCGCCTCGACGAGCGCCCCCTTTTCGAGATAGTCCCTGAACACCGAGCCCCGCGGCTCGACGCCTATGACCCTCACTTCCCCGTTCATTTCCTTGAGATACCTCCCTATGCCCGTGATCGTCCCCCCCGTCCCGATGCCGCAGACGACGGCGTCGACGCCCCCTCCCGTGTCCCTCCATATCTCGGGCCCCGTAGTCCTGTAATGCGCCTCGGGGTTGAGCGTGTTGAAATACTGGTTCACGTAGAACCCTCCCTTCTCCCGCGCAATCCTCTGCGCCACCTTGTAACAGCTCCTCTCGTCAGAAGGCGGGAGGCCCCTCGGCGTGAGCACGACCTCTGCCCCGAATAGCCTTATCGCGAGTATCTTCTCCTTGCTTATCGTCTCGGGTAGCGTGAAGATGCACCTGTAGCCCCTGACCGCGCCCACGAGCGCGAAGGCGACCCCCATGTTGCCCGACGTGGCCTCGACTATCAGGTCTCCCGGTTTTATGAGGCCCCTCGACTCGGCGTCGTCGATTATATACTTCGCCACCCTGTCCTTGAAGCTCCCGCTCGGGTTATAGAACTCGAGCTTCGCGCAGATCTCGCTCCCGAGACCGCGGGCGAGCTTCCGCACGCGGACAAGAGGCGTGTCGCCGATGAGACTGAGCACGTCTTCCGATACTTTCATCCCTGTCGCTTTATCCTCCGCACTATTTCACGCGCGCGCTCGCTCTGCCTGCTCTCGAAAAATTTTATGACGCCCTCCCTGTAATTGCCGGCGCGCGCTTCCGCGATCGCCTCGGGAAGCGATTCCGCCAGGTGCGAGAACGCCCACGTATCGGGCCTCGATATGTTGAGCCTTATGTAGTCAGTAGCCCCGACGTCGCCCAGGCCGTCTCCCGGATAGACCGCGACCCTGCGCTTGAAGAGCGCGACCGTCAGCTCCTGAGCGGTAACGCCCGCGCCCGAGACGTCGAGCACCATCGAGAAACCGTATTCGGGCCCGGCCGGGACAGACACCCCGGGGTTCTCAGAGACTATTTTTTTTACGAGTCCGAAGTTCCGCCTGATTATCTCTTCAGATTCCGCGACATAGCCCTTGTCTTTTATAGCGGCAAGCGCCCCGTGCTGTGCGATGAGGTTCGTGTTTATCCTCGTGAGCGCGACCTTCGCCGTGAGGCATGCCCTCATCACGTCCGGGTGGCCGGCGAGGAACCCGATCCTCACGCCCGCCATGCCGTATCCGTGGGATACGCTGAACGTGGAGACCACGTGGTCGGTACCCGTCTCCCCGTGAAGAGAGCTCATCGGAATGTGAAGCGAGCGGGGCTCGACCCTGTGCGTGCCGTGCGTTATGTCGTTTATTATGATTATCCCCTTAGCATCCGCTATTTCCGCGAGCGCGAGGAGCTCTTCCTTCTTCTGCACCGTGCCGAAAGGGTTGAGCGGATCGCAGACTATTATCGCCTTCGTCAGCGGCGTGATCCGCCCTTCGACTTCGGCCGGATTCATGCGGAAGCCGTTCTCCACGCCGAGCGGTATCCTCACGGGCACGCCGCCCGCCATCAGTATCGACGAGGTGAAGTGGAAATATCCGGGGTCCGTGATAATCACCTCGTCGCCGGGATCGATGAAGGTCTCGAGCGTGTATGATATCGCCGCCTGGCTGCCCTCGACCCCGATTACCTCGAAGGACTCTCCCCTCGGGCGGCGGAACTTTATCCCGGCGGCCGCGTCCCTGAGCGGGCTTATAAGGTCGGGGGAATAGGGGTTCACGTTCTCCCTCGTAGTATTCTCGCGCATCGCCTCGACAGCGCTCTTAGGCGGCCCGGCGAAGCAGGTCATCCATCCGAAATCCGCCCATGTCCTGGGGTCGAGGTCTATGCGGCCGCCCTCGTATATCTCCCCAGCGTCCAGGCCGAGGATACCGATCGCGTCCCTGTAGGACATGTAGTTCCACATCCCGTGGGGGCTCTCCATGACCGCCCTCACCCTCCCGGAATACAAACCGTGAAGGAACTCCGGGCCGCCTCCCCCCTCCCATCCAAGTATGAACCTTTCCTTTCCCATTCTCGGTTTCCGTCCCGGTCCCGCCGCCTCCCTCAGCTCCTCATCATCACGACCGCGTATATGCGGTAAGGGTCGTACGTGACCCTGGGCTCCCTGAACCCCGCCTCCTCCGCCCAGCCGATCACATCCTCGACCGGACGGAGGTGCCATACGCACCTCTCGCCTTCCTGGTTCCTGAAGACCCTCGCGATGAGCTCTATCTGGGGGTTCTGCGTCTGCACGTTGAACAGCAGCGCGTCCGGGTTTAGTATGTCCCGGAGCTGCGCGAGGTGCGCGCGCACGAGGGCGTCGTCGTGGATTATCCCGTAAAGCCCCGCCTCTATAACGAGGTCCGGTTTTTCCGGGGCCGCCCTAAGGCTCTCCGGGTCGAGCGCGTCCCCGCGTTTGAACGAAACCCTCTGAGAGACACCGAGGCGGCTCGCCGTCCTTCTGCTCCTCTCGAGCGTCGTCTCGTTTATATCCCGGAGGAGCGCCCTCACCCCGGGACCTGTCTGTCTCAGCACGTCGAAGAGATAGTCGGCTTCCCCCGAAGCCATGTCCGCGATGAACGTGTCCCTACC
This sequence comes from Thermodesulfobacteriota bacterium, assembly GCA_040754335.1. NCBI lineage: Bacteria > Pseudomonadati > Thermodesulfobacteriota > Thermodesulfobacteriota bacterium. Next base: position 405,775 of record JBFMCV010000002.1, on the reverse strand, counting down.
GTCCCGCTCCGACAGGTAGCTCAGTATCATGTTCTTCTGTATCTCTTTGACCGCCCTCCACGCCCTGCACGTGACCTGGTTGAGGAAGGCTTCGTCGAGCTTCCTGCCTATGTAGAATTTCCCTCCGGGCGAGTTGTCGTACACGTAGTTCATCAGCACCCCGGAGTCGAACCCGTATTTCCATCCCGTCCTTATCCCGTCCGACAATTGTCCCACGGTCCCGAGGAACAGGGAGACGAGGCCGTAATACAGGCTCCGGAGAGAATACCGGGGAAGCGGTTTCAGCAGCTCTTCAAAGCCGGGCGACCCGTTACGACGCATACCACTCTATCTCCACGTCTTCTCTGTCGGCATAGATCCTGTCTGCGACCGATTTGATCTCCTCGGCCCTCTTCTTTTTTTCGGGCTTGTCGGCGCTGCGTGCGAAGTATCCTTCGAGTTCTTTAAGGTGCCTCCTCACGTCCGTCTGCACCTCCTCTATAACGCGCAGGCTCTTCCCGTCCGCAACAGAATGGTAAACGTCGAGCAGTGCGGAGAAATGCACGAGCGACCCCCAGGCATAGGCGAGCTCGTCGAACGTATCGTCGTAGGACTCGAGTATGTCGTATATCTCCTGGCCTATGCGCGGGGGCTTGTAAGTCTCCGGAGTCTCTCCCAGCTCCCGCGCCCTGTCCGAGAAGAGCTTCGCGTGTTTCGCGTTGTCGGCGATTATCACGGCAGCGACGAGCTTCACGTCGAGGTCCCTTATCGTCTTCAGCTTCGCTCCGAAGAGGTCGACCCACGCGAGCATGCCGTACGTATGCCTGCTGAACGCCCTCGCCAAGCGCTTGGGGTCGGAGAGCGTCTTTCTCAGCCTTTCAGGGTCGCGTATGCTCATTCCGTACGCCTCATCTTTTCCATGTGCCCGAACGTCCGCATTCAGCGAGGTTCAGTACATCTTCTTCAATATATCTATAATTTTTTCGTCCCCTCCAGCTGGAACCTCCCAATCCACCTGCACCACCTTTACGCCCTGGGCCTCGAGCGCGTCCCTGAATATATCGAGACCGATGTTCACGGCCCGTATGTCCCGGTTGAATATGTCCCGGGATTCGCTCCCTCCGGCGGAAGAGCCGGCCGAGATCATCTCCTCCATCGCGTCGAGCGCCCTTTCGGCGGCGGCTTCCGAGGCCGCCTCTACGGCGATCACCAGGTCTCCGCCCGAGGCGTCCTTTATCTCCCGCGTAAGTAGCCCCGCCGTCTCGAGCGCGAACTTGGCTTTCTCGGTCGCCATCACGGCGGTCGCCTTCTTCACGCCGTCCATTCCGCCCGCTGTCTTCGATATCCGCATCAAGCGGAGCGCGTCCTGAAAGTAATTCTTTTTAATCCTGAATAATACCGGCAACGCGTATCTCCTTGATTTTCCGGGCCCCCGCTATATGACCCTGAATTCGATCGGGCACCGGTTTGTGATCGTCCTGCTCACGAAACAGTATTTCCTCGCCTCTTCGATGAGCGCTTCGAGGGTGCGGGCCGGGACCGTGCTCCTCACCTTGACGATGAGCTTCGTGAACACGAAGTTCTTCACGTCCTTCTCGCCCTCGACGTCCACCTCCATATCGTCCACCTCGATCCGCCTCTTCGTGGCCACGTATATGATAGCCATGCAGAAGCAGGACGCTACGGACGCGAGGAAAAGCTCCGTCGGCATCATGCCCGCGTCCTCGCCGCTGAAATCGGGCGGCTCGTCCGTGAGCACGCTGAACTGCCGCGCCCTGACGTCCACCTGGTACTTCCGCCTCCAGAACGCCTTTACCTCCATCTCTTCACCCTGCCTGCCTCGATTTCACCTCGCCATACATCGTTCAGTATCCCGCTGTAAAAAGTGACGTGCCCCAGGGCCGCGTTCTCCCAGCTGTACTCCTCCGCTGTCTCCCTCCCCTTCCGCGCGAGCCTCGTCGTCAATTCCCCGTCATCCGAGAGCTCTATTATACGTGACGCTATAGCCTCATGGTCCATGGGCGAAACCAGGAGCGAATTCAGGCCGTCCCTCAAATATTCGGTCATGGGCTCTATGCCCGAAGCGATAACGGGCACGCCGGAAGCGAGCGCCTCGAGAACGACGAGCCCCCAGCCCTCTTTAACGGAAGGGAATACGAAGACGTCGGCCGCGTTGTAGAGGGCAGGGATCGAGTCTTCGGAAACGCTGCCCGGGATCAATATATCCTCCCCCGTGACGAGGCCGAGCCTCCCCGCCTCCGAGAAAAACTCGTCCCTGTAAGACCTGTAGTCAAAGAGCGTCTCCCCGCCTCCTATCACCCACACGAGCGTTTCGCCTTTGCTGTGAAAGTGCTTCCTCGCCGCATAGAACGCTCTCAGCGACGTTAGCGTGTTCTTCCTCGGCTCTATGCCCCCTATGCTCAGCATCACCCTCTTGCCGGAGAGAGAGAATTTCTCCTTGCACGCGTCTTTCGATTCCCCGTCCGGGAGCGGGCGGTATTTACGCGTATCGACGCCGTTGTTGATGACGGTCGAGGGGACCGAATACGCGGACGAGAGCTCCCTCTCCCACGCCCTGCTCACCGTGATTACGTGGTCGGGCTCGAGGACGCTCTTAAGCTGGCACTCTACGAGCGATTCGGAGGTGAAGTCGTCAAGGTGGTGCACGGTCCTCACGAAGGAGTCGATAAGCCCGCTCTCTCTCAGGTTAAGGAGCGCGTTCGCCGAAATGCAGTCCTCCGCGTGGAATATGTCGTGTGCAGTGCGATGAGTTGAAAGATATTCCGTATAAATATTAATGTAGTCCCTTATCTTTTCGTCCATGCCTCCGTATTCCTTCTCAGGGCACGGTATGAGCGTATGGGGCACGTCCACGCGCCTGAAAAATTCGCTCCCCCCTGAGGAGAGCGAGTACACGCGCGCGCTGTGCCCGAGGCGGGCGAGGCTTTCGGCAAGCGACAGCGTATGGACGACCCCGCCCCTGGGCTTCGTCGAATACGTGAGGAGCGCCACGTCAAGCGGTCTCATAAAGCGCCTCCGCTTCGCGCAAGGAATTGAGAAACCTTACCCCGTAATAGATACCAACGGCGATGTCCGCCCCGGTCGTAGCTCCCATGCCAAGCAGTATTTTCGCCGACGCAGCGGTTTCTTCGGGCGAGCCCGTGAGGAGGCTTTTTATGAGGTCCGTCGCGGCCCGCGGCCCTTCCCCTCTCCGGGCGTCGCCGATCAGACAAACGCTGTAAACAGTCGTTTTTTTCTCGGCCATTTTCAGCATCTCGTCTCCGGCTTTTTTAAAGAACCGCGCGCGGCCGTCCCCGTTTCCGTAAAAAGATTTCCCCGCGAAACCGAGACTCAGAAAGAGACCCGCCAGGAAATCGTCGCACGAAGGGGTGAGCCCGGGCCCAAGGCCGAGTATCGCGCCCGCGTTATCGGCCACGGCCGCGGGGTCGCCCGCATATAACCCCCACATGAGCCTCTCTATGTGGGGCCTCGCCGTCTCCGCCACGCCGCCCCCGAGTGGCTCCAGAAAGAGCTTCATCGGCCCTCTAAGCTCGACGTTTTCGAGGAGCGGTACGAGCCCTTCCCTCCCTGGGTGAGTGTAAATGACGTCGCGCAGTATCCTCAGATTGAGCGCGGCCGATTCCACACCGGCTAGGGATTCTCTAAGTTTTTCCTTCCTGTATATATGCGCGCGGGAGAGGTCCACGCGCAAGGGGCCGTCGCCTGAGGCGAGACAGCCGCCGAGGTACGACACGCGCGCCCTCTTCTCGAAGCCGAAAGAGCTCATAGGCGCGGCTCCGTCCTGTTTAATGAGTATAGAATACGGGCTTAAGAAATCTTTATTTCGTATCAGTTTTACAAGTCTGTTCTTTCCGGCGGCAATATAGACCGCGTGGTCGAAAACACTGTGGATTTCAAGCCGTCCCCCTTTTTTCCCGAGGACCTTTAACGCCTTCTCCCCAATCGATTCCGCTTCGAGCGAAACTGTATCAATACTTTGCGACGTTCTCATTATATAATGCTGTAACGCTGTCCCGTACCCGCCGGCGCGCCTCAACCGAACTTCTTCCAGCTGGGCCGCTTCCCTCCGGGATAAGACGTAAAAAGAATAATTTTTCTCCTCACGGGCCAGGGTATCGCCAGGTAGACGGGGACGAACACGTTCTTCCAGAAGAAATGCGCGAGACCTTTCTCCCTGTAGGACTCGGCACAGTATTCGGGATAACGCCTGGCCACGCTTTCCTGAGCCGCCTCCATGAGATACTTTTCAGCGTTTTTCCTGAGCCACGATCCGAAAGCCATTTGAATCCCTCTCGTAAAATTCTATCAAATTATTATTCCGCGACACATAGCAGCTCCCCCCGCATGGAAATACGCGCCTGATATGCCGGACTCACTTATTCTTCGCGAGCTCCGCGAGGCCCGCCTGAGCAGCGAGCGCGATCGGCTCCATTAGGGCGCCGATCGGGGGAGAATATACGTTCTCCATCCATGCGAAGTCCTCGATCGTGGCCCCGCGCTTTATTGCGAACGCGAGGAAGTCGGCCCTTTCCTTTATCCCCTCCCCTCCCGACATCTGCGCTCCGAGAACCCTGTGCGTCACCGGGTCCGCTATCAGCTTCACCCTTATCCTGCTCACGCCGGGGTAATACCTCGCCCTCGATATGCCCGTTGCGGCCGCGACTATATGCGGTATGCCGAGCGCCTTGTGGAGCGTTTCCCCGAGCGACACCCCTCCCATCTGCACCTGCCCCCCGACCATCCCCCAGGGCACGAATACGGGGTCGTACGCGCGGTCGGCTCCCGCGGCGTTTGCTCCAGCCACCCGCCCCTGAGAATACGCGTGGCTCCCCGAAAGCCCCTGAATCGGTATGTCGGTCACTCCGTGTATGATCTCGCAGCAGTCCCCTGCCGCGTAAACGTCCTTGACCGAGGTGCGCATGTGGTCGTCGACCACGATGCCCCCGGTCGAGCCTATCTCGATCCCCGCTTCTCGCGATATGCGGTTGTTGGGCTTCTTGTGGGTCGCTATTATGGCCACGTCGCACTCTATCTCGCGGCCCGTCGTGACGACCGAGCTCACCTTCCCGTCCCTTCCCCTGAACTCGAGCACCTTCTCGCCGAAGTGGATTATGGTGCCGAATTCCTCGAGCGACTTCTGGACGGGCTCCATGATGTCGGGGTCGGCCACGTCGGACATCAGCCAGGCTCCCTCATCGACCAGATGCGTCTCGATCCCCCTGTGGGCGAGGTTGCCCGAGATCTCTATGCCTAGGGGAGTCGCAGCGACGACGACGACCTTCTTGACGCCGTCTAACAGCTTGTCGAACTCCATCGCGCGCCTTATGTTTTTTATGTAATGTAGGCCCTCCAGGTTTATTCCCGGTATGTCGGGCTTGTCGTATTCCCATCCCGTCGCTATGATGAGCCGGTCCCACGGATATTTCTCGGCGCCGACGCTCACGGTGCGGCCCTTGAGGTCGATACCGGTGACGGCCGTCCTGAGCCTTAGGTCTATTCCTATAGAAGCATAATGCTCCGGGGTCTGGAGGAAGAGGCGCTCGAAATCGGGAATCTCCTTCCCCAGCACGAACGGTATCCCGCACGGGCTGTAGGCCACGTCCTCGTATTCCGTGAACACCGTAACGGATGCGCCGGGAGCGACGGTCTTGGACGTCGACGCGGCCGATATGCCTCCCGCGCCGCCTCCAATGATTATGATCCGCAAATTATCGCTGCTCATCTGAAATCACCCCTTTGCATCTTGTCTGATATCCGTCCCGCGCGAGGCGCAGAACTGTTCTTCGCGCGGCGAAAGCCGCCTTGCCTGCGCCCTGTCCGCTTATGTTGAAGCCAACCCCTTCCAGTTCCTCGGTCTACTGTTTCGTAAACTTCGTGAGCCTGACCCTGCCCGCGCCCAGGGATTTTTCAAAATCGTGGAGCGCCGAGCACTCGCCGCAGCTCACGCACCCCGCCTTGCTGACCTTGTCGACTCCGATGTCGTACCCGGAGAGTATTTTCGCGGCCTCCCTGTAGACATATTCCATTATCTCGGGCTTCGGCGGAGCCGAGTTCTCCATGGGCGTGCCCGCGATAGGCCTGAAGGGGACTATGAACGGGTAAACGCCCAGCTCGGCGCAAAGAGAAGCTCCTTCGATAACGGTTTTGAGCCTTTCGCCGAGACCGACGAGTATGTACGTGCTGACCTGCCACCTCCCGAAGACCCTGACTGCTTCCTTCCAGGCGGCTATATATTTGTCGAGCCCGATCCCGGCCTTCCCCGGCGTGACCGTCCTGAACACGTCGGGGTCGAAAGTCTCTATGTGAACGCCGAGCGAATCGACGCCCGCCTCTTTCAGCCTCCCCAGCCACGAGAGGTCTTCGGGCGGTATAATCTGGAGCTGTATGGGGAGGCCTGTCGCCAGCTTCACCTCGCGGCATATCTCCGCGTATTTCGCGAGCGCCTTCTCCTCGTCGGGGGCAACGCCCGAGGTAAAAACCACGTTCGTTATACCGTCAAGCTCCTTTGCGAGAGTGAGCGTCTCGACAAGGCTCTTCGCGTTCTTGAATCCTACAGTGCTCCTGTCCTTGAGGGTGAGCTCGATGCCGCAGAACTTGCACCTCCTCTCGTCTTCCCAGAAATCGCACGTCTGCAGCAGTGTAGTCGCGAACGTCGTAGGGCAGTGGAGGAGCCCTATGCGCTGCATGGGGATGCCGGCCGACGTCTTGTGCTCGTGGAACCTGGGCCCGCCCATAAGCTCCACCTGCGCCACGGCGACGCCGTCCTTGAATATCCAGTACTCCCCGTTTATCCGGTCGAGATGGTAGGGAGACGAGCGGACGAAATCGCCGACGACCGGGATGTTCGCCTCGCCGCCGGACACGATCTTGAGATGGATACCGCCCGTAGGGCCGGCGCCCCCGCTCCTGACGTCCTTCGCATCGGGAATCCTCAACCCGTAACTCTGCAACTCCACCTTAAGGGTTATTGAATCCATAACGTGCCCCCTTTGATTGGTTAGACAAAAAACCGCTTGCAGGCCCGCCCTCGCTAACCTGTACGACTGCCGCCTCAAGGAATATAAAATAACTCCTCACAGGCGAATGGAAAGTATAAAGTCCGAAAACCTTATACCGTCCACGTGCTGAATATCAAAGCCCCCGCCCTGTGGTGCTCGATGACTATGTCGAGAATGTCGGTCGGGTGGATCGGCGTTACGCCCTCTATGAAGCTCGACTCGTTCTGACCGAGGAGAGCCGCGGCAGAGAAACGGCATGCGAGCACGTTAATGCCTTCGCTCAGCATCCTGTTGACGAGGTTCGGGTAGAGCTGTATGCCCGCGCCATAGCCGTCGTCCCCGACGTTCGGCCAGCCCCTGTAAACGGGGATGCCCGATGCAGGCCCGTAGAACAGCACCGTCGTATCGTAGCCCTTCTTCTTCGTCCTTATCGCAGTAAGCATGTTGATGCCTGCGACCGACCCCTCGTAAGGGACCGAGTGGATCAGGAACAAGGCTTTCTCCCCCGGCTTCGCCTTGTGGTCCGGATAGAGCTTCTCCTCGTAATTAACCAACGCTTTACCCTTCTCGGGCTTATCCGCTTTTACTCTGTCTACTGCCATGATAAATTACCTCCTGTAATTTATTTAGAATCAAACTCCGGGGTAAACACCCGGGCTTTATTCCCGATGTTATGAACAGCTTGTTGTCCCAAACCCCTCAACCCCATGATATTCTAAAAAACCGACATAATCAATCATTCGAGCGCATCTGAAGGCCTCCCGGCGCCGTGATCCGCCCGCCGTCAGCCGCCCGTTCAATGCGTGATCTCGGTCCCCCCCTTCCCGTTAAGCGCGGAGTCCATCTTCTCGGCGGACGTGATTATCGCCTTTTTTCCTCCCGCCCGGAGGAAGCTTATCGCGGCCTCGATCTTGGGCCCCATGCTCCCCGGCGGAAAATGCCCTTGGGCGTAATACCTCTCCGCCTCCTCGAGCGTTATCCTCGTCAGGTATCTCTCCTCGGGCTTGCCGAAATTCACGGCGACCCTGTCGACAGGGGTGATGAGGACGAGCATCTCGGCTCCTATCAGCGTCGCGAGTTTCTGCGCGGCGAAGTCCTTGTCTATGACCGCGGCCACCCCTTTCAACTTCCCCTTCCTGTCCCTGAGCACGGGGATGCCGCCCCCGCCGCATGCTATAACGACGTATCCCTTGTCCGCCATTTCCGATATCTCTCTCTTTTCCACGATGTCTATAGGCCTCGGCGAAGGGACTACGCGCCTGAAGCCGCGCCCCGAGTCCTCTTTCATTACCCAGCCTTCTTTCTTCCGGAGCTTATCACTCTCCTCCTCGTTGAAGAAGGGTCCTATGAATTTCGTCGGGTTCCTGAAGGCCGGGTCGTTTTCCGATACCACGACCTGCGTCACGAACGCGACGGTCGGGTTCGACATCTTCTTCTCCGTGAACAGGTTCCTGAGGCGCTGCTCTATCATGTATCCGATCTGCCCCTGGGTCATCGCGTTACAGACGTCGAGCGGCATCGGAGGTATCGACGATGAGAGAGACTCCTGCTGCATGAGGAAGTTCCCTACCTGAGGGCCGTTGCCGTGGGTTATCACTACCCTGTAGCCCATGTCGAATAGGCCCATCAGCTTCCTGCACATCTTGTCCGTCTTCATTATCTGCTCTACGTAAGTGCTTTTGCCTTTGTGGTCCATCAGCGCGTTACCGCCGAAGGCTACTACCGCTGCTTTCATGTGTTCCCCCTGTCAGTTTCCAATATCCTTGCCCCCGGCGGTTATCCATCCCGCCGCCTTCGCCGCAAGAGCGTTTGTCGGGAAGACCATAACGCCTTCCTTCCTTAGCTTCTCTTCCTGCTCATTGAGTCCCTGCGGGTCACCGTCCGTGCCGCACACGTGGGAGACGAAGGCCAACGGGCGCCCCTTCTTCTTCGCGAGTGCCCCGGCCGCCTTTATCGCCGGAAGGAGGTCGCCCGCGGGGTCGGGGCTCGCCACGTAGCCGAGCACGACGTCGAAGAGAATAACGGCGACGTCCGGCCTCCCGGCTTCGCTCAGCAGCCTTTCGTTCCTGAGCGTCGAGTCTATCATCGGGTGAGGGCGGCCTACCGTGAATTCCTCCTCCCCGAGGTCTACGCACGTGTTTCCGACGCTGACGTTCGAGTCTTTCAGCCTGTTCTTCCTGTCGAGAGGCGCGTTCGAGTATATGTCCCCGAGCGTCTCGGCGAGCACCTGCTGCGCCTCGTAGCAGAGAGTGCCGCCCGAAAAGAGCCCGCGGAGGTAACGCTGCCCGCGCTTCCGCGCTCGCAGGTATTTCCCCGCCTCCTTCTTCCAGCCGTCGTCAGCAGGCAGGGCTCTCTTCCTGCCCTTTCCGGCAGCCAGCGCGCACGCGGCGTACGCGGCTTCTTCGAGCGTGGAGACGAGCTTGATTTTTTCATCAGCGGGCGCGCGCATGCCGTGTCCGAGGAAGCAAACGACTGCGGGCTTCCCGGTCTCCCTTATCTCGTGGAGAACCTTTTCCGCAACTTTCCTGGAAGGAGGCTTCGAGACGACGAGCAAGACCCTGGTGCCTTCATCGCCGCCAAGAATCTTGAGAGCGTCGAGCGTCGTTATCCCGCCCACTTCCTCGGATAAGTCTCTGCCGCCGACTCCTATGGCGTGCGTTATGCCCGAGCCCAGATTATTTACGAGGCTCGTCACCTCCTGCATCCCCGTCCCGGCTGCGGCTATCACGCCTATGGGGCCTTTGTTCACCACGTTCGCGAACCCGAGCCCCGTGCCGTTTATTATCGCCGTGCCGCAGCCCGGGCCCATGACGAGGAGCCCGCGCCGGGACGCCCTTTTTTTCAGCTCGATCTCTTCCTCCATGGTCACGTTGTCGCTGAAGAGGAAAGTGTGAAGCCCGTTTTCTATCGCCTTCGCGCACTCGAGCTTCGCGTATTCCCCCGGCACGGAAACAAGAGCTATGTTCGCGCCCGGAAATACGCTAAGCGCCGCGTCGAGGCTCTTTACGGGCTCAGCCGCCCCGCCCTGCTTCTGCGCGGAGGGTGCGATGAGCGAATCCAGCATGCCTAACGCCTCCTCCGCCTCAGCACGAGACTCCGCCTCCACGGCGACTATGAGGTCGCCCGCTCCGGCCGGTTCCGGCATCTCCCCGATGAGCCCGGCTTCACGGAGCATTTTAAGGTTGGCCTCCGTCGCCATTATGGCCGAAGCCTTGCTCACGCCGGGGAGCAAGCCCAGTTTGCGGCTGAGCTGCATGAGCTTGAGCGAGTCCTGGTAGTGGTTCTTTTTTATTACGCTCGCTATCGCCATATTATTTCCTTGAGCGGCCGTCCGCCCGCGCGGTATCGATCCCTCTCTTTATATAAGCTCCGTTAAGCCGCAAGGTCATACCTTTCTCCGAATTCCTGTATAGCCTTCACGAAACATTCGTACGGCGCCCTCACTATCCCCGCCCCAATCTGTCCCGCGCCCGAGCTCTTGTGAACGACTGCGCTGTTGATGCTCGGCAGTATCCCGGTCTCGACGACCTTTCTTAAGTCGATCCCCGTGGGCGTCCCTTCGAAATCGAGTGAAGGTATGCCGAACTTGGGGTTCTTGAGCGAAGTGATGAGCTGCATTTTCCTCGTGATGCCTATCGACTCGGCGACTCCTCCCCCCGCGAAGGACGCCATGGATGGCGAGGCCGCTATGGCGAACCCGCCGAGTCCCATGGTCTCGATTATGGAGCTGTCCCCTATGTCGGGCGCTCCGTCCTGAGGGCCGTAGCCCGGGTTGTAGAGCGCGTCCAGCAGATAAGGAGCCGGGGCAGTGAACCACGAGTCCCCGAGGCCGCTTACTCTGATTCCGAAGTCGGTCCCGTTCCGTGACATGGCGGTGACTATCGTCGAATCCTCCATGCCGTCGGCCGCGTCCATCGCGAGCTTGCACGCCGTCATCGTTATGTTGAGGAAGAAATGGCTGTTCCCCGCTATGAACCTGTACGCATCGAGCGCGGTCTCACTGGGGAGATCAAGCTTGAGCAGGTTCTCGGCGATTATCTTGAGAAATATGTTAGTCGAGGCCGCATGCCTGTTGTGGCACTCGTCCCCCATCTGTATTCCCTGCGCGAGTATGCTCCACACCGGTATTCCGCCAGTCATGGCCAGAGCCCTCTTCATTATGGGCGCGAAAACTTCCTTCATCCACCTGAGGCGCTTTATCGTCTCCCCGCCTACCGAGCCGAACCAGAGCACCTTCCCGCCGCCCTCGTTGAAAGTCGAATAGGCCGCCCTTCCGCGCGTCAGGTCCTTCGTAACTATTACGGGCATCGACGCTGAGATTATCCCCGTCATCGGCCCTACGGAATCGTGGCGGTGGTTAGGTGAAAGTTTTATTTTCTTCGATTTGATCAGCGCTTCGGCGCTCTCGCCGTCAGCGGCCAGGCCCTCGAACACAAGCGCGCCCCTCACGGCCCTCTTCATCGGGTCGCACATCCTTTGCCACGTGATAGGAGGCCCCGCGTGGAGTATGGTATCAGGGGTCATCCCCGGTATGACGGAGAGCGCCGTGTCTATATCGGTGAGGACAGGCTCCGTCGCGAGCAATTTTTCCAACGCCCGGGAGTTCGCCTCCCTGATGCGGTCGCCCATGTATGCGCGGCCCTTCTGCAAGTTTTTCTCAGGCATCCCTGCGCCTGCTCCTTCCGCCCGTCATGAGGGCGGGACTGCGAGTATCCAGAGCAATCTGGCCTTGCTCTGGCCCACGTTTCTCCATTTATGCTCGAGGAGCGTCCTGAAATGTATGCTGTCCCCGGGGCCGAGCGTGTAGGTCCTGTCGTATACCTGGAACTCGACCTTCCCGCTGATGCAGTAGACGAGCTCCTCGCCCCTGTGCTTCATGGGAGTCTTGCCGCTCGACGCCCCGACCTCGAGCACCGAATAAGCGGCCGTCATCATGAAGTCCCCGTACTGCTTCGCCGATATGCCCTGAAGCTCGAGTCCCTTCTTGAACGTGAGAATCGGCTCCCTCTCTTTTGACGAAACGAAGACGACGTCGCTCAACTCGGCCTTCTCTTCTATAAAGTGGCTCACCTTCTTCCCGAGCGCGTCCGAGATCTTCATCATCGTAGTGATCGTGGGCGTTATGCCGTTTGATTCGATCTTGTGGATCGCCGCCGCCGATATGCCCGACTTGTGGGCGAGCTCCTTGAGCGAGAGCCCCCTTTCGGTCCTCATGTTCTTTATCTTCTCGCCGAGTCTCGATACTATGTGGTCTATCTGATTCTTCTCAGTCGCCATTTTCCACCTTTGCCGTGTAATCGGGGTTCACCCCTATCAAGGGCTCCCCGTTAAAATCCCAGAATATTTCTTTTTCGTTCCAACCCGCAAAGTAAACCCTGCTGTCGTCGGTCACACTTCCTATAGTCTCGCACGCGAGTCCCGCGTCCCTGAACCTGTCCTTTATGTATTGCGTCTTTCCGGGCCTCGAGGATATGACGAACCCGTAGCTCGGGAACGTAAGCAGCCATTTCTGAAGCGGCACGCCTTCGGGCGCGGGGATGCGGTCGACGAATATCTCGGCGCCTGTTTTCGAGCCCTCGAGCATCATGAGCGCGGAGCCTATCAGCCCGGCCATGCTCACGTCTCTCGCCGCGTCGGCCAAGCCCGATTCCGCAAGCCCTGGGAGTATCTCGAGCTGCCAGACGAGGTCGCTCGCCGATAGCCCGCTCGACGAGTCCCAGAAATTAAACGCCGGATAGAACTTTCCCTCAAGGGCCGTTGCCAGGAGAATGTCGTCGCCCGGCCGCGCATTAAACCCTGAAAGCAGCCTTTCGGCCCTTCCCAGTATGAATACGGACAGCGAGCCCGATTCGGCGTCGAGCGTCGTGTGACCGCCCACTACCGGGACGCCGTAGCGCTCCGCGTTGTCCCTTATGCCGCGGAGCACCTCCCCCGCGCTCTCTTCGTCCCTGGAAAAAAGCACGTCTACGAGCGCGACCGGTCTTCCGCCCATCGCATATATATCGTTCACGTTCGTAAGCACGGAAGTCCTGCCCGCGAGGTACGGGTTTGAGCCGAGGAGGGGCTGGTAAACGCCTTCCGCCGCGAGCAGCAGGTAGCCGTCACCCGATTTTATGGCCGCGGCGTCGTCGCCCAGCAGTATGTCGTTCCCGTCTATGCGCGGGGAAAGAGGGAAATACCGCCAGAGCCCCGCGAGGTACTGCTTCTGGAGGAGCCTGGTTGATGATTTGAGTGTCCGGATGAGATTCTTCACTCGATATTCCTTTACTCTTTTTCTCTATAGTTATGCGGACCCGAGGTCCGCTTCCATCAGCTGATGCGTTATGCCCTCGTATTCGACAGGCTCTCCCACCGGCTTCCAGTCGAGCCTCTTGAAAAAGTTCACGTTCTGGGGCTGGACGTAGGCGAGGAATTTCCTGCACCCCCTCGACTTCACGGTCTCTACGGCGAACCTTACGAGCCCCGAGCCAACGCGTCCGTTCCTGTAGCCGTTAGCCGCCGTGAGCCTCCCCCCGTACCACGTGCCGCCGCCCGTCGTGTAACACCTCACTCCCCCGACCATAACGCCTTCAGCGCCCTTGAGCGCGATTATATGTATGGCGCCACGGTCGCGCTCGTCGACGTCCGTGCCGCTGAATATCTTCTGCTCCTCGACGAAGACCGCGTGGCGGAGCCTGAAATACTCGTCGAGCTCCTCCGGGCTCTCCGCGATCTTGAACAGGTAGTCCCCGGATTTGCGGACGTGCGCCTCCCCGGTCTCTGTAGACGTATGTATCGGCAAGCTCATAACAAGCGCTCCTTCATATCTCCCGTATGTGCGCGCTTCCCGGCCTGTGCTGAACGTGCACGCCCCGCCGCGGGCGGGTGGAACGTACACTATACTTGACACTATATCTACTTTAGTAAATGTAGTCAAGATACTTTTACGGGGCTTGCGTCTTCGTACCCGCGTGATCCGGAAGGCCGTGTTTACCGCGCCTTACAAACGCGCCACCTTTCCTTGACTAGCGCCCGTAAATTTCCTATAATGTACGATGCGTATACTATAGGAAAATAAAATGCCCATCTACGAATACCATTGCACGCAGTGCCGTAAAGACGTAAGCATCTTTTTCCTGACTCTCTCCGAAGCGGCTGAAGATAGCCCCGCATGCCCCGAATGCGGGCGCAGGGAGCTCGTGCGCGTGATCTCGAATATATCGGCCGTATCGAAACCGGATAACACGGACAATAAACACATGCCCGAAAAGAGCCCGGCGGCAAGGGAAGACACGGCCGCCCTCGCGAGCGTCATGCGCGATGAGGGACGCAAGTCGAAGACGGGCTACGGGGAGCAGTTCAGGGAAGTGGCGGCGAGGCTTGAGAAAGGCGAGTCTTCGAAATCGATAGAGAGGTCGCTCAGAAAAAGGGCCGGCGAGCCGATGGATACGCCGTAACGGATAAACGATTATCAACCGGGGCGGCGGCATTAACTACAGGAATACCGGAGCAATGACAACCACAAAATTCAAGGAGGCGGTAAAATGAGCATAGTAAAGAGAAAAAAGATTTTCGATAACCACTCCCACATAGGGCCCGTGCCCGGATTCGCTTATTACGGACTGCCGCAGGCGGTAAAACCCACGACCGATTACGACAAGACCGATGACTATATAAAAGGCATGGACAAGCACGGCGTCGACCGCGCCCTCGTAATGTCCAACTACGGCTACCCGGATTCGGCGCAGCCCTTCACGCTTAACCCGCTCGTCACCGACAGCGTGCAGAAATCGGACAGGCTGCTCGGCGCCATATGGGTCTCGGCCCTGCCCAAAGACAAGGAGAGGACGACAGAGGCGCTCAAGCTCATCGGCGAGAAGGGGCTTGTCGCGCTCAAGACGACGTGTCTTCTCGGAGGCACCTTCAACCCCGAGCAGTGGGACAAGGACTCGACAGAGCTCTGGGAGATGATATTAAGCGCGGCCGCGGAGCACGACATGCCCTTCCACATACACACGAGCCCGGGCGGCGGGTCGGATATAGACGGCGCTCTCGCGCTCATCAGAAAATACGGGAAAAAGGTCAAGGTACACGTCGTTCACATGGGCGGCGGAGTCAGCGGACACATCAAATTCGTCCCGAGGTTCTTCGAGCTCGTCGAAGAGGGCTACCAGGTATACACGGACTCCTCGTGGGCCGTCGGGTTCGGCTCCACCTGGCTTCTCGAGGAGATAGAGAAGCGGGGCGTGGGCGGAGACCGATTCCTATTCGGCTCGGACATACCGTGGAGCGATTTCGCCGGCGAGTACTGGAAGATAGAAGGAGCCGATGTTTCCGAAAAACTGAAAGAGGATATATTCTGGAACAACGCCGAGAAGCTCTACGGCAAGTTCTGGTGATGTGAAAGTATCACGGGCCCTGCGGAACCCTTTGGCAGCGGCCGCGGTGAGCCCGAATCGTCAGGCGCAAGCGGCACCCCCGGAGACACCCGGTTGACTCGGGAAGGGCAATTCGCTACTATTTCATTTATGTCATACGCGCCTGCCCGAATGCGCTTCCCGTTTCACCGAGCATGACACCCGGCACTCACTCCTCTTTCGGCCTCTTTTCAATAAAGAATTTCCTGAGCGGTGAAGAATGCGCACGGATCGTGCGCGAGATGTCTTCCTCCGAAGGCAGCATGGCGTGCGTCGCAAAAGCAGACGAGCGGCGCCTCGACGAGAGTTACCGGCGCACCGTGACGAAAAATGTATCCGAAGAGACGCGCAGTCTGATAAGCGAAAAAATAGCCGGGCTGAGGGGCGATCTCGGGGCATATTTCGGCGTCGAGCTCTCTCGCCCCCAGAAGCCCGAGTTCCTTTACTACAGGACCGGGGACTTCTTCAGGTGCCACACGGATAAAGGCACCAGCTCCCAACACCCGGACGAAGTGAGAGACCGGCTCGTTTCGGCCGTCGTGTTCCTCAACGACGAGACTGACGAGCCCGGGGACGGCGCTTACACAGGGGGCTCCTTCATTATATACGGGCTGCTGAAGGACCCGCGCTTCGAGGGGCAAGGGTTCAAGGTGCGGGGAACGGCAGGAACATTGATAGCTTTCGGGTCGGAAATGTTCCACGAGGTAACTCCCGTTACGAGCGGGGTCAGATTAACCGTGGTCAGCTGGTTCGTTTGAGCACTACGGACGCTCGTATCACTGCTTTTCGCGTGTATCCCGACAGCCGTCGGGACCCCCGGCGCTTACCCGCTGGTATTATTGCATACTAATACTTTTTCAGTAACCCCGGCACCATCATACATACCTTGGTATGACAAATTATTTATACCGTCGTCCGATTGTTGAGGCAAATACCCCCGGTTATTCTCAAACTGCGTTAAAAAAAATCCCCCGAGAGGGTGGTCTCTCGGAGGACTTGACGCCGATACCTTTGGTCGGGACCGGCATTGAGTTATAACTCAAAGCTAAAAGTAATTTCAATACGGATTCGTGTCAACAGCCTCTGTTGGCAGGCATCCGGCAGGCCATGGCGTCCGGTCTTCCCCGCCTCTCGGCGAAGAGAAGGGGAACGAGTATGGGGGTATTTACGGACGGAGGTCCGGGGACCGGACGCCGTGGGTTTCTGGCGGTTATGATTGTCGCGGTTTACATGCTCGGCTGCGGAGGCGGCACCGGAAGCGAGAACGACTCGGCCGGAGGGTCCGGCGACAGCGTCATATCCTCAAACGGCGTAGAGTTCAGGCACAACGGCTACTACACGGACGAAGAGCTCTCCGAGGCGCTCCCGCTCGTGGACGAGTATTTCGGTCTCGCGCTCGAGTGCGCCGTCGACGTCCACCCCGAGCTTGCAGGAGTCATAATGTCGCTTCCGGGGAGCGAGCTCACCGTGAACGTCGTAACCCCGGATAAATACGACCCCTCCACCGGGCGGGAGGGTTTCTCCTGCAAGTTTTCCGAGAAGGGGTGCGCCGGAGAGTTCCATCTGGGGAGTGCCAGGATAGACGTACCGCCCTCGCTCGACGCGCTCGGCCACGAGATTGCCCACTGGGTGAACTACATGCTTTTCGGTGATACGCACGACGATGACCCGGACGACCTTTCCAATATCTGCGAGATACCGTCCTACTGCCACCTGTATTCGGAAAAGAGGAACCTCATATCCTGCCGGGAATGACCCTGAGAACTAATAAGCTATAGCCGGGGCGCGAAGCTGCACTCTCCTGATATGCACCTTTCCCTCCAAAGCGCCCCTGCTATTCTTTCCTTGTGATCCCGGCACCGGCCGCGGCGCCGCCGTCATTTTGAGACCCGCTCCCCGCCCCCGCAGATAACCCCACGAGGAATGCGAAGTAGAGGCCGTTCGAGGGTATCTGCAGTCCGAAATCGACCAGGCTGTGGACGAGCATCGAGAATATCCCCGTGAGCGCGCCCGCGAGAACGAACAGCCTGAAATAGTCCTCATCCCTGCCGAGACTCGCGAGCGCCCTGAGCGACGAGTGAAGGAACACTGCGAGCGCCGCCATTATGGACGCGAACCCGAGAACGCCTGTCTCTATAAGCAGCTCCAGGTAATCGTTGTGCGCGTGGAGATAGACGATGGGTTTTCCGACAGCGAGCTTGTAGAGTGGATACGCGTAGCCGAAGGTCCCCAGACCCGACCCGAAGAGAGGGAAGTCGCGGACAATGGCGGCCGCGTCCTTCCAGAGCTCCGTCCTCGAAGGCAGGTTCTCTCCCACGTGGAGGAATCTCTCCGCGACCGGATAGATCCCTATGAACAGGCCGAAGAACACCGCGACCCCCACTACGGTGTAGACCATCCTCCCAAGGCCCTTCCCCGACCGCAGAGACCGCGAGCTCAGGGACGTGAAGAATACGAGCGAGACGAGGACGCTGAAAATACCCATCCTCGACCTCGAGAAGAGCACGGCCAGGAAGGCTAACCCGAGGAGAAAGAGGAACAGGGCCTGCTTCTGGAGATTCTCGGAGGAGAGCAGGCGGCTGTGAAGCGGCCTCCCCGAGGCCCCCCTCCAGCCCCCGAGCGACAGCACGTATCCGAGCGCGACCGGGAAGGTCATTTCGAGGAACCCGGCGTAGTGGTTCCGGTTAAAGAACGATCCCGTGGCGTCTTCCGAGCCCCCGCTCCCCAGGCCTCTCTTTTTTTGTTAATCCGAACGAAAATCTTAAACGGTTGGATCTGGAGACATCAATTAGCTTTTTGTTTCTTACTTGTAAAAGTTGAATCTCAAAGGAATATCCCTCATCTTCTTTCAAGGTTTGTGGTTAGGGGTGTGGATTTGGGGTAGATGACCTTGCCGTTATCCTCAATACAATACGTAACACCTATTTTTTTCGCTATAAAAACCCAAAATTTCTGTTTGACATTCATATACGAAATCAAATATAATCACAGGTGGAGGGATCGATTAATATGGGGTAGTCATTATCTTATCTAGCTGTTATCGCTTACTATCCACGGCAAATGCAGTTTTCCTGAAAACGCACAATTTTTAATGTTTCTCGCACATTCCAAAAGCATCTAAGAATCATATTTTATCCACCTAATATTGCACACTCCTAAGAAAGTCTTTTGGATTCACTTTCTCATTGCTTTTTCAAAAGACCACCTCCAGAGTTCGAAAAGGAAGTAAAGGAGGGAGATCATATGGAAACAAAGACAGCAATAACGCGTCTTCTGTCAGTCCTTGCAGGATGGAGAAACAGAGACGGCTTGAAGAAGGGAAGTCGCATTTCCTTCACGATTAACCCGGCAAGCAGCATGTTCATAACGTTTATGCTTGCCATAATGGTCTACTTCTGTGCCTTACAACCAACCAGTGTACGTGCCCAGATTAGTGCCGACGCCAGCGTTAACGGTAAGCTAAAAACAATTATACAAAGTAAGCAAGTAAAACCGGGGGTAAATGGCGTTTCAATCGCTGCCGGAAAAATTTTTAACCCGGTAAAGGAAGAATACCGAGTCAGCAGAAAGCCAAAAGGGGCCCCAAAAACGGGCGAACTCGTAGACGATGGCAACAAACCGGCAAACACTGATGAGGTAAAAAACCTCCAGGGCCTGATCGACGCAATCAAGGGAGGGATATTAGGGACAGATGCGCTCACAACAGAGATAAGGGACAAAACCAAACCTACCGATCGTCCCGAGCGCTTCCAAGAGGTCTCTAAGAAAACGTTCCCGTTGCTTGCCGAGATCCCCGATCTGAGTAATCCTGCTGCCTTAGAAGAAGCGGAGGCCTCCGCAGGCATGAAGGGTACACTTACAGGCGCTACTTTTACACTGGACGGGAAGTCAAACCCGCATACCAGAATAGTGAAAATGGCGGCCAGAAACCCCATGGCCGTGGCTCTTGCTGTAGATCGGGATCCGCTCGCGGTCAAATGGAAGACGGTGTCCGATCAGGAAATCACCATAGACCTGTCGGAGGTATCGCTTACGGCAAAAACCACGGGAAGCATGACAAGCGCATTCGCGCTTTTCAGTAGTGATATGTCGTTTATCAACAATAGTCTTAATATCAATTTATCCGAAGAACAAGCTGCACCACTCTATGAGTTGTTGATATCCTTTACTTCAACCAACGGCGATCCACCCGTTCTCGATGTTCTGTTGGACGCTTTTGAGAACGAGATATCCGATAGTTTAGGAAACGTGGGAATTGACGATGTAATAGAGGGACTAATGACTCAACTTACCCTAACAGGCGAAGGTTCGATCGGGTTTGATTCTTCGTATTCTTTCACGGTAACGGTTCCTGAGAGCCCCTCCAAAAGTGTTCTTTTTTTGCGGGACATCGCAGTTGCATCGGTGACGGCAGAGGAGGAACCTACACCCACACCAACGCCCACTCCTGCTCTTACGCAAGGGCCATAGGTCGCTAACAACCTAGTTACGCTGGAAACGATCGAATCGATTCTCACCTACACTCCTGTTCCGACTGGTTGCTCAGCTGGATTTGGTAAAAAATATAGTTTTGATGAGATGTTTCAATCAAGCGATTTAATTGTTTTATTCGATGAGTTTGGTCACTACCCCTTCCCCTCACCCCCTCTTCCCCGGAAGCCTCCTGAAGCTTATGGCGACCCGGTTCCAGAGGTTCATGTTCGCGATGACGAACGTGAGATCGACGAGCTCCTTCTCCGTAAAATGCGCGCTCACGGCTTCGTACGCGGAATCGGGCGCGTGAGTGTCCTTTATGAGCGTCACGGCCTCAGCCCAATCGAGCGCCGCGCGCTCCCTCTCGTCATAGAAAGGCACTTCCCTCCACACGACGAGGCAGTCTAGACGCTGCTGCGTCTCCCCTTCCCTCCTGAGCTGGTTTGTATGCAGGTCCACGCAGTAGGCGCAGCCGTTTATCTGCGATACGCGGAGCTCCACCAGATACCTGAGCCTGGGCTCTATCGACGAGCTTTCGAGATAGTCCGCTCCCGCTGAAAACGCTTTTATCGCCTCGGGCGCCGTCTTTATGTAAGAGATACGTTTTATCAAGTAACACCTCTGTCTAGCGGAATTTTCTTAAAGTATCGAATAAGACGGCTCGATCCTCAAGAACATTCTGAAGAACCGTTCGCGAATGAAAACTCTCCCGGAATCCCGGCGATGCAGCAACGGATAAAGAAATCTACCAGTTGGATACAGAGATTGACTCACTACCGAAAATAACAATTGACAACAAATGATGACCTATAATAAAATTTGATTGTAACATCCCGGAAACCTCATGGGGGAGGTAGAAAACGATGGGTGAGAGAAAAGTAATGGACTGCAGTAAGAATCCGAGCAGCACCAACTGCACTCTCAGGATAAGCGGAAGAGAGGAAGAGGTAATGTCGGCTGCAATACACCACGCCGTCACGGTGCACGGCCATAAGGACACGCCCGAGTTCAGGCAGCAGCTCAAATCAATGCTCGAAGACGAGTAAGCCTTTAGGACCGTCTAGAAATAGCGGCTAACAGCTTGATAACATAGAATATTTCTTGGAATTGGTCGAGCCGACCATCCGGGGTTTAAATCTTTTATCCACTCAATCCGTAATCACAGCCCTTGCCGGGTTAGGGAATTGGCATACCCATACAGGCAGCAGCATTAAAAGCTTCTTTCATTTCAACAAATATAATCCGTGTAGCATAAAACAGCCGTAGAATTAATGTGATTTCTAGTGGTCGGAATCGCATATTTTATCGAGCTGTCTATGTCCGCTTCCGGGGCTGAAATGCAGCTCAAGCGATAAAGGAGGAATTGGATGAAACGCATTAACAGCATTGCAAGTTTTTTAACGCTTGCGTTAATCCTATCGTCTTTCATGACGTCCGGTTGCAACGATAACAACGGAGATGGCGGCGGCGTCACATTCCCTCCCCCCAATCCGCAATTAATCAGCATAGCCCAGAGGGGGCAGATGACGCCCGACGGACAGGCGACGTTTCTGCAATTGGAACGGCCGGTAGGGCCGAGCGATACAGGCCGGGTTGCCTTCAGGGCTGTAGAGCGCGTTAGTGACGACACGCTGAGATTGGTTCTTTACACGGGCGACGGTAACGTACTTTCGGAAGTGGCGAGGAACGGAGACTCCGCGCCCGGCGGTGGAACGTACGCGGACTTTCCGCAGAATATCGGAGTGAACGATCAGGCGCAGCTCGCGTTTGTCGGCTCGACCGCAGAATCGCCCGACGAAAAGTTCGGCGATACCGACGGCTACTATCTGAACGGTGAAGAAGGAATCGAGGCGCTCATCCGCGAAGGGGACGCAGTACCCGGCGGAGGCACGGTATTCAAGCTCTGCATACCCGGATTCCTCGGCTGCTTTTATCAATACGGAAGTCTCAACGAGAATGGACTGATCGCGTTCGCGGCAGTGCTGACCGGTACGAGCGAAGACATGGCGTTATTCCTCGCGGGGACTGACGGTCTTACGGAGCTCGCGCGTAAAGGCGACACCGTGCCTGACGGGAACGGCGTGTTTGACGGCTTCTTCAGTATTACGGGGCCGAATGAAAGCGGGCAGGTCGCGTTTATCGCCGGCATATCAGGAACGTCGGGAGGAGAAGACGACAACGAAGGCATATATATCGCGGACGAGAGCGGAGTGACGCTTCTCGCGCGCGAAGGCGACACAGTGCCGGGCGGCAACGGCACATTCGGCGACTTAGATTTCGTGACAGGAATCAACGACGGCGGGGAGGCGGCGTTCAGAGCCGTACTGGACGGCACGTCGGGGGGAGATAACGATAATCTGGCGCTCTATATAGCAAGCGGGAGCGGCATAACGGAGCTCGCGCGCATAGGCGATCCCGTGCCCGGCGGAGGTGGCGGGATCATAGACAGCATTTATCCTACTAATCCAAACGAGAGCGGCGAGGTCGCATTCGCGGCACCGATCATAGACGGCGACGAGGGCATCCCGAATGACTCGGGCATCTTTCTCGCGAGCCCTTCCGGCATTACCAGGCTTATCCGAGTCGGCGATTCCGGACCCGGCGGAGAGGGCCGCTTCACGGGGCTCCTCCCCGGAGGGCTTAACGACTCGGGCGAGGTGATATTCAGGGCGGGGCTGTTTCGGGAGGATATGGAGGAGCCATTCGCTAAAACGCAGCCGGGCCTCTACCGTGTAGGTCCGGGGGAAAGCGTAAAGGCGCTAGCCGAGGCTTTACAGCCCGTGCCGCCCGACGGCTCGAAGCTCATACAGACGATAGAAAACAGGTTCCGGGGCCCGAACAACGGCGGTCTCGCGCTCTTCCAGTCTATTCTCATGAGCGCGGATCAGCTGCGCACGAACAGCGGTTTCGGCATCTTCGTTGCCCAGTGAACGCAAACTTAAAGGGAGCGATACAATGTATACATTCACCAAAACGGTTTTTGTCGTATTAATTTCAGGCCTGCTGTTTATATCGACAGTCGGTGGCTGCGGAAACGGCGGAGGAGGCGACGAGCCCTTCCCTCCCCCGAACGCGCTCGCAATCAGGCTCGCCCAGAGGGGACAAACGGCGCCCGACGGACAGGCTACTTTTATCGCCTTCCTCCGGCTCGCAGGCCCGAGCAAGGGGGGAGTTGCGGCCTTCCTGTCTCTAGAGAGAATCACAGAGGACGTAAGGAGGCTGGTCCTGTACCTGGCCGACACTAGCGGGCTTACGGAAGTGGCGAGAAACGGTGAACCGGCTCCCGGAGGGGGCATATTCAGGGGCTTCCCGCAGATTATCGGAGTGAACGACCAGGCAGAGATCGCGTTCATCGGCAGGGTAGCCGAATCGCCCGACGATGAGTTCGGCGACACGGAAGGATATTATCTAGGCAGCGAAGAAGGGATCAATGTCCTCGTCCGCGAAGGGGACGCGGTTCCCGGCGGAGGCACTGTGTTCAAAATCTGCTTACCGGGATTTCTGGGATGCTTTTACAATTACGGCAATCTCAACGAAAGCGGCCAAATCTCGTATGTCGCAGCGCTCAAAGACACGCCAGGAGGCGACAGCGATAACAGGGCATTATATATCGCCGATTCTTCGGAAGTCACAGAGATCGCGCGCAAAGGCGACCCCGTGCCCGGCGGCAACGGCGTGTTCGAGGACTTCTTCGATACGGCGGGTCCGAATGAAAACGGCCAGGTCGCGTTCATCGGACGCATATCGGGCTCATCGGGCGGCGAAAGCGACAACGAGGGTATCTACCTCGCCGCCGAGGGCGGCATCATAGAGCTCGCCCGCGAGGGAAATGCGGTGCCGGGCGGAAACGGCATTTTCGGTAATTTCCAGCTGCTGTCAGGAATAAACGACAGCGGGCAGGCCGCATTCAGCGCGCATCTCGACGGCACGACGGGAGGCGAGACCGATAACGAAGCGATCTACCTCGCAAGCGAGGAAGGATTAACGGAGCTTGTGCGTAAGGGAGAGCCCGTTCCGGGCGGTGGCGGGGACGTAATAGACAGCGAATTCTATCCCAGAGGTCCGAACGAAAACGGCCAAGTCGCGTTCGGCGCGGGAATAAGATCAGGCGACGAGGACGTTCCCATCGACTCGGCCTTATTCCTCGCGGGTCCTTCCGGTATTACGACGCTCATACGTCACGGAGATCCCGGTCCGGGCGGAGTCGGCCAGTTCGCGCAGTTCGGGCTCGCCGGGCTGAATGACTCGGGTCAGATCATATTCAGGTCGAGGCTTTTCGAGGGCAAGAAATCAGCTCAGGGCCTCTACCGCGTGGGTCCGGGCGAGGAAGTAACAGCGCTCGCGCAGCAGTTCCAGCCCGCGCCGCCCGACGGCTCGAAGCTCTTCCGTTCAATCGAGGACAACAGGTACCGCGGCCCGAGCGAAAGCGGGCTCGCGTTTTTCGTGGCAGGCCTCATGAACGCCGACCGCTCGTACTCGATCCAGGACACGGGCATCTTCCTGGCGGAGTGAGGTATTTAAAATTGGAACGGAAGGAAACGGGCAAGACAGGAGTCCCGTTCACATGGGTTAAAACAAATCCTGCTGGGCGTCTTCAAGCAGCACTTTCTTCAGCAGGCTCTTCGCGTGTATGACGGCCTTCTCCTTTATCTCCTCGAGGTCGCTCGATTCGTTCGCGAGCGGGAAAGAGAGCGAGATGAAAACCGATTCCGAGTCGGACTCGTAATCCTCCATCTCTATCGTCATGTCAATGAGGAAAGCCTGCTCGTCGTCCGTGAGCGTAATGTTCTCGACCTTGTATTGAATCATGGAATGACCGCTTCCCGTCTTTTCTTTATACGATGCAGTGCGGCAATCAAAACTGAAATAAAACCCGAATGAGGCCCCCTGCTCTCTTTGATTATATAAGGCGATTGATAAATTTTCAATTAAGGCCTCGTAAAATATCGATAATACCCCGCCTGAAGCCGGACGTCCGCGCGAAAAACGCTCGCGCCCTGCGAAGAGGTCCCGCTTTTTGCTCTATATATAGAGTGGTGTATTATTTTCGGGAAGTGGTAATACCTCGTTCCCGGCGCGGCGTGAATCTGAAAGTCCTTGACGAACTAAATTCGGAGCTTGGGTCCGGCCATGCGTGATACCCGTTTCATAAACCGGGTAGTCCTCGCCATCACTATATGCGGAATTACTGCGGGTCTCGCGGCGCACTTCCTGAAAATACCTGAGATAGCGGACTGGGCCTGGGCGGGATCCACCGCCGCGGCGCTCATACCCCTCACATTCGTCGTCGCGCGCGCTTTACTTGCGGGCAAGCTGGGCGTGGACGTGATCGCGCTCATAGCGATGGCAGGCTCCCTCTACCTCGGACAATATCTCGCGGGCGCCGTGATCGCGCTCATGCTCTCGGGCGGCCAGGTGCTGGAAGGGTACGCCGAATCGAGGGCGCGGAAAGAGCTCTCCGCACTAATAGCACGCACGCCGCGGACGGTCAACAGGCTCGACGGGGACACCGTAACCGCGGCTCCGATAGAAGAAGTGAAGCCCGGGGACTTCCTCATGGTCAAGCCGGGCGAGATCGTGCCCGTCGACGGCGTCGTCATAGGCGGCTCCGCCGTGCTCGACGAATCGGCCCTTACGGGAGAGTCGAAGCCCGTCGAGCACAGGGACAGGGACCAGGTCCTGAGCGGCACGGTGAACGCGTCCCGGTCTCCCTTCAAAATGAGGGCGACCGTTACCGCCCGCGAGAGCGTGTACGCTGGGATAATAAGGCTCGTCGAGCAGGCCCAGGCGGCCAGGGCCCCGCTCGTACGTATGGCCGACAGGTACGCGATATTCTTCCTTCCCGCGACCCTCGCCGTCTCGGCGTTCGCATGGATAATCTCGGGCGACCCGGTGCGGGCCCTCGCCGTGCTCGTTGTCGCGACCCCCTGCCCTCTCATACTCGCGGTTCCGGTAGCGATAGTCTCCGGGCTCTCGCGCGCGGCCCGGCGCGGAATCATCATAAAAGGCGGCCTCGCGTTAGAGACGCTCGCCCGGGGGAAGGTTCTCATCCTCGACAAGACCGGGACCATAACGAGGGGCGAGCCGATCCTGAGCGGAGTGGAGAGCCTCGGGGACTGCGACCCAGATGAATTGCTCAAGCTCTCAGCCTCGCTCGACCAGGTGTCTCCGCACGTCCTCGCACGGCCCATAGTGAATGCCGCCATAGACAGGGGGCTCTACCTGAGCTTCCCCGAAGACGTAACGGAGGCGTTCGGCTCGGGCATAACCGGCACGGTGAACGGCAGGAGAGTGAAGCTCGGCAGAATGAACTGGGTGCTGAGCGGCATGCCGTCAGACCCGAGGGCGCGCAGACTCCACCGGAGGTCCTTGCTCGACGGCTCTTCGTGCGTGTTCGTGTCTCTGGACGGCGCGCCCGCGGGGGTGCTGATACTGGACGACCCGGTGAGGCCCGACGCGCCTCTCACGATACGCGCGCTCAAACGGGTCGGGTTTCAGAGGATTGTAATGCTGACGGGGGACCACAAGGACGTCGCAGTTTCCGTAGGCGCGGCCATAGGCATAGACAAAGTGCTCGCGGAGCGCTCGCCCCAGGAGAAGGTGGACGCGGTGGTTACGGAGCGCTCCGAAGGAGTCACGGTAATGGTGGGGGACGGCATAAACGACGCGGCGGCTCTCGCGACGGCCGACGTCGGCGTGGCCATGGGCGCGAGAGGTGCGACTGCGTCCTCGGAAGCCGCAGACGTCGTGCTCCTCGTCGACAAGCTTGACCGTCTGATAGAAGCCGTACGCATAGCCAGGAGGTCGAGGTCGATCGCTTTCGAGAGCATTGCAGTCGGAATGGGCCTCTCGATAGCGGCGATGCTCGCCGCGGCAGCCGGCTTCCTCGTACCGGTCGCCGGCGCTCTCCTTCAGGAGGTAATAGACGTGGTCGTCATACTGAATGCGCTCAGGGCGCTCAGGGACGGGCCGCAGAAGAATCATATAGACCCGGACGCAGCCAGGATCGGCCTCCAGTTCCGGGACGAGCATGAGAAGCTCATGCCCGAGGTCAAGCACATAAGATATGTCACCGACAGGCTCGACACCATGCCGCCCGCAACGGCCCTCAGGGAGCTACGGGAGATACATACGTTCTTGTCGGAGCGGCTTCTGCCGCACGAGAAAGCCGAAGACGCCGTCGTCTACCCGCTCGTGGCCGACATAATAGGGGGAGAGGACCCGACCGCCACGATGAGCAGGGCGCACATCGAAATAAGCCACCTCATCAAGGTATTCGGTCACGTGCTGGAGGAGCTGCCGGAGCACGGCCCGGGCCCGGAGGACATCAGGGAGCTGAGGAGGATACTCTACGGTCTCTATGCGATACTCACCCTCCACTTCGCGCAGGAAGAGGAGTCCTACCTGGCGCTGATAGAAGAGCGAATGAAATCGGACAAGGACCGGCAGGACTAAAAAGGCGCGTCATTCGTTAGGCGGCGATTGAGACGATTCGCTGTCCTGAATAGTCTTCTTGATGAAGAGCTCGACGCTTTCGAAGGTCACGCCGTGACTGCACTTCCCGTCTTCGCCGCTGAGGTTCTCCCTTATCACGGTCACTCCGTCCGACCACATCGTGGAGTATACGAGCTTTCCGGCGCAGACCGACTCACCGAACAGGGCCGGGTCCTGCACTTCCTCTCCCTCGTCCCAGACCACATTGTCCTCGGCCGGGCTTCCGTAACTCTTTATGAGAGACTCCTTCACCTTGTCATAGTCGCTTATATACGAATTCGGGTCTTGGTACGAGCCCCGCATGAGATATCCGGCTCTCGCGAGCTTGTCGCCGTCGAACACGTATCCGATTATGACGGGTATCCCCTCGAACTCCCCCCTGTACGTAACTACCTCGGGCCTGTCCCCGGTCGGCTCCGTGTCCTCGGACGCTTTAACCTGCTCGCGGCTCATCCCCCAGGTCGTCTTCCTGAAATTGAATTCCCCGCCGTCCTTGGTTTTCGAGTCACTCCCGTCCCTGCACGACACTGCGCCGATCCCGAGTGCCGCCGCGAGCGCCACCAGCAAAAACCTTTTCATTAATCGTACCCTCTGCACATGATCGTTCCTGAAGAGCATAATAAGCTATGTCACCTCGTCGCAGTAGACGCCCGTATCACAAGCGCGAATACTTTTGAGATACAATATTACACGATTTTCAGATTACGGCGACGGGCGCCGACAACGCCGGACGACCAGGCGGAGAGAGAGCGGGCATGCCGTGTATACCTGAAGCCCCGGACAACTGCTCCCGGCAACGAATCCGGGCGGGAAACCGGCTTATCCCGGTCGATAACGCGGAAGCCGGCCAACCGGAGCGATGAGGAGCCTGAATCCAGCATAGAAGCGGTCGCTGCTGGAAGATGCAGTCGCGCCGCTTTTCTTCGGGAAAGAATTACGCGCCCTGCCCGCGCTTCAGTAATCCGAATTACCCTTTCCGAATTCCTGAAGCACCTCGTTTATTACGTCGTCCGAGGTGGCTCTCAGCAGCTCGTCGTAGTACTCCTGGAGCTGCTCGCGGCTTATGACCCCTTTTTCCTCAAGCAGCTTTTCGAGAGCGGAAATCTTGATCCTGTCCGTGACTATGGCCCTTACGAGGTCGAGGATCAGCCTCCACTGCGTATCTCCCGCCAACAGCTCGTAAAGGGGCTTTTCTTCGCCCTTCTCCAAATCCAACCCTCCCTTGACTCCGGGTGACCCGTTCGTCTCCAGCGGCTAATTTTACTGCCGGCCTTCGCTCAGGGCAAATAAAAGGAGACCGCAGGACGACCTGAAAGAATTATATATACGAAATCAGATTCGGGAAAGTGCGTCAGACAAGATCGAAAGACGCCCGGACTCGCGACTCAGGTTAATGCTTGTTAAGCCTGTAGAGAGCGGTGGAAGCAGCTATGGCGGTATGTATCCTGCGGCACCGCAGGTGAAGGGAAAACAACAGAGCCTCGCTGTTCTTTTTCCGGCAGGGAGAGCCCCCGGAACGTTAACGGCGGAAGACCGCGCCTTCCGGGGATCAGTACTTCCAGGCGGCCAGGCCCTGGCAGACGACGGTAAACCAGTTCTGCGGGTACTCCCTTTCGAGTTTCCAGCTCATATTGAGCACGGAGTTAGCCCCGACGAGTATGGCCTGGTCCCTGAGCGCGTCTATGCACTGGCCCACGTACATCTCTTCGTTATACTCGAACTCCCACGCCTCTCTGAAGTGCCTCTGGCTCTTGCCGGTGACGTATTCGACTGAGTCGTATTGCTCGATCTCGTCGGGCGCGCCCATCTCCTCGAGGAAAATGTACTCGCGGAGGTTCTCCCACGCGCCTGCCATATTCGCGCATGTGAAAAAAAGAAGCAGTGCCGCAATGAATGTCCTCATATCATCGTCCTCCATCCGTGTATGTAAAGATTCGACCCTTGAGCGGTAAAATGACCCCGCGCATCTATATTATATACCCGATATACCCGATTGAAAATACAGCCCGGCGGTTTCCGTAAATGCGCTTTGACGCGTTGAGTCCCCGTCCCGCCGCTGCCTCACCGCGGGAGTGTTCTTATAGCCGGTCCCGGCGGCATTTAACCTTATCCATTTGCCGTCTCTTCCCATGTCCCTGTATAATTTAAATAATTTTTTTTGAAAAGAGAATGTGCGCCCGCGTTCGCGAGCTCCGCGCATGTCAACCGGACGCGGCCGGAAAGAGTCGGGGATTTCATGATCAGGAAAGCTGTATTCAAAGAAGATTTCGACGAGTTTATCGACGATACCGGCATACAGATAAAACACAGTGGCGGGAGGAGCCCCTCCCTCCGGGATATATATATATTCCCGGACGTCGACGTGCTTAGCCCCGGAAACCTGGCGGGCGCGGGGCCGGGCAGCAGGAGAATAAACTCATCCGCGCTTATCGACGCCGCGGAAGAAGGCGGAGGTGTGCTCGTATGCGGCCCTGAGGATTCGGGAAAGACGTCCCTCCTCAAGGTCCTCGCCCGGCGTTTCGCCGAATCGGGATTCTTCCCCCTCTATGCCGACGGGAAGAGTCTCCGCATACCGCGCCCGGAAGAAACGGCCGAATTCTTTCTCGGGAAATACGGGTCGCAATATACGGCTGAGAGCTGCGGGCTTATAAGAGCGGAGCCCCGGGAAAGGAGGATACTCCTTCTCGATAACGCCGACAGGATAAGGACGGGGTCAGCCGAGCTCGGCTCTTTCCTCCTCGGTCTGAAGGAGCATTTCGGCGGAGCGGTCCTGACGGCGGTGAACCCGCCCGAATTCACCGGCCTGCCCAGTGGATTGTCCGTTTACGGGGTGCCCGCCGGATATGCCGTGTGCGGGATAGCGGAGCTCGGACACGCGCTCAGGGAAGAGCTCATCTCGAAATGGACGGGGACCGGAAGGGCGGAAGACGATAAGACGGCCGCTCAGAGGAAAGACAGGCTGAGAGGCGCAGTGGATGCGGTCCTCGCAAGAAACCTCGTCCCTTCCTACCCGGTATTCATATTGACGATACTGCAGATGGCCGATTCCGAAGACCAGGAGGGGCCGGGCGCAAGCTCATACGGGCAATATTACGATTACCTGATTACAAAATCCCTCAAGGACGCCGTACGCCGGGAAGACCTGCCCTTCTTTATGAGCCTCCTTTCCGGGCTCGCATACAGGATGTTCTCCAGGAGGAGCAGGTGGATATCGGGGGAAGACCTGGAAGCCCTCATCGGCGAGGTCTCGGCGGATTCCCCGCACCCGCCGGAACCCCCCGCCTCCGTGATAGCCGCGCTCCTCGGATCGGAGACCCTCGCCGGCAGGGAATCGGGTTACGAATTCAGGTACGGGTATATATACCACTACTTCGCCGCCCTTTACTTTTCCAGGAGCCTGCACGATGAAAACTTGAAAGAGGAAGTGAAAAGGCTCGCCGGGAGCCTCGACGATGAGGAATACGCCAACATAATGCTGTTCCTCATCCACCTCTCCGGGGACCCTTTCCTTCTCGAGCAGATCGCCCGCAACGTCGAGTACGCCGCGGTCTCGGAAGAGCACTACGGAAACGAGGAGGAAGAGACGTACCTGGACGACCTCCTGAGAGAGCTCGACAGGCTCATGGACAAGGACAGGAAGCTTAAGGAGATAAGGGCCGAGTACCTCACGCCTTCACAGGCGGAAAAGCAGCCCATCGGGTTCCGCACGAACGGCGCGGATATAAGGGTCAGGAGGAGAAAGGAAGCCGCCCTTTACGGCTCGGCGCGGAAGTCGCAATTCGTAGACGCGCTCCTGAGAGTCTCATCCGAGCTGCTTTACGGAGAACCTGCCACGGGCCCTCGAGATGTCCCCCGTGAAATCGGCGAGAACGTTTATGCACTCTGGCTCTCGTCGCTCAAGAGAAGAAAAAGAGAGGCGGACAGGATGAGGGAAGCTGCCGAGGGGATGGAGGAGCACGTGATCGAAGTCGGCGGGCCGGGAGAGGAGATCTCCTACCTGACCGCGCTTTACGGTCTCTACATGAGAATATATTTGCTTAGCGTGAGGCGGCTGTCACTCCTCACGGAGGCGGGCTCTCCCGAATACGAGGACACGATCCCTGACGAGCTGATGAGGATTTGCTCGGGACTATTCCGTAAAGACCAGCCGCCCGACATAGACACTATCGGCAGGTTCCTCGACGCGAATAAAGAGAGGAGATTCGCGAGAGAGCTCGTGAGGGAATGCGCGTCACTCCGCATCTACATATTCGGAGACGATTCCGATTACTCCCGGGAGCTGAAAAAACTGCTCGGCATTGTAGATGTTAAATAATCCGGGGCTAAAATTCTCTAAAAGTTTCCCTCCCCCATTTTCAAAGGGGGAGGGACAGGGTGGTGGTTTACCTTAGTATTCAATCAATCAAGAAAGTCTTTCCCGACATTCACAAACGATTTCGAACTAGTGAGGAATCGGTCGCTCTCACCTAAAGTCAAGATTGCAACTTTCTCGGCTCAGATATCTTGTACTGGCAAGCCGGCGGCACACAATGTGTGCTCATGTACGATTCTTCCGAATCTCCTATGCCTGACCCACATGTGACCCCTACCCGTTCGCCCTTCCTTATAATGATTCCTTCCCCCTAGAGGGGGGAAGGGTAGGATGGGGGTGATAAACCAGTTCGTGCTGATTCCGGCGCGTCGCCCAATGGCTATGAGCCGTAGGGGGATTAGCGGAGTCCGAAGCGAAGCCGGAAGCATGTCGAAGTGCGTATATTTAGCCAGGTTTCTGTGCGGGTGAGCACCCGCGGGCATACTGTCCAATTCACCGGCTCTGCTCAAACAATCCCGTTCGTCCTGAGGCGCAGAATCTGCGCTCATATATAATTGCTCCGTTACTCCTCAGCATTCGCCAAATAACGGAGCAAGGACAATATTGATCTGCGAGCCTGTCCTGAGCGAAGTCGAAGGGTCGAAAGACGGTAACCGAAGACATACGGTCTCTAATCTCCGCTTCCGCTCAATTTCTACGATTGTTATGGGCATGGGCAAACGCAGCTGAGCCCGCAACAATCAAGACGATCACCCGAAGCGAGTCACGAAGTTGTAATCGATTACGTGAGGAATGTCAGTGTCGGCGATCATGCGCTTAAGCGCCTCCGGGCACCCGCGCGGGAGACCGTCCGTGTCCTCGACGCCTAACCACCCCCAGCTGTTGACGAACCCTCTCGCCCTCGTTTCGTTCCCGTCGGCGAAGAGCCTGACGAGGTCCCACGCGAACTCGTCGACCACCCTCTCGAACCTCTCGATATCCACGATGAACTTCCCGCCCCAGGGGTCGTGCCTTATCGCCCCCATGTCGCTCAGGTGCCTGTATGCCAGGTATGCGGAGCCCGTGTCCGGGTGCTTTACGAACCCTTCCCTCCTCATGTACCTGAGCATCTCGGCTACGGCGAGGAGGTAAGCCTTATGCAGCAGCCCCCCGCCGAGGAGACTACCCGAGAGGTGCTTCATATTGCTGAGAGCGATCATGTCCGACTTCAGCTCGTGGAGCACCATGTAGTTGCTGTCAAACTCGGACATCACTCTGCCGAGCCTGTCAGCCCCTATGAAATGCCCCGCGTCGTGTCCCCTGAGCCATATCAGCAGGAGCCGCGCCGTCTCCTCGAGCGAGAGCTCGGCGAGCGCCTCCGCGCCCGCGAGATAACGGAGCGCGATCGGCTCGGTGAGAGCCTTGAACCTGGCCGCGTAGAGGTTTATGAATACCGTCATGCGGGAAAGGGACGACACGTTCTCCTTCGTCCCCCCGGAGAAGAAAACGCATATAGGCTTGTGCCGGGCGTTGAGGCCGCCCGCGAGGGAGAATACGTCAAGGCACTTTATCTGCGGGAGGTCGCCCTGAAAGACCTTGCCCTTATATCCCCTCGACAACATTAGCGCGTCCGTGAAGAGCCCCATGTTATCGTCGTACTCGCGCAGGAGCGGGTCGTATCCGCGGTTCTCAGCCCCCGCCGCGCCCGAATAATAGCTTTCCCCGTCCCCTTCGGGCGAGAACACCTTGCCTATTATGAGCTCGATCCCCTCGTTTCCGTTCCCGCTCCGGGCATCCAGTGGAAAGAGGTCGAATATGCCCCTCTCGAGGGCGTTCACGCCCGACTCGTAATTCCTGCGAGCGTCGCCCGAGAGGGATGCCGCGCACTTCTTCAGATTCTCGGTAATCTCGTGCCAGAGGCTCTTTTCGAGAGAGAGCGTGAGCTCCTTCGAGAGCTGCTTCCCGTAGATCTCGTCTATGAGACCGAGCGAGCCTTTGAAGGAGTCGGCCGCGCCTTTCAAATCCGGGGGCAGCGTGACATGTATGTACTCGGTCAGGGTCTTTCCGGCGTCCGCCATGACCCGGTATTTTAACCGGTATTGTATGCGGATTTAAGCGCAACCCGGGGAAATTTCTCAGTCGAGCATCTCGCTCTTGCCCGGGAGCACCTCGACGACGGACAGGTATTCGGCCAGCATGTCGAGCGCATTCTCTATCTCGCCGGTGTCGCCTGACTTCGCGGCATCCTCGATGCTCTTCCCTATCCTGCTAATCTCCTGGAAACCGTACCCGCCGCCCGCGCCCTTCATGCCGTGTCCCAGCCTCTGCGCCTCTTTCAGGTCCGCCTTCGCCACGCACTCCCTGATGTTGACTATGTCCTTGTGCCTGCTTTCGAGAAAGAAGGGTATAAGGTCCATGAAATCGGGGTCCACGTATACTACCTCTTTTTTGGTGTATCGTTTTTCAGGCATAAGCGGATGTCCCTCCGGGTGCTCATCTCAGCTAATAATACACCCTCCGGGGCTTCCGGGTAAACAGCGCGCCCGCTGGGCGGGGATTACAGCTTCGGCTGGTGCTCCGGCTTGAGAAGGTCGAATACGGTCTTGACGGGGTTGAACGTCACTAGCGGGACTTCGACGAAAACGGTGTTCCAGAAGGCCATCGCACCGTTCCAGAGACCCGGCAGCTCAAGCGCCTTGAGGTCTCTCCCGTCCTTCGATTTGACGGATATGAACCCCGCGTCACGGTCGATGAAGGCGTGGAGGTCGTAGGGCCGTCCCCTGTTGTCCTTGAGACCGCAGACGATGTCCACGGGGTTGAAGTGCGTCGAGGACTCCCAGACGGCCTTTTGCCCCGGCGAGCTCATGTCCGCCTGCGCGGATTCAACGATCTGCTTCGTGAGCCTGCCGTCCTTCCCCCTCACCCAGAACGGCCCGCCTCCCGGCTCGTGCTCGTTCCTCACCACCCCGCACACCCTGA
Organism: Thermodesulfobacteriota bacterium; assembly: GCA_040754335.1. Lineage (NCBI taxonomy): Bacteria > Pseudomonadati > Thermodesulfobacteriota > Thermodesulfobacteriota bacterium. The sequence goes on along the minus strand of JBFMCV010000002.1, from coordinate 371,144 downwards.
GAGGCCTCCTGAGAGCGGATACGAGGTGAGCGGACACCTCCTCGCCCGTAGCGTTTTCCATCCCTGCGGGGATGACGATTTCGAGCCCCATGCGGGAGAGTTCCCGGAGCTCCCCGGCTGCGTCCTCGCGCGAGCCCCCGCCCTCGAGCTTCCCGAGCGCCATGAAGACGAGGCTTTCAAGCGCGAGCAGGTATCCGCCGAGCGCCTTCTTCCATAGGTACGTCTCGCCCTTGAGCCTGTCGGGCACCACGTTGTCTATGTTCTTTATGAATGCTATATCGCAGCCGAGCTCGCCCAAGTTCTCTATGAGTGCGCCGTGCCCCGCGGGCCTGAACACTGGCTTCCCGTCGTCCCCTATGAACGGCCTGTTCTCCATGTCGACGGCAATCGTGTCCGTGGACGGTTTCTGCACCGAGTATCCGATATCGAGCCTCTCCCCTTCCTGCTCGTAGAATCCCCTGACGGCGTCTATATGCGCGCTCACGATCCCGACGTGCTCGGGCGACAGTGTGAAATGGACGCCCGCCCTGCCCGAACCGTCTTTCGCGTAAGTGAGCGCCTCAGCTAAGTGCTCCTCGAAAGCGGTCCTGTTGCGGACGGGATATTTGTGGAACTCGATCAGCCCTTTCGGCAGGTTCGAGTAATTGAGGCCCTTCTCCCCGAGCGTGTGGCCGATGATCTCGCCGTATTCGCCGGCCGCGAGGAGCTCCCTCATCCGGTATCCGTTTTTTTCGAGCGCCGATTCGAGGCTGTCGTGGAAGGCGAACTTCCCGAGCTCGTCCACGAACCTGAGCACGGCCTCGGCGTCCCTGTCCCCATCTCTCGCAGCCCTTTCGAGCCTTCCCCGCTCGAGTGCGCCGCCCTGGGCCGCCGCCAGGAGCTCCCTGAACATCCTGCTCGCGGCCCCTGATGCCGGGACGAACTTGACAATCTTCCTCCGGGAGGATTCGGTCTCGTAGCGCCGGGCATAAGATTCCGCACTGTCGGTTATCGATATTATCCCGTCCCCCGGCGTGCACGGCCTGACGAGATCTGAAGGGGGTATGCCCCTCGCGAATGTTTCTATCTGAGACAATACCGTCCCCGGGTCGATGCCCCTCGCTTCGATTTCTCTCAGTATCCTCGGGTCGAGTTTCCGTGCGCTCGCGTTCAAGTCCGAATACACTCCGGCGGTTATAATTAAATCCGGCAATATTCTATACGGAAAAAAACGCGGCCCCAAGGGCACGGTCCGCCTTGCGTGGAAGGAACGCGTTGCGAAGGGGGTCAGGCCCCCAGGTCGATTCCGGGAGAGCCGCTCTCGGCGCCGCTCCCCTGCCTGTCGAGCCACTTCTTCACCATATCGAGGAGGAACTTCTTGGTAAGCGGCTTCGTGATATAATCGTCCATGTCGTTCTCGAGACACTTTTCCCTGTAACCCATGAGTGCGTGGGCGGTGACGGCCACTATCGGCGTCCTTTCCATCTGCTTCCCCTTCTCCCAGTCCCTGATCATCCTCGTAGCCTCGAACCCGTCCATGACCGGCATCTGTATGTCCATCAGTATCAGGTCGTAGTCGTTGCTGCACGCGGACTCCGCCCCTTCCCTTCCGCCCGAAGCGACGTCGACCTCGTATCCCCCAAGCTCGAGGATCCTCTTGGCCAGGTTCTGGTTGTCGGGCGTGTCGTCCACCACGAGAATACGCGGCTTGGCCCTCTGCTTCGCCCTGGCCGATTCGAACGGTGAGCCCGCGTAACGGTCCCGCTCCCTGTCGCTCAAATACCGGTCTTCCTTCACGAGCCGGGACACCGCCTCGTAGAGCTTCGTGCTCTTGACAGGCTTTACTATCGTCTCGTCGATCCCCCTGTCCTTTATATCCGAGAAGTTCATCCCTCCCCACGAGGTGAGGAGGAGTATTTTTATATCGCTCCCGATAGAGTTCCTCACGTGCTCCGTGAACTCTATGCCGTCCATGCCGGGCATCTGCTTGTCCACTATTATGAGAGGCGGCTTCTTGTCCATATTGTGGAGGAGAGACAGCGCCGCCCTGCCCCCGCTCGATTCCATCACTTCGAACCCCCAGAGAGAGAGCATCTTCCTGAGCACGAGCCTGTTGGTCCCGTTGTCGTCGACGATGAGTACGGGCGTGCTGCGGAAATTCGGCTGCACCCTGGCGACCCTGCCCTCCTTCTCCCAGTCGAGCTTGAGAGGGAGGCTGAAGTAGAACGTGGTGCCTTTCCCGACCTCGCTCTCGTACCATATCTTTCCGTTCATCAGCTCCACGAGGGACTTGGATATGCTGAGGCCGAGACCCGCGCCGCCGAACGTCCTCGTCGTCGAGCTGTCGACCTGCGAGAATTTCTCGAATATCCTTTCCCTGTGCTCTTCCGGGATGCCTATGCCCGTGTCGGTCACCCTGAACTGGAGCTCGACGTCGTCCCCGTCGACGGGCCGCATGTTCTCGAGGTTTATCAGCACCTCGCCCGCATCCGTGAACTTTATCGCGTTCACCACCAGGTTCACGAGCACCTGCCTTATCCTGGACATGTCACCGATCAGGCGGTCGGGCACGTTGTGGTTGATATAGCATACGAGCTCGAGCCCCTTCTCGAAAGCCCTCACCGACAGCGAATCCGCGACTCCCTCCACGAGCTCCTTCAGGCTGAAAGGCTCTTCCTCGATCTCCATCTGCCCGACTTCGATCCTCGAGAAATCGAGTATCTCGTTTATCAGGCTGAGGAGCGCCTCCGAGGAGGACTCTATCACCCTGAGGGTCTCCTGCTGCTCGTTTGAGAGCGCGGTGTCCATCATGAGCTCCGTCATACCGACGATCGCGTTAAGCGGCGTCCTTATCTCGTGGCTCACGTTGGCGAGGAACTCCGACTTCGCCTGGCTCGCCGCTTCCGCGGCCTCTTTCGCGTGCTTTAACTCCTCTTCCGCCTTTTTCATTTCGGATATGTCCATCAGGCTCCCCAGTATCGCCTGCCTGCCCCTGTACTGTATCGAAGTGCTCGTCTCCATCACCCATTTCGTCTCGCCGTGCTTGTCCACGACCCTGTACTCGTAGGGCAGCTTCCTCTCCCCGTCCTGCATCTGCCTCGACTTCTCCCTCACTTCGTCGCGGTCGAGCGGATGCACCAGCTTCCAGGGGTTCGCGCCCAGGAGCTCGTCCTTGCCGTAGCCCATGAACTCCTCGAACTTCGGGTTCACGAACTCGAACCTCGAGTCCTGTATGATGAACACCCCGATCGGGGTCCCAGTCGAAAGCGTCTTGAACAGCTCTTCGGCCTGCTTCTTTTCCGAGATGTCCATGAGCGTACCGAGCACCGCTTCCTTTCCCATGTACTGGATCGACCTCACGACCTCCATCGACCACATCACGGTGCCGTCCTTCCTTACGGTCCTGTATTCGTAGGGCGCGTTGACCTCGCCCTTGAGCATCCTGATCGCGTTCTGTCTCACGGACTGCCTGTCTTCCTCGTATACGTACCAGATGGACTTGCTCCCCAGCATCTCCTCTTCCGTGTAGCCCGTGAATTTCTGGAGCTGCGGGTTTACGAATTTGAATTCACCGTCCTGGGCTATGTATATGCCGATAGGAGAGCTCGTCGAGAGGGTCCTCAGCATCATCTCCACCCTTCTCCTCTCCGTGATGTCGGCCACGCTCCCGAGCACGGCGTTCCTGTCGCGGAACCTTATCCTCGTCACGGTCTCGGTGAGCCACCTGATCTCGCCGTCCTTGCCCGATATCCTGTATTCGTAGGGCTCGGCGCTCCTCCGCTCGAGCATCTGCCTCGATTTCTCCCTCACGGTCTCCCGGTCGAGGTAGAGGACCAGCCTCTCGGCGCTCGTCCCTATGAGGTCATCTTCCCCGTATCCCGTATATTCGCAGTACTGCCTGTTCACGTACTTTATCTCCCCGTCCTGGACTATGTAGATGCCGAGCGGGGAGCTCGTGGAGAGGGTCCTCAGCATCTCCTCCACGTGTCTCGCCGAAGTGACGTCGGCCACGCTCCCGAGTATGGACTCACTGCCCATGTACACGATTCTGGACGCCTTCTCCGAAACCCACACCGCCTGCCTCTTCCTGTTTATGATCCTGTAATGGCAGGTATCGGCTCCTGTTCCGTCGAGTATCCCCTGTCTGAACCCGTCGCGCATCTCCCTGTCCTCGGGCGACACGAGCGCGTCCGTTTTCGACCCTATGAGCTCCTTTGCCGAATAGCCCGTCAGGCTCTCGAAAGCGCCGTTGACGTATACGAACCGTCCGTCCGTGGCTACGTAGGCCCCGCAGGGCAGGCCCGCCGCAAGCGCGCCGTGGAACTCCTCGGACGCCTTAAGCTCCTTGAGCTTCTCCTCGAGCCTCCCGACAGCCGCGCGGTTCTCGGCCGCGAGGCCCGCGAGCCTGGATTCATTATCCCCCGCCGCCTTAAGCGCGTATTTTTTTTCTTTGTAGTTCCTCGAGTACTCGAGCGTAAGCCCGATGAACGGGATGAAGCAGGCGAGCGTCTTCAGGAAATCGGCGTAGAGGAAATGCTCGCCCGGGAAGAGCGACGAGACGAGCGTCACGAATATCTCGGAAGCGAGGAGCGGTATAAGCGTTATTTCGAGCACGTAGGAGAGGAGCGTCCTTCTGGCGCTCGTATAGTATTCCGTAGCGAGAGCGGCCGCGATCACGGACGCCATGGGCGTGAGGCTCCATATAAGGGCCGGAAGCGCGCGCGCGTTCGGAGCGCCCGTCTTGGGGCCCGATTCCGCGAGCACGTAAATCACTCCGAGCGATATGCCCATTAGGACCGAGCTCGCTATGAGGTAGCGTCCAGTCCTCTTCTCGAAGTCCTCGTCAGATTTTTTTCTGAGGAGAATCAATGCGCCTGCAAGTATCAGGACCCCCGGGAAGAGGTCGACTGCGCCCGAGGATACGTTGATGAAGAATTCCCTGTAAACGCCCTCCCCGAACATGAACGACGAGAAGAGCTGGAACCCGCTGATTACTGCCGTGCCCAGGAGCGACACGCCGAGGATGAAAGTAATCCGGCTCCTTTCGAGTGAATAATGCGCGAGGCAGAGCGTGCCAGTGAATATGGAGACGAGTATCGTGGCCGTGACCGTGATCCTGAACGCCTCCGTCACTTCCAGGTACCTCATCCTGAAATCCGCCCCGAGGAGGGACAGCACAAAAGGAAGGACGCTCAGCGAAAGGACTGTGATGAAAAGCCCTTTCGGAAACTGCGCTTCATCCCGGATTGTAGCCCGAATTTGTAAACTCATTACAGTGCCCGGGCGGCAGGCATACCGCCTATGCCCTCCCTGCTGGAATGAGGCAATTCCTATGCCACCAGGTATGATATGCAACCTCTCGGTATTGATGGATAATTTGGCGAAATTCACCGCCTTCCAACGGCGGAAATGACAATTATTGTCACCACGCTATCAAAATTGCGGGAAATAGCGAATTTTTGAAATATCAACGACCGCTTGAATTCGGCTTTACGGTCGAGTTATAATTAATTATTCGATTACTTAACGGCTGCATTTCCAAAGCAAGCCGTCAATAGGGGGACGGTCATGAAAAACAGAGGGGACGCACTGATAAACCGCGCCGCGGAGATGATAGTCATTATTTCCTCGGTAGCAGTAATAGCCCTAATGGCAGTGGGAGGGTGCAATAACGGCGGGCACGGCGAACCCGCGCCGACGGGGTTTCCTCCCGAATGCGAAGGCACTTTCGACGTCGACCTCAGCTGTCCCGCGACGAGCCTGGCTGGGTCTGTCTGCCTCCCGTACTCGTGTGACGTTATAGACGACGGCGTAGAGCCGCCGATGGTGATCGACAGTATCATAATCGTCTTCGGCGACCATTGCACGGACACCGACTGCTTCACGCTCGAGTGCCAGGACATATCGGTGATCGGCGCAGATTCCGCGACGATCATCATAGAGAGCGTGAGCGGCACTCCCGTCGGAGAGGACGTCGAAGGCAGTGTTTTTCAGGGACTGCCTGACGGCAGAATTATAATCGACGGTGAAGAGTTCGCCCTCGACTGCACCTCGATCATCACCCCGTAAAAAATATGCCGCGCCTTCTCCTCCGCAAAATCTTTCCTCGCCCGCGCTCGTATTATTGGAGGTACTTTTATATATCGGCACAGGGTTATTGATTTTACATCCGGGATTAATATAAAATCGTCCTGTGGCGTCCATACGGAATTCGAGAAAGGGGTTGACGGGCTTGTCTTTAAAAACCGGAATAAAAATTCTTCTATTGACGGCGTCCGCGGTCTCGCTATTCCTGGCTATGGAGGAAATGAATCCCGCCCGCGCGCAGCAGGACATCGACAAGCTCACTCCCGAGACCCTAGACGACCTCATCAGGATGTACGAAAAGAACGTTACGCGGGAAGACGTACTCAGGGTCGAGAAAATAATAAACGAGAACCTGCCGGAGATAAAAAAAGTATATGACCGGTACGCCGCCGAAGTCGGGCTCGAGTTCCCGATGCCCGCGGTCAGGCTCTACGGCTACCAGGGCATCAACCCGCCAAGCGGCTGCGGCGAGCTCGTGCTTGAGAACGCACTCTACTGCGTCCCCGATAACGCGATCTATTACGATGTGATTTTCATCGCCTCGCTCTTGAAGACAGTCGGCGGACAAACGGGGACGGACGGGATGTACGCCCCTCTGACTGCCATAGGACACGAGATGGGACATGCGGCTGACTATATGCTCAAGTGGGGGCCGATGCCTTCCGTATTCGACGACGGATCGATCGTGGTCACGGACGTGTCGGTGTTGAGGCTCATAAGGGGGACGGAGAAGAGAGCCGACTGCTTCGCCGGCGCGGCGGTGGCCGCTATCGTGAAAGACAAGACGGCGGGTGACGATTCTCCCGCGAAAGAAAAGGCGAAAACCGACGCGCTCGTCGAAGGGGGGCTTACGCTGCTCGCCGTTCAGGGCGAAAGGCCTGACGAATATTACCTCTCGGGCAAAAAAAGGATGGAGCTTTTCAAGAAGGGTTACGAGAACGGCGCAGACGTTTGTCATGACCTCGGCAAGAGTATGGCGGAGGATATGCTGGAAAGGACGGAATGACCCGTCAGCCGAATCTCCGGGACCCCGGCTGACCGCAAAAAATGCGAATCGGAGCGACAGCCTGCGCCCGGCACCCTTCACGCTTTAGGCCCCGTATTTACAAGCCCCGTCCCCGCTGTATTATTTCCACAGGAGGGACCGTTATAGGAAAAAGAATCTCATGGTCGAATACCGCAGTCATGATCTCACTGGTTGTTTTGGCGGCCGCGTGCGCTCAACCGTCTGCCGAGACCGGCAGGGTGTACGACCCTGGAGAGGTGTCGGCGAATTGCTCGAGGAGCATGGGGCTGACAGCGGCTGCCGAGATGTCGCTCGCCGCCGCGTTCAGGCAATCGAACGGGCAGATCACCCAAGAGTTCAAAGAGAAAGCGGCAAGGGACATAGCGGAGTCCGAGAACACTCAGCCGTCCCAGGACGACCCGATATTCCAGCAGTACATATCTTGCCTCGAAAGCTCTGTAGCGCAATAGGCACAGGCATACCTCCCACAACCGAACGCTAAACTGCTATCATACGCTTAACAGCTTTACTTTGTAATTAATAAAATGTATAATGCGTAAATGGACAAACTACACGCTGGGAAATATATAAACATTCGTCTGCTCGGCCGCTTTCTTTTCATACTTACTACAGTCATCTTATGCTCCTGCGACAGCGGTAATGATGAATGCGTCGGCACGACGGGTGGTTTTCCATGCGGGTCTACCATGTTGAGGTTTACCGGGCAGGGCGGGATTGGTTGTGAGCAGTGTACTAGCGACGGGAGGAGCGGCGAATTCGCAATGAGCATAAATGCGGATGTTCTGCCAGGCGGCGGTATTGGCAGCGTGATAAACATTTTCGATCAAACTTACTTTATAGAACCGTTCGAGGACGAGAGGTGTGAGAGCCTGGAGCTTCTGACAACGGACGACCTCTCACCGGCGGGAACACTCGATAATATCATTATCACGGACCCTGACGACATTGCATTCAGCGTGGAAATAACGGGACAGGAGACGGAGGAGGTCTCTTGCGGTTTTTGCTGGACATTCGCTAAACCGCTCTGTGCCGAGGATAGCGATAACGGAGGCGGACCATGTGTCCCGTTCGATCCCGAGGAGCTTCCGAACATAGAGTGCCTCGCTCAATTCATGCTCGATTCCTGTACTCCTATAAGCTGCGGTAGTGAACTGGGCCATACTGCCGCATCGGACAGAAATTGTGAATTCGCAGATTGCGCCACACTCTCTTGCGAAAGAATACAATTCATTGCCAACAGCTTCGTCGCAGTTAGACCAGGCACTTTGACAAACATTCACCTTGATGAAAACGGATCGATTGTTGCTACTACGAACAGGGACGGGCAGACAGCCCCGGCCACGTGCAGTATTGTAGTACCTTAATCGACAGTCGGCACCTAGCACCGCCGTTCCGATCAAAACCGACGGTGCCCGGTTAACTCACAAAGCCTAGTTGGTTCAGATATGAATAGCTCCAATGATTGATGCGGCCTCAAGATAATATGACCTTTACAACTTCCGGGATTTCTGTAGAATTGGACTATGAAAATCAAAGACCTGAAAAGACCCGCCATGCTTTTTTTGCTCGTCTTGACATGCCAGTCCTTAGCGACAGGCTGTCTCTTTAAAGGAGACGAGGTCAAATTCGCGAAAGTCCCGGACGCCGAGAGCGCGTCCGCAGGCTGCGCTCAAAGCCAGGGGCTCGACCCCGAGCTCGCAAAACAGCTCACGGAGGCGCTCAAAGACTACGGCGGCGTGATAAACGACGAATTCAAACTCAAGGCGTCGGCGCTTGTCACGGAATCCGACAGCGTGCCCGCCCAGCAGAGGAACCAGGTATTGAAGGAATATTTCTCGTGCCTGTCCGCCTCGGCCCCGGCCGAAAAAAAGTAGCGCTGCAGCTGATGGGGGATTACGATGCTTCCCTGTAGGTAAGGTAATCCGCGATTACAGCAGGTTCAGGAAGCGAAATCCCAAGGGCTTGCATTTCCTCTTTATATATTCCTATTGCTTCCATAGCACGCTGCATAGTCTCTTCCAAAGTCTTTCCAGTGACCAGGATCGTCGGAAGGTCGGGCACATGGGCCGCGTATCCGGTATTGGATTTTTCAAATAGCACTAAATATGTTTTCTCCATTTTATTTCAATCCCGCCTGTCTTTTAATAGCACTTAAAGTACCTTTTGGGACTTCGTCACCTAAATTACCTGATACAATAACTATACCTTTTCTGGTCGGACGGAAGTTCTCAATTCTTCCCGGGCGGAGAGACCTTCTCCATCACTATCGAGCCCGTGAGGCACACGTACTGGAACTGGAGCTGCCACGAGGGCGAGAGCCACGGCCCTTCGAGCGCGGTCGGTATCGTCGTTATCTCGGCGAACACCTGCCTCATCACCCTGGCGCCAGGCCCTCCGGGCCCGCTGTAGTCACCCGCGAAAAGCTGGTCGAGCTTCTGCAACGCCTGGTTGGCGGCGTTATACGCCCCCACCGCGATCCGCTTGTTCGCGAACGCGCCGCTCTTGAGGGGCCCGAGCTTGTCTATCGACCTTATCAGAGCCCTCGCGGAGTTCCTCGCTTCCGTCGCGAACTTCTTGTTCTCGGTCTCGTCCCCTCCCCCTGACTGCAGGATATTGAAGCTGATCCCGTAGACCTTCTCCCCCGCCTCCCCGAGCGCCATCCTGTATATCGAGCCCTTGCCCGCCCAGGCGGCGTCCATGTTCGGGTTATCGGTGAACGCCTTGTACGTGCCTGCGTAGAACACGCCGAAGACCTCGGCGAGCTTGGCCGCGTCCCCGGTGAGCCCCTGTATCGGGAATTTGTAGAGGTTCTCGAGCTTGGGGTCGGCCGCGACCTTGTCCCTCCACATGCCGTTAGCGGCGTTCGTACCCTTGGGCAGGTTCATGTTCGAAAGCTCGTAGAGCCTGTAGAGGAGCACCTGGAACCTCAGGTTTATGTCCTTTACGGCCTTTGCCTCGTCAGGCGTCTGGGCCGGAGCAGCTGCGGCCCAGAGCATGATAATCATCGGCACGATTAACACTCGTCTCATTCTGATATCCCCCTCTCTCTGCGATAGGCGAACAATGCGCCCCCAACAGATTACATTAAAACAAATTAATCCCCGCTAGTCCAGAGGGTTTATCGGTACGGGGGATTTATCTGTATTGCCGTGAGAGGGTGAAAAATTTAAAGGAAACGATACATAAAGGACAACATTAAGAGCCCGACATTTCATACTCGATCAGTCTTAAAAACAAGCTCCGTGCTTCATGGCTTGCTTCGCCGTAATACAGATTTTCGTCCTCGAGACGGCTGGATACCGAGGCAAGGTGCGTGGCCCATGTCATAATGCGCAGAGGCTTATACGATTGCGGGGATAATCCGACCTCGTTTGCATACGAGTTAAAGCTGTCTCGGCACATTCTTCCCAGATACGTATCGCTGTCCAGCATTTTCTTGTAACATTCAAGGGCCTTCTCCGTCGTCCACGCTTCTTCGATGTAAATACAGAGATAGGTTAGAAAATAAATCAGGTCCAAACCCGGAATTCCGTCCATCCTGGATGATTCCCAGTCGAGTACGCCGAATTGTCCATCCGCCGTGAGTAGAATGTTCCACGGGGCGAAATCCCTGTGTTCGCAGACGAACGCCGGTATCTCGAGGCTCTTGATCGTATCGACGGCCTTATCGACTATATTCCTATCCGTAGGATCAGGCATGGCTCTGTCAAGCACTTCGGCTAACGGGCTTATATGGGCGTTTCTCCAATCCACCGGCATACGCGCAGCGGTTTTTTTAGCCAAATCAATAAGCCAATCGGTCAGCTTTTTAGCATAACCCGGCAGTTTGTTTACGTCGCGGACCTCCCCGAGGAACCTGCCGTCTATATAGGTTTCGCCGACGGAAAAAAATCCTAATCGATGATCGCTGTACAAGACGCGCGGTATTCCATTCGTAAATTTGTGCTCGTCCGTCAAGGCCCTGAGCGTTCCTGCTTCGCCTACGAGCGCGGATTCGGAATCCCCGGTCCTGGGAATTTTTACGATAAACGAAGGCTTCGGCGAGTCTCCGCTGAAAACGACCAGAACGACTTTGTTCAGTCTGTGCATACCGCCGCTTATAATCATTGTACTGAGCTCCGCGGAGCGATCGCCGCGGCTATCGTCAGGCAAAAGCCGCATGACTTCCGCGAGCCTGCTTTTAAATATATTCTTTACATCTCCTCCGTCTTTCTTGCCGGGTTTACTCGCAATCGAACAAACAGTCAGCCTTCTGCGTCCGGAGCTTATGAGCCACGGGAACTTTATGAATACAGCGGGGCTCAGCGACCACAATGCGTTGAGAAACATCTTCCCGGTGCGCCGCGATGCGGGTTGGGCTTTGTAGTTGCTGTTTAACAAGAAATTAACGGCTCCGTATGATTCGAGAGGGATCCATATGCCGGGCGGCGTTATATCGGGGTTGGGCTTCGGCATGTAATGCTCTACGCTTTCGAATCCTGCGGTTTCCAATTTCTTTGTTATGGCGCTCGGGGAGAAAAAGACGCCTACGTCCCATTCGACGTAGCAGCAAGCTCCGGGCTTCAGAATCGAGATGGCGTATCCGAGCTCAGCGTCATCGGGATTTTTCAAAACCGCCAGGTCATAATCGCTGTGACCGGCGTCGTTTCCCGGATATAGCGTGGTTTCGCTGAACAGCTGAACCGTTCTTGCCAGAGTTCCGTCGACCAGGCATATGGTATTCCCGGGAAAAGGATTCGGCAGTAAAAAACGCCAATCGGCTCTTGAAATTCCGAGATCGGCGCTCTCTGCGCTTCGTTGCCGGGCGGGATAAAATAATGGCATGTTCTCTGCGGCCGTTATGCGGCGAGCTCCTCTACTCAGTTATACGGCGGGAATTAAGCCGGCGATTCCTCATACGGAGCATGGGAACAAACAACGGCAGGCTAATTGCATTGTTAAGAATATATGACATATTTTATGCATTTATTACATATAATGACATACGACACATTCATATACAATTATCATTATAATAATTATACATACCGATTTCACGATTTGTTGATTATTTCGATAAGCAAAGCGACCTGCCGCTCATTCGCCGGAAGAACCCGCCGACATTTCATAACCGGCGTTTTCTGATGCGGCTGCGGATAGTTACCGGCACTTTCGTCCAAACAAAGCCGGCGTGGTACTTGAATCTCGAGGCAAGGCACTTTGAGATAATCGATAAAGTTATATTACTGAATAATATAGTCCGGTCGGTACCACAGGCACGCGCGATATAACGAGCAGTTCCCGAAATGTCGTGCCTCGAGGCATAGACGCCTGCGATTTTCAGGTAAATCTTCGCGAGGTGCGCGCCTGACTGTTTTTTGCCCAGCCCGTGCTTTGCCGAAAACGCGGAATGCAGCCTGACTATCTCTCCGGCGGTAGCATCCAGGTCTTCATACCGCAAATTCTTCCCGTCCATGAAGAGCATGGAATGCATATTGCCCGCCTTCCGGTAATAGTCTTCAATTTTTCCCGACGTGTCCGATCCGGTGTAATAGCCGACGTTCATTGCTCTTATTTTATCGATCTCGCTTTGAACGACGGAGCCGTAGGTATCCGTCATCGAACGGGAATGCAGCCTGTACTTAACGAGACACTCTCCGACGTTCACGACCGTGTGAGTCCTTGCGATCTTCGAATAGAGCTCCCAGTCCTGGGCATACCTGAACGACTCGTCGTAGAAGCCGACGTTATTTAAAACGCGCTCCCTGCGGAATACGACCGTGCTGAATGAACAGTAGAATATGGAATCCCAGCGTATCTGAAGGGGTTCGCACGGAAGCTTATATTCCCGTAACGGATTCCCGCTCTCGTCGATTTCAAGATACCAGCTTCCGATGAGCGTTGTTTCCCGGTCCCTTTCCAGGATCGATATTTGTTTTTCCAGCCGCTCCGGCAGGGAGACGTCGTCCGCGTCCTGCCTTGCTATGTATTCGCCGCCTGCCAGCCTGAGGCCCCGGTTTAGGCTCGCGGTAAGCCCGATATTACGCTCGTTGTCGACCAGATTGATTCGGGGGTCTTTGTAAGACTCTATTATCTCGCGGGAACCGTCCGTCGAACCGTCGTTAATTATCAAGAATTCAAAATCCCGGAAGGTCTGGCTCAGGACGGCGTCGATCGCTTCTTTCAGGAACTTCTCTCCGTTATAAACCGTCATGAGCACGGTGACTTTAGGCATTATAACCCCCTGATACCGGACACGTTCATGGCCTCATGAGAAATTCTTCGAGTAATGTCGCTCCATGTATTCTTGTACTTTTCCGGTTTGAATCGGAGCATCGGGAATCAATTCATTGTCGCCCCCTCAAGAATCTCTTGATCCTCTTCCCGGCTTTTAATACGGATTCCCAGTTCTTCTTTTCGGCGTATCTGTAGAACGGGCCGCATAAATTTTTCGCCAACCTGTATACCGGGTTCCCGGCACCCGTCACCTGAACGTCCCCGGAACGCACAGATTTGGCGACCGGATTCCTCGTCACGCCTCCGTATCGTTTATCGATCAGGTCAGACAACCCGGATATCCTGTCGTACTGGTGGACGATAACGAACGGAATATCGTTGAGATTGAAGACTATCCCGCGATCGTCTATTCTCGGAGAAGGCTCCAGCAATTTCGGCCTGTACCTCTCGATCGTGTTCGGGTCCATGACTGCGCCCAGCTGCGTGCACCAGCCGTCTTCCTGCTTTGCGAACTTAACGAGCGGCTTAATATGCTCCAGATTTATCAGTATGTTTAAAGCCGGCTGGTCGGATTCCGCCGCTTCCGCCGAGAGGCCGAATTGGTAGACGTTCAGAAAGAAATCCCTCATCGCCTTGAACTCCCCCGCGATCGTGCCCGCATTATAAACTATATTACGGGAGAAGTCGTCGTACAGGTGGCCGTAGCACGACTTTAGAGTCTTGTTGCCCCAGTCTTCGTCGGCGAACCTTATGCATTCGGAGCTGGCCATTATCCTCTTGTCACCCAGATTCCGTTCGAGCCACTCGGACGGGTTCGACTGGAAGATCACGTCGCGCGTGTCAGTCGCTATTATGAATCTATAGTCGGAAGCGTCGAGGCGCTTGAGTATATTCCACTGATCGTAGAACCTCCGGACAAAAATGTGGCTCTCTTTGAGCTGGCATTCGTGGCAATGGAATCCGTTGTCACGGAGATACTTCATCACTTCTTCGGAAAGGTTGTAGCAGAGGGCCCTTTTCTCTCCGGTGAAGCCGGAAACGTTTATAGAGCCGACCCAGTTCTTGATATTGTCGACGCTATAATCGGCGATACATCCGATGATCATGTCCATTTCTCTATCTCCGCCGTCTCCTCAGGCTCACCCGTTGAAATCGATATCCGGCGCCTCCTCCGTCATATTTGTCCAGCCGTAGTAACGAAATATACGTCATATTTCTTTAAAGCCGGCAATCGCGCCCCCGCCCCGAACCCGGCTCCCGGACATTCCGCGCGATACGTTCCCGCGACGGGCGTATTCAGGATCTCCCCCATGACTTGATCCTGCAATCAAGACCGCCCCCGCTCTTGTCCTTCCTGATCGCCGACCATACGCCGAGCCAAAACAGGTAGTCGAGGCCGAGGGAGTAGAGTCTTTCCTGAACTCTCCTGCCGAACCTCTCGGATAGTCCGATCATCATTATCACGGCGTCGGTCGTCGCAGGGACCAGCATGCTCGACCGGATCAGGAACATGCGGAGCGCCCTCCACTTCCATCCCGTCAGGTTATACTCGGTAAGCTTGAGCTCTTTGAATGCGTCCGGGTAAAGCCCGGCCACCAGTACTGCCGTCTTGCCTTTGGAGATCGTATCATAAGCAAGGCCCTTGAAACCTTTTTCGTAGTTCTGAACGCAGAGCGCGTCGGGATCGTAAACTAAAACGATCCCTGCTTTTAGCAGCCGGTACGCGAGCTCGACGTCTTCATTGCCGTATATCGTGAACTCTTCGTTATACATGCCGTGCTCTAGCATGTCCTCCCTGCGTATGGAAAAATTGCCGCTGTAAAAATCCCTGATCCTTATCCTGTAACCGGGGATGGAGAGCTTCCTGAGATGAGAATTGAATTTCTCCCCGACGTATCTGATCACCGGGGTCGAAGCCGAGTCTACAGCAATCGGAACGGCCCCGATCACTCCGAGCTTGGCCCCGCGCTGATGGGCGGCGTAATGAGCCCTGATCAAATCGCGCGAGGGTTCCATATCGTCGTCCAGGATTATTACTATTTCGCCGCGCGAATCTCGTATACCCCTGTTGCAGGCGGAGGCTCTTCCCGAATTGGCGTGCCAGACCGCTCGAAGGTCGTAATCCGATTCGTACTTATCCACCATTTCCCTGGTTCCGTCACGAGAGCCGTCTATCGATACGACAACTTCAAAATCTTCGGCTGGAAACGTCTGATCCGATAAAGAGTCGAGCACCCTCTCCACCGACACCGAGCGGTTGTACGTGGCTATTACCACGCTGACTTTGTAATCTCTGCTCATGGCTTGACCGCTTTCACAGTGACGACGATTTCGTATCTCGGGTCGTGATAGCCGAGCTCTTCTTCCGTCAATTCTTCCGCTGAAAGCCCGTACAGGAACCCGGCGGCAGAGATCAGGTTGCCGTAAGCCCTCACTTCCACGTTCTCCGGCGGGAAAAACTCCCTGAACATATTCTCGGCCGAGAGCACGGTGAAGTTCCAGCACCAGTATCTGCTCCACGTAGTACCGCTGGTCGGACTGATACCGGGAAAAGTAGCCAGGAGAAAACCGCCGGGCGCCAGTATTCTGTAAAGAGCCTCGACGGCTTTTTTATGGTCATATATGAACTGGAGGGTCTGCGTGCATATTATGCAATCATACGTATCGGAAGGAATCTGGGGAGCATTCACGATATCGGCTGCAATCGACGTTGCGGGGTTTGCTTCTTTGTTCAAATTTATGACGTCTCTCGCCGATATGGCCGGGCTGTGAAACTTCTGCGTATACCTGTCGTCCCCGAACTCAAGGACGCGGCCCTTGATCAGACCGGAATTCGAGCCTATGAAGCCTTCGATATAATGCCTGTCGATCGGGAGGCCCCTGTCCCTCCCCCAGCGCTCGCTGAATGGTTTCAGCCTTCTCATGTCGCCGAAGCGGACCCATCCTGGGGGAGGATTGTATTCCTTATTTTTCAGTCTCGTAACGACGAAGCGTCTCACGGGCTTAAGGAACGAATAGCCGGGCGTGTTCCTGACCAGTTTGTTCAATGCTTCCGGAACGATTCCCCCGACCCTCTTGAGCTTCGACAGGAACGGATGTTTCATGCTCCATTCCGCATTTCCGTATCTAAGTTTCTTATTGCGCAGCGCTTCCCGGAGGCCTTCGTCGTCGATGCCGCGGTCCAGCAGGTATTGTTCGAGCCATCCCAGAAAAAACAACCCCGCACGGTATTTTTTGCCGGACTTCGTTATTTCGGAAACGAGTGAACCGGGGTGTTGGCGGTAACGGTCCCAGCAGCGGTCCGATACATACACGGGATACCGGACGTAAATTTTGGACAAGAACGCCTGATCTTCGTATAACTGGTATATGCCGGAAAACTTTTCCTCAAAACCCCCTACGTCCTCCAGGATGTTGCGGCGCACCAGTATATCGGACGGACATGGCGTCGGCGCTTCAGACTTCAATGCCAGCGTCAATAATACAGGCGGGTTTACCATGCCATTCGGCTTAACGCCGGGCTCGGTCCTGTAGTCGCTTCGCTGACCGTGCGTGTCCCCCAGCCAGCTGTACCAGTATTCGGAAACGCCGTATACCATCGCCGCTTCTGGTTCCGATTCCAGTATGTTTACCTGTTCCTCCAGTTTATCGGGAAACCACACATCGTCGGCATCGAGCAGCGCTATATATTTTCCCTTGCTGTTTCTGAGACCTAAATTACGCGACGAAGGGAGGCCGAGATTCAAATGCTTGTCATGTTCGAGATAACGAACCTTGCCAGGATTATCTTTTTCGTATTTGAGAGCGATTTCAGTACTGCTGTCACTTGAGCCGTCGTCAACGAGCAATAGCTCCCATTCTTTGAAAGCTTGAGAAAATACGGACTCTATTGTCTCCCGTATAAACCTCTCGGCATTCAGAAAAGGTACAATAACGGATACAAGCGGCTTTTCCGTGCCCATTCTGCGACTGTCTCGGATATGCTTTTATAGTTTTATATACATATATAACTCACCTGTATAATGGCATAATTTGTATTATTATGTCAATTCACGGCTCGCTCATCGGTCAGTCATCATGGCTCCGCGGGGGCTTCCCGGACATTCACCCCGCTTCCCCCCCGGCTGCTAGGAGTGCTGCAGCAGGTAGACGATCCTGTCGCTGCTCCGCATGAATATCTCGTATATCGAATACCAGATCAATATATACAGGACCGGGAACAGGAACTTGGCCGCGGTGTTTCCGTAGTTCCACACTTTTATTTTTCCGTGGTGCCTGAACAAATCGAAACTTATAACCGAAATGATCGTAAGCCCGCACATCAAATAACCGGTCAATATTATCGCATCCAGAATCGTTAGATAAGACACGTTGGGGAAAAAACCCGAAACAACGAAATTGAAAGCTACGGCGGTCAGAGCGAAAGAGACGACTATGCTGACGCGCCTGTCGAGCGACTCCCTCTTCATCCAGAACACGCACGTAGACAGCAATATAAAAAAACAAAACGGAAGAATTATTCTCCACACGTAATATGCTGTCCTTCTATGTACCGGCACGTGAAAGCTTACGTACGAATAGCTGTCGGATTCGGATTCCCACAGCCTCCTGATACCCGCGGTAGACGACATTTCATGGAGAATCCACTCGTCGTTCTGAAAATTCGGGTTGACGCCCGTCCTCTCGCTCCAGACTTTGTAATCGAGCTCGTCCTTGGAGAACGAAAACGATTCGAACTCGACCCTGACTATCTGTCTGTCGAACGGGAATTTTCGGAACTCGAGAGTCGTCGCCGTATCCACCACAAATATCGAGGAATAGATCACATCGCCGTCGGGACGTACGAGGAGCCTCTTGCTTATTTCCGTCACGGCGCCAAGCTGATTGGTGATCTGCGGGTCGGGCCACCACATGTATTTTATGCGCTCGTCGACCTCACCACCTATAACGATGTCCGGTTTGTTATCCGTACTCCCGAACGCCGTCCTCGGGTCTTTCCAGTGGAGTGACAGTGCGTATCTGGCGCGGAGCGTCTGTTTCGGCTGATCGAGGTATATAAAATCGAGAAGATAGAGCCCGATGTCTACCTTAGTCGGCCCGTCCTTATCGGGCGGGGTGTTGTACTCCTTATGCTCCTGGGAAGCGGCGCCTGTAACGGGTGATAGAAGGAGACAAAAGACGAAAAGCGCGCAGGTGATATTGAACCAGGCCGGAACGGTGATGCGTCTATCATCAATCGCGGCTGCACTCGTATGGGTCGTCACGGGAAGCCCTCTCTGCTCTAAGCTCGAATAGTCACTGATTGTCGGCCTGTGCGTGGTAATCGGCGAGACAGATAATTGTACATCCGAACCCTGTCCGAATGCAAAACCGTGAGGAAACCGGCGGGGAGCCGGAGGAGCCCGACCCGTTGCCTCGGGTCCATACGAACGAAATCAAGCGCCCGAGTATTTCGCCCCCTGCCTCAATTTAGTAATCAGCTCCAGATACGATTTCAGATGGGCATCCGCGTTCCATTTCTCGAGATACTTTTCATGCCCCTTCCTGCCGAGCTCGTCTCTCAACCCGGGCTCTTCCAAAATCCTGTCCATCGCGCGAAGAAGCCCGCCCTCGGAGCCGTACACGAAACCCCCTCCGCTCTCCTCCACGAGCTCGGGCAGCCCTCCGATGTCGTTTACGATAACGGGCGTCTTCTCCCTGAAAGCCTCGAACACCACGAGGGTCGAAATCTCGTACGCGATCGACGGCACGATCAGGGCTGTTGCATCCCTGTAGAGCTTCCCGAGACGGTCGCGGGACAAATGGCCGAGGAAGCGTATATTATCGGCTCCTTCGGCGAGCTTCCGTACACGGGCTTCATAATCTCCCTTGCCCGCGATAAGAAGGTCGGCTTTCCCGTATCCCCTGAAGGCCGGTATCAGCGTTTGAATGCCCTTCAGCTTCTCGATCCTGCCGACGTAGAGAAAGTAGGGCTTCCCGCTAGAGGCTCCGATCCCGTTCGGGTCTTGTCCGGAAGCATCTGCGGAGAGCGGGGCGAAGTGGGGAATATGAAATATTGGCGTGTTCAGGCCCGAATCCTCGTGAAGCTTCTTCGTGAACCTGCTCGGGCTTATTATCGCGTCCAGATGGACAAGAGAATTTTTCATGAGATTCGTGTAACGCCATAGCTGCGGCGGTCGCCCGTGCACAAGCTGGCAAGCGAGGCAGCTGGGCTCCGTGCACGGCGCCCGGTTGAACTTCATGAGCACATGGGTCGGGCAGAGGAGCCAGTACTCGTGCGTCGTGTAGAGCTTGATCCCGCTCCCGTATTCAAGGATTTTCGGCCCTCCGACGAGCGAGATGTTGTGGAAGTGGATGATGTCGAACCCGCCCGAGAGGATATCCCGTATCCGTCCCGATTTAAAGAGCGGGTATCCGGTCTGCTGCGTCGCGAGCGGGGACAGGAAGCCGTATCCGCTCCTGAGCCCGTGGACCTCGACGTTCGGATGGCTCTCGTACGTGGAATCGCTAATGCCTCCGGAGAGAGCTTCGTATGAATCGACGCAGTGGATCACCGTCACGTGATGTCCTCTGCGCGCGAGCTCGTTCGAAAGCTGCCAGACGTATTCCCCGTCGCCCCCGAAGCTCCGGGGAGGGTAGAACGTCGTTATCATGCAGAATTTCAGCCGCTCCGTCATGCCTTCATCTCCTGCGCAGACTTCGATTCATCGCTCTCGGTATATTGCGGAGAAATACATAGAGCGGGAATGATTTTGTCATCATCAGTCCGAAGAGCGTCTCCCGCCTGAGATAATAAGAGTCCACGCGCTCGAGAGCATAGAGACCGCTTTCCATCGTCATCAGGCCGAGCTCGTCCGAGCAGGCGCACTCGAAATTTCCCCGGGCTATCTCGAGGCTCCTCGCGTCATATTTCCCGTAGGGATAGGCGAAAGACGATACGGATGCGCCCAGCTTATTCTCGATTATTTTTTTCGACCCCGTCATTTCGTTCTCGATTTCAGATGTCTCAATCTTGGTAAGGTCAGGGTGCGAGATCGTATGGGCGCCGAAATCGATCCCGGCGTCTTTCATCTCCCGTATCTCCCCCCAGCTGAGCATCTCCCGCCCGTTGAGCGGCCTCAAGCGCTCGTCTGCGCCCGCCCTCGCCGATCCGCCCGTCGTTAGGAATACGGTCGCGGTCATAGAGTACTTGTTCAGGACCGGAAAAGCTTCGTCGTACACGCTCCTGTACCCGTCGTCGAAAGTTATCACGAACGATTTTTCAGGCAGGGGTTTCCCTTCGCGCACGAGCCCTGCGGCGTCGCTCAGCCTGAGGGTTCCGTATCCGTTCCGGTGGAGTTTTCCCATGAAGCGTCCGAACAGCTCAGGCCTGAAAGAGATGACAGACCGGCTGTCCTCAATTGCGTGAAAAGTCAGGATCGGTACGTAGTCAGCCATGTTTATCGAACCCCGCCGCTCATGTCCGAGGGCAGACAATAGTATCTAGCAACAGGCGTACAAAGGCAATAATTGCGGCAGGGATAGGGCTTTCTCTAGCGAGCCTCAATTTCCCTTGAGTATGTGGAGCGGGAGTATTTTAGCGGAAGCCGTCGTATAAGGCTCCCTCCTGACGACGCGCAGCATTCGTCCCTGCTGCCACCGCTCGGACATAACGTCGCCTCCGGGATAGGGCAGCAGGGCCCGGTACACGGTATTTATTACTGTTTCCTCATCCACGCTGCCCACCCTCGGACTCACGACTATATTCACCCTGGGGAGTCCGCCCACTTCTTCTTCCGCAAGCTGATAGTCCGTGGGATTCCCCCCGAACCTCCCCGGCAGCACCTCCTCGATGAGTCTCAATAGTTCGGTCCCCAGAAATGTCACTCCGCCGCTCGTCAGCTTCTCGTAGCTGCGTATGCCTGAAAGGTGCGTCGTAAACCCTAGCTCCCCGAACGGGCACCCGCAGCTCCTCACCTGGAGAGAGCCGTAGTCGTCGCTCTCCACATTCAACATGAGCTTGGGACAGCTCGGGAGAACGGTTGTATATACGAGGGCACCGACGCTCAGGTCGCCCTCGCCCAGGGTTTTACGGCGCTGGATCACTGCGATTTTGTCAGTGAGAAGGTGGTTGTCGTCGACATCGGACGGTGCGGGGCAGGCCATGCCTACGTTACCCAGCTCGGCCATGGAGTAACGGTTTATAGCCCGGCACCCCGTCCCGTTTATCACCCCGGCCTTGGCTTTGGTAAAAGGCTCCCCGCCGAGACAAAAGCACGTCCCCGAGATATCGAGTCCTGCCTCACCCGCCGCGATGCAGACTTTCACGCCCGAGCTCGCCTGCGTGTCGAAAAACGCGGGCGCTCCTTCCGCTTTTTTCAATGCAAGCCAGCGCGCCACTTCCAGGGCGTCTTCGAGAGGCGCGTATTCGGGCGCTGGCAGCGGCCTCGACAAGACCCTGCTCGCCCACACTGTGTAATACGTGAAGAATAGGAACTGGAGCGATTTCGGACCCCTCCATATCCTGCTCGTGGAAAACCACTTATCCACTTTCCTCCCCAGTTTCGTCAGCCGCAGCACGACGTTCATCCCCGTCGTTACGGGAGGCACCTCCCGCCAGATGCCGATGGGCACGTCCCCTACGCCGAATCCTTCGAGCATGAAATGATTGCACGCGGCGTCGTGCTCGAGGAGGTCGAGATCCATGATGACGCGCGTCACATTTCCGCGCGAGCCGCTCGTCCGCGAGCTGTAATGCCTACTCAGTATCGGGTTATCAAAATCGTGTGGTCCCGTTTCGAATTCGAGCCCTGGTCTGCGAACCGGGGTGCGTCTCTTGAACTCGTCGAGACGCACGTATATGCCGTGATCATACAGCTGCTCGAGGCTGCCCTCGACCCCGTGCCGGCTTACGAGCTCGGCGAAGTCTCCGTAATCGACCCCTGCGTGCCGGAGCAGCTTGAGGTAGGGGCTCCTGGGGTTCGAATAAATCCCCCTTTCGACCATGCTCAGGAAATTCCGTTCCCTCGACTTCAACCGATCTTCGAGCATGTGCCTGCACTCGGCCGGGGTCAGCGTATGCCGGAGGAAACCATTCAGTCCCCAGGCGTATCTCGCAGCCATCTTTATTCCGTCGAGCATCGGTTATCCCTGTCGCAGCGCTGCCGAATCCCGTCCAATAATATTCCGGAATTTATACGGATGTCAGGCGGCAATCCGGCGTTCTTCAAGCTTGATTTAAATAATGAGTCGTGCCCCCGCATTGCACCATGCGCCGTCTCGGCGGCAGTGCGGCAAGACACGGTATGCGGCGTTAACCGGTATATTCTCTCCTGAGAACCATTTTTCTGAGCCGGGAATCGTTATCGCGGACGGGATACAATTTCCTGTCGAGGAGCACCTCCGTGAAATCCGTCCTGCACGGAGAAACGAACGCATACATGAGCGCATAGCGCGGCTTCACCGCGTTACGGCTCCCGAAGTGGAAACACCTGCTCGGGTCGAAGAACAACACCGTCCCTGCGGGATAACACACCTTTATCAGCTCGCTTTCGGGAACGACCGAGTAAACCTCATCGTCGGAGAGCCTGTGCGGTTTCCTCCACTTCCTGTATCCCACGGCCTTTGTCACCTTCTGCGAAACCGAATCGGGCATAAAACAGAACGGCCCGTTTTCCATCGTTATATCGTTCAGGAGCACGATTACATAAGCCATGGGGCTGTCGTGATAATCGATATGGAAGAGCTGGCTCCCTCTGAAGTATCCGGGCGGGGCGTCGTCGTGCGCGGCCCAGGATTCGTTGAACCTGAGGCCGTGCGGGACAGCGGCCGAGAGGACGGGGATGAAACCCAGGTGCTTGCAGACGGTCGAAAGCACGTCCGATGACGTCGCGAAGTCTAGAAGAGAAGGATACTTGTCGAATAAATCGTCGATCGGGAGCTCCTGGAACCAGGGCCTTCCGAAATCGGTGCGCTTTACGCCTCCCCGTTCCTTGATGATCTCTCCGGCGTCGAGCAGGAGCTGCTTGAGGTGAGGGAGCGTCCCGGATGTGTCGAGCGCCCAGCCGTCCTTAATCTCGTTCATCAGGAGAACAGGCGCGCCGTTCTCGCGGGTCAGCTCATCGAAATGACGTAGGTACTGGTCCTTCCTGAATTCATAGTACCTTCCATAGACGAGGCGGTTGTATGCGCGCGCGATCTTCATCGTGTTGTTCGTGCCGAGCGGTTTCATGGGTTTTGCAACGTAATCGTATTGCAGCACCCTTGCTATAGGCGATATCGCCGTATCTATATATTTTTCAAGCATGTGATCTACCCCCGTTGTTTACAACGAAACCAGGTTTCAAATGGCGATGTCATAGTTCCTAGGCATCGTTCTCTCATTTCCCGCTCCTCAAACACCCTAGCCGGATTTATCATCGTCGGCCAGTGGCACAACCGCGACAAGCACCGTCTCATCCCCCAGCACGCGGGTCGTATGGCCATCGCCCGTCGTATCCACGAGCACCCTCACGTCCCCCGGGCCGAACGTACGCCTGCTCCCGTCGCGGAACCCGTGCTCGAGCCTGCCGGACAGTATGATGACGATCTGTCTCCGTGGGGCGGGATGCCAGTCGAGGAAAGTGCCCGGCGGGAATTCCTTTAAAAACATAGTCGAAGTGGTTTTGACCGATTCCCAGAACGGATCGTCCGATGAAAGTCCTTCGATATGAGACCTATCGTCATCGCCCTTATAAATCCTGTATATGCCCATACGTCGAGTTTATCCTACCGCCCGGTCATCATGTTTATCCCGTCTTACAAGTAGCCGTTCGGGATTATCAATGCCTTCGACCACCTCGAAGGAATCGACACTCGGCCCGAGTCCCATCGACGCGACGCGTGCGAACATTATTTTCATCGCCTCGCGGACGTCGTCGGGAATGCGGAGGAAGTCCTCGATTCTGAACATCTCGATATGCTCTTTGGCCATGCCCCTTCCGAATTTACTGGCGTAAGAATAAACCTCTCCGGAATTCTCGAATCCCCAGAGGAGCGACGATTGGCATGTTGCGGCTATATCGCGCGCGAGCTCCATGCCGAGCCCTTTGCTCACGAGGTTGAGCCCCACAGGCAGAGGAAGCCCCGTGTCCTCACACCATGCGGCCCCAAGGTCGCACACGCAGCCGAGTCCCCGCTCCTGGTAGTGAATGAGCTCCTCGTGGATCATTACCCCCGCGTCAGCTTCGCCGCTGACGATCGCGTCCACTATCGAATCGAACGGCATCTCCACGAGCTCGATTCCCGGACAGTACATAAGCGCAAGCCCGCTGCCCGTCGTCGGATGTCCGCCTACCCCGACCCTTTTTCCTCGAAGCTCTTCTACGGACTTGTAGCGCTTAGAAACGAGCACGGGACCGAAATTCCTGCCAACGCTGTTCCCGACGCAAAGTATCCAATATCTATCCGCGACCCTGGGGTAGAAGACAGACGAGACGGCGACCACGTCATAGAGCCCTTGCTCCGCTGCGTAGTTCAGGTCGATGATATGGTTCCGATGAAAAACCGGCTCGTATCCGCCGACACCGAGTTTAACGTGCCCTTGCTCCCACGCGTAGAAGTTGAACACGTCGTCGCTGTCAGGGGTATATGCAATTGACAGTTTCTTCACAGTCGCTCCTTCCTCACACACTCAGTATTGTTTCACACATATTCCTTGTCCAGGATCATCCGCCTCAGCTGAGAATCTTCTTTTTTAACCGGGTACCTCATGTTCCTGAGCACGATGTCACCGAAATCGGTCCTCCAGGTGGAGACATACGCGAACATCATCAGGTGCCGCGGCTTCACCGCGTTGCGGCTCCCGTAGTGAAAGCACGCGCTGCTGTCGATGAAGAGCACAGTCCCCGCGGGATAGCACAGCTTTATCAATTCGCTCTCGGGGACGACCGAGTATATCCTGTCGTCCGTGACGCGATGCCCGCCCTTTTTCGTATGGTAATCACCGAGCCCCTTCACCGCCTTTTCGGAAACGGATTTGGGCAGGAAACAGAAAGGCCCCCTCTCCATCGTGACCTCTCTCAGAGTGACTATAACGTAGACCATCGGATTGTCGTGATAGTCGAGGTGAAAGAGCTGGCTCTCCCTCGGCGGAGCGTCGGGATTCTCATCAAACTTGTTCCAGGACTCAATCAGCCTCACGCCCATGGGTTTTGAATAAGAAAGCGTGGGTATGAAACCGAGATAATTGCATACGGCCGAAAACACGTCGGATGAGGTGGCGAAATTGAGTATGGAAGGGAACCTCGAGAAGTAATCGTCTGAAAATATATCCTGGAAAAAAGGTCTCCTGAAAACCATGTGCTTCGGCTGCTTCTCGCCGCCCTTCTCGTCTATTATCTCGCCCCCTTCTCTCAGAAGCTCATCGAGATAAGGCAGCTTCCCGGATGTATCGATGAACCAGCCGTCTTTCATCTCGATCACGGGCGTGACCGGTTTTCCGTTCTCTTCTATCAGCCGCGGAAAGTTCTCGCGGTACTGACTCACTCTGATTTTCTGGTTTTTTCCGTACCTGAGGCTGTTATACGCCCTCGCGAGCGTCATCGTACGGTTCACGCCCAGGGCGCCCATGTAATTTCTCTCGAAGAATCTTGCGGCCGGTTTGACCGCCGCGTCCATGGCTTTGCCGATCATATCCCCCTCCTTCCACGTGTGCGGTCAGCCGTACTTGATTCAACTCGCGCTACGCGGAATATTGAACAAATAATACAAGATTATTCATTAATTGAGAAGTAAAGGGGAAATTTGTCGAAAGTGAAGGATAAGCGCGCTTTTCGATTAATATTGAGGAAAAGAACTGGCGGGGACGACGGGACTTGAACCCGCGACCTCTGGCTTGACAGGCCAGCGTTCTAACCGGGCTGAACTACGTCCCCGCAAGTTAGCTTGGAGTGGTGGGCGGTAAAGGATTTGAACCTATGACATCCTGCTTGTAAGGCAGGCGCTCTCCCATGCTGAGCTAACCGCCCACTCCGAATTCGAGTATTTCAGATATTCCCGGGTCCCGAATTACTACCCGTCCGCACCCCCTGTCGTCCCCTTCCCCTAACAGAAGAAGACTACCCCACAAACGTAAACGACACTATGTGTCTTGGCGCCCGTAAGGGAGAAATATATAACTGAATTTTACCCGTTTGTCCACATGGCATAGAGCCTATTCTCCAACTATTAAACTTCCCTCTCCCCAGCGTGGGAGAGGGGAATACAGAGAAAGGATGAGATTGCCGCGCTTCGCTCGCAATGACAAAATAAGAACCAAAAAAAAGGGCGGTTATTTCTAACCGCCCCTTCTTCATGACCTTCTTATACTTTTTATATCTTAATTTACGTTGGTTCCGAGCTCTTCGCCCATCGGCAGTGCCGCCGGAGGTATGACGACGCTCTGTACTACAGGGCCGTCAGACACGATCGCGGCTTCGAGGACCTCGTCCATGTGGTCGACTAGCTTGATCTTGACGTCCTTTAGTATGTTCTCGCGGATGTCCTTCAAGTCCTTCTCGTTCTCCTGCGGGATGATTACCGTCTTGACCTTGCCCCTGTGGGCGGCGAGGATCTTCTCCTTGAGCCCGCCTATCGGGAGGACTCTGCCTCTGAGGGTTATCTCCCCGGTCATAGCGACGTCGTGCTTGACCGGCTTCTTGATGAGCGCGGAAACGATCGCCGTGGCGATAGCTATGCCCGCCGAAGGCCCGTCCTTGGGCGTCGCGCCTTCCGGAACGTGGATGTGTATGTCCACCTTCTGATGGAAGTTACGCTCGAGCCCGAGCCTCTCGGCCCTCGATCTCACGTAGCTCATGGCGGCCTGCGTCGATTCCTGCATGACCTCGCCCAGCTTTCCGGTAACGGTGAAGTTGCCCTTGCCCGGCACGACGGATACTTCGATCGTCAGAAGCTCTCCGCCGACTTCCGTCCACGCGAGCCCGGTGGAGATGCCCACCTGCGGCTTCTCCTCTATCTCGCCGTACTTGTACTTGGGGATGCCCAGGTACTTCTGGGTCGTTATCATGTTGGGCGTGATCTTCACTACATGATCGGGCCCTTTCTTCACGATGTCCCTCGCGGCCTTCCTGCAGAGCGAGGCGAGCTCCCTCTCGAGAGTCCTCACTCCGGCTTCCCTCGTATAGCGCCTTATAACGGTCAGGATCGCGGAGTCCGAGAGCTTCAAATTTTCTTCCTTTATCCCGTGCGCCTCTA
Source organism: Thermodesulfobacteriota bacterium (assembly GCA_040754335.1). Taxonomy (NCBI): domain Bacteria; kingdom Pseudomonadati; phylum Thermodesulfobacteriota; species Thermodesulfobacteriota bacterium. The sequence continues at coordinate 343,624 of JBFMCV010000002.1, read as the reverse complement.
ACTGCTTAGGCACGAGGAACTTCTTCGCTATCTCGAGCTTCTCGTCCTCGGTGTACCCCGAGATGCGGATGATCTCCATCCTGTCCTGGAGCGCCCACGGTATCGTGTGAAGCACGTTAGCCGTCGTTATGAACATTACGTTAGACAGATCGTAATCGACCTCGATGTAATGGTCGTTGAAGGAGACGTTCTGCTCCGGGTCGAGCGCTTCCAAAAGCGCAGACGCCGGGTCTCCCCTGAAGTCCATTCCGAGCTTGTCTATTTCGTCGAGCAGGAACACAGGGTTTGTGGTTCCCGCCTTTCTTATTCCCTGTATTATCTTGCCGGGGAGAGCGCCGATGTAAGTACGCCTGTGGCCCCTTATCTCGGCTTCGTCCCTTACGCCGCCTAACGACACCCTCACGAACTTCCTGCCCATGGAGCGTGCGATGGACTTCGCGAGAGAGGTCTTGCCGACTCCGGGAGGTCCGACGAAGCATAGTATCGGCCCCTTTATCTTGCTCGTAAGGGCCTGCACCGCCAGGTATTCGAGGATCCTCTCCTTTGGCTTCTCTAACCCGAAGTGGTCTTCGTCGAGTATCTTCTGCGCCTCGTCTATGTCAATCCTGTCTTCTGTCCTCTCCTCGCCCCAAGGTATAGAGAGGAGCCAGTCTATGTAGTTCCTTACGACCGTGGCCTCGGCAGACATCGGGGACATCTGTTTCAGCTTCTTTATCTCTTTCTTGACCTTCTGCTCGGCCTCTTCGGGCATGGTCTTCTTCTTTAGCCTCTCCTCGAATTCCTGAATCTCCGACTTGAGGTCGTCCTTTTCGCCGAGCTCCTTCTGGATGGCCCTCATCTGCTCAGTAAGGTAGTACTCCTTCTGGGCCTTCTCCATCTGCTTCTTCACTCTCGACCGTATCTTCTTCTCGATCTGGAGTATCTCGACCTCTGCCTGAATCTTCTCGTAGAGCTTCTCGAGCCTCTCGGCCGGGTCGAGCGTTTCAAGTATCTCCTGCTTGTCCTCGAGCTTGAACCCGAGGTGCGAGGAGATGGTGTCCGAAAGCCTGCCCGCGTCCTCTATCGAGGAAACCGTGACAAGCACCTCGGACGGAATTTTCTTATTGAGCTTTACGTAATTCTCGAATGCCGTGACGAGTGTCCTTATGAGGGCCTCGGTCTCGACGCCAACTTCCTGTGGCTCCGGTATGACCTCGACCTCGACGAGGAAGTAGCCCTTGTTGGGGAGGTAATTCATCACCCTCGCCCTCTTCTTGCCCTCGACCAGCACCTTCACGGTGCCGTCAGGGAGCCTGAGCATCTGGACTATCGTGCCGATCGTCCCTATGTCGTATATGTCGGTCTCCTGAGGATCGTTAGTCTTCGCGTCCCTCTGCGCGACTAAGAAGATCTCTTTCGATTTCTTCATTGCCTCTTCGAGCGCGCGGATCGATTTCTCGCGCCCCACGAACAGCGGCGCGACCATGTACGGAAATATAACTACGTCTCTTAGCGGTAATAGCGGTATTGTTTCCATTTGCCCCTTTCCCTCTTCGTTTTTGAAAAACATCGGCATGGCTTGCCTCCTTGACTATCCGGATTCACATCCTACGTTCCCAGGCGCGCCTCTTCTTCGTAAATGAAGAGTGGGTCGCCCTTCCCGTTGATCAAATCCTCCGTGATAACACAGCGCCTTAGCCCTTTGAGCGACGGAACCTCGTAAGATATGTCGAGCATCACGGTCTCTATGATCGCCCTCAGCCCCCTCGCGCCCGTTTTCCTCGAGATAGCCTCGCGGGCGATTGCGGCGAGTGCGCCGTCAGTGACCTCAAGCTCGACACCTTCGAGCTCCATCAGCTTCTGAAACTGCTTTATAATCGCGTTCTTCGGTTTCGTGAGAATCTCGACGAAGGACTCTTCGCTCAACTCCTCGAGAGTGGCGACGACGGGTATCCTGCCCACGAATTCCGGGATGAGCCCGAATTGTATCTGGTCCTCGGGCTGCACTTCCCTGAGCAGCGCCCCAAGGTCCTTCTCCTTCGCCCTTCCGAGGTTAGCCTCGAATCCGATCGACTTCTCCCCGATCCTTTGTTTCACTATGTCTTCAAGCCCGCAGAAAGCCCCGCCGCAGATAAATAGAATGTTCGTCGTATCCACCTGCAGGAACTCCTGCTGGGGGTGCTTCCTACCGCCCTTGGGCGGCACGTTCGCTTTCGTCCCTTCCATGATCTTGAGAAGGGCCTGCTGCACGCCTTCCCCGGAAACGTCCCTCGTTATGGAGGGGCTGTCCCCGGTCTTTCTCGCGAGCTTGTCTATCTCATCTATATATATAATACCCTTGGAAGCCCTTTCAAGGTCGTAATCTGCTGCCTGGAGCAGGCTCACTATCATGTTCTCGACGTCCTCTCCGACGTAGCCCGCCTCGGTGTAGCAGGTGGCGTCGACTATCGTGAACGGAACGTCGAGGAGCCTCGCCAAGGTCTGGGCCAGAAGCGTCTTCCCGCTCCCCGTGGGCCCTATCATAAGGATATTGCTCTTCTGCACCTCGACGTCGGAATTCCTCTTGCCGCCGTTGTACGCGTTCAGATCGACTCTCTTGTAATGGTTGTAAACCGCCACAGACAATATCTTTTTCGCCCTTTCCTGCCCGATTACGTATTCGTCCAGGAACTTCTTTATCTGTGACGGGGTGGGCAGCGACGAATACCGCTTTTTGAGCACGCCTTCCTTGGCGTCTTCGTCGGCGATAATCTCGTTACAGAGCTCTATGCACTCATTACATATATATACGGTAGGTCCCGCAATGAGTTTCCTGACTTCCTTCTGGCTCTTCCCGCAGAAAGAGCAGTACAGTTTACCTTCTTTGGCATCGCGTCTCGAAGTCACTTGGCCGCCTCCTCTCTCTTAGAAATTATAGCATCAACGATACCGTATTCTAAGGCGTCATTTGGCCGGAGGAAAAAATCCCGCTCCGTGTCCTTCGATATCCTGTCGATAGGCTGGTTCGTATGCTTCGCCAGAATACGGTTGAGCTCTTCTCTTATCCTCAGAATCTCCTTCGCGTGTATCTCTATGTCGGTCGCCTGTCCCTCGACGCCCCCCAGAACCTGGTGGAGCATGACGCGCGCGTGAGGGAGAGCGTACCTCTTGCCCTTCGTCCCCGCAGCGAGCAGCACGGCCGCCATGCTGGCAGCCTGCCCGATGCACATGGTGGCGACGTCGGGCTTTATGTACTGCATCGTGTCGTAGATAGCGAGCCCCGAAGTGACGTTTCCCCCGGGCGAATTGACGTAAACGAAGATGTCCTTCTCCGGGTTCTCCGACTCGAGAAACAATAGCTGCGCTATCACCGTGTCAGCGACCGGATCGTTGATCACCGACCCGATGAACACTATCCTGTCTTTGAGTAATCGGGAAAAAATGTCATATGCCCTCTCGCCCCTGCTGGTCTGTTCAATTACAATAGGCACATAGCTGGACATTAGTGTTGAGTATACTGATTCTCCTATTTATTGTCAACGAGAACAGGCTCCCCCGGAACCTCTTCGATCGTCGCGTTTTCTATAATGAAATCAATGACTTTTTGCTCGGCGAGGCTCGCCTCGAGTCCTTCCAGCAGGTCGTTCTGGCGGTACACTTCCCGCACCTGCTGAACGGGCATGTTATAGGTGGCGGCGATGCCCGAAAGGCTCCTGTCGATGTCCTCGTCGGCGACTTTTATGTCCTCTTTCTTGCGTATCTCGGCGAGTATGATGGAGGTCTTCACGTTCCTGAGCGCGCGCTCGGCGAGAGCCGCTTTGGAGGCGTCGTCGAGGGTCTCAATCTTTAGGCCTCGCTGGCGGAGGCTCTGTATCATGTTCCGCGCGAGCCTCGCGACCTCCTCGTTGACGAGGCTGGGCGGGGCGTCGACGGTGTTCCTGTCGACCAGCGCGTCCACCACCTGCTGTCTGAGGGCGCCCTGCGACTGCTGCTCCGACTGTTTTTTCAGATCCTCTCTTACCCGTTCCTTGAGCTCGGCAACGTTTTCCATGCCGACCTCTTTAGCCAGCTCGTCGTCGAGCTCGGGGAGCGTTCTTTTGAGCACGTCTTTTACGCTGAACTTGTAATGCACCGCCTTCCCGGCCGCTTCCTTTACCTGGAAGTCCTCTCCGTAGCTGACGTCGAACTCCTTCGTCTCCCCCTTCTTCATTCCTATGACGTTTTCTTCAAATTCCGGTATCAGTCTGTCGTGCCCTACGAGGAACTGGAGACCGGATCGCTTCAAGTCCTTCACGGGCTCGCCGTCGAGAAACCCCTCGAAGTCGACTATCGCGACGTCGCCCTTCTCGACCGCCTTTTCCTCTTCGTAGGGCTTCACCTCCGCCCTGTGCTCGATCAGGTGTTCTATCGTGTGCTCGACGTCCTCTTCCCTGACCTCGTGTGTCTCCTTCTTGAGAGGGAGGCCCTTGTATTCCGCGAGCTCGAAAACCGGGAGCACTTCGAACACGGCCGAGTAGTGGAAGTCCTTGTCGGTTTCGAAGAGGTCGGGCGGGTTTATCTGCGGCCTGCTTATCGGGTGCGCGGAAACCTCCTTGAGCGCCTCTTCGAGGGACTCGGTGACGAGCCTCGTCGCGGTCTCGCCCAGTATCTCCTTCCTGTATACGGATTCGATGACGTTAACGGGCGCCTTCCCCGGGCGGAACCCCTTTATCTTTGCGTTCTTCCTTATCTCGCTGAAGACCTCGTCCCGTTTCTCTTTCACGACCTCGACGGGTATTACGACGTCCACCTTTCTCTCGGTGCCGCTCAAATTCTCTATGCTCACCTTCATATCTCGGTCCCTCTCAATCTGTCGGATAATTTATACAATATTAATAATAACTTACCTGTTACGCAAAAAGCTTGTAATTATACCCGACAATATGGGCCGTGAACAATTCGTCATTGGATTAATTATGATGCGGCTGCGGGAAGTTTGGATTCGGGAGTGGGGTACACTGACACAACAGGAATGCTATTCGTGGAAGCCAGTCAACCATCATTGTCATTTCGACCATCGGGAGAAATCTGTTTTTTCAGTCATCCTGAACTACGATTTCGAGCGAGCGAGGAATCGGACGCCATATACTGAATGCAAAGATACAACTGTTCCACGGTCATTCCTTGAAGAACCAAGAACATTCAGGATCTCGTATTCTGCATGAGATTGCCGCGCTCCGCTTCGCTGCGCTCGCAATGACAGGTTGGAATGTGATTCCCGTTTTTTTTGGCTTGTGTTGCTAATGCAGCGTATAATGAGGCATATATTTATAATTAGCGGAGGGCGACCGGTTCTTTCGCTCTCTTAGAACCGTTTTTAGGAACGGCAAATACTAAATCCTCCCTCGCCCTCCTTTTTCTAAGGAGGGAATGAAAGAAAAAGCGAGATGCTGAAATAAATTCAGGAAATCTGCTTCCTCTCGACGACAGAAAATACTGCCTTTGGCTCCCCTCACACCGCGATCTCGTGCTCGCGGCATATCCTCATGCTGTCGTCGTCGGAGAGAGGCTCGAGCGTGAGCCCGCACTGGTGAGAGCCCGGTAGGGCGTCCTTCCTGAAGTACCGGCAGGTGCGGCAGACGCCGAACGTGCGTCCCTTGTTCCCTCTCTGGAGCGCCGTGAGCAAACCCGTCAGCAGGCGCGAGAGTGACTCCCTTTCGGTGGGCTTCATTTCATTGACCGCAGCGCCGAACACGGGCGGAGGAAAATTGTTTTCGACGAACCGCCTGCCCTTCGCGGTGAGGTCCAGGTGTACGACCCTGCCGTCTTTATTGTCAGGGCGCTTGCGCAGGTAACCCTTCTTTTCGAGGACGGCTATGCTCTGGGACGACGTCCCTTTCGTCGCGCCGACGAACTCCGTCACGGCCGCGGGCGTGTCGCTGTACCTGTTACAGACCGAGAGATAGGAAAGCATCTGCGCGTGCACGGGCAGGAGCCCCGCCCCTCCCGACCTCTCCTCCGCCCTCAATAAATTCCCCAGGCGCTCGATGAGTGTAGCGATTCTGCCGCCCTCGTCCATGCCAATATTGTATCGAATCGAAACCAGCTTGACAATATATCCGGGTCAGAGCATAATAGTATCGAGTCGAAACAAATGTCTAACGGAGGTAATAGCCATGAGCAAAGCAGTGTTCTACCACGCCGGCTGTCCCGTATGCGTGAGCGCCGAGAGGGGAGTCGCCGAGGCTCTAGACCCGAAGAAATACGAGGTCGAGGTCGTGCACCTCGGTCAGGAAAAAGGGAGGATCCCCGAAGCGGAAGCGGCGGGCGTGAAGTCCGTCCCGGCCCTCGTAATGAACGGGCAGACGTACCACATCAACTTCGGCGCCTCGATCAGCGATCTGAAATAAGGAGAACGCCCATACCCCCGCGGAAGGGCCTGCGCAGCGCTGCCCGCCCTTCCGCACTAAATCATCCGCATTTGTCGAGTGTTCAAGGTGCAGGTAGGATTGAACCCGTTCGCCCGACCGCGCCTCGCGCTTCGAGCAAACGGACGCCATGCCCGACAAGCACCTCGTGAGACTCCACTTCAGCGCAAACGCCGGGAATTACGACCTGTACGCCCACGTCCAGAAAAAAATGGCTTCAACCCTCATGGAATTCGCAGGACTGGCGAATCCGGCGGAGATAGACACGCCAAGCGCGATCCTGGACGTAGGCTCGGGGACAGGGTATCTCACGGAGCTCCTGCTCGAGCGCTTCCCAGATGTAAGAGTCACGGCCGTGGATATCGCCCCCGGAATGATAGACCTGGCGAAAAGAAAATTCAGCGGGCGAAGAATAAAATTCATATGCGCCGACGCCGAGGAAATGATCCTCGGTGAAAAATACGATCTCATCGCCTCAAACGCCTCTTTCCAGTGGTTTAACGACACTCAGAAGACGCTCGAAAAGCTTTTCTCCTCACTCACAGATAAGGGGACGATGTGTTTCTCGACTTTCGGTTCTCAGACATTCTCCGAGCTTCATCAGGCTTACACTAAAGCGATGCAAAATCTTAAGCTGGAAGGGCATGCGCGGCCGGGACAGCGGTTTTACACCCTCGATGAATTACAAAAGATTTGCGAGCCCCTCGTCCGTCCCTACCGTGAAATGAAATGCGTCGAGGAATTCGAGTACATTTATTTCGACTCCGTGAAAGATTTTTTTACATCTGTGAGGAAGATAGGAGCCAATAACAGCAATAAAGAATATATCCATAAAAACCCATCCCTCATCAAAGAGCTCATTAATATTTACGAGACGGATTTTCGGGAAGGAGACAAGATCAAGGTGACGTATCACTGCCTGTATTTCGTCCTGCGGAAGTCAGCTTAGGCCGGGTGGTGAGTATCTCCGGCTGTCCACGAGGAAACCATCTCTGCAGTGGGGAAAACTCCTGGCCGTGCAAGAGGATAAGTTCATAAATGACCTGATTATCGAGGGCATTAATTATGTACTCCAGAAGTACGACGGCAAGGGGAAGTAAAACAATTGACTTACAAATAAGAACATATTAATGTTTACAAAGATTATGTTTAAAGGAGGGCATAAAATGTTCAATTTACGAATTTACTTTACAATTTTCGTACTGACAGGTATTACGACACTCGCGGGGTTATGGGACTACGCCCTTGCCGGTGGTCCACCGCCCATGGGGCAGTGCGGCATAGGTATCGGGAAAGTAGCGTTTGGCGGCGAAGGTCTAGAATTTCCATTTGAGATCACTGTAGACGGTAATGGGCCTAATTCTACTATTATCATAGGCGGAGACGGAACTGGAGGTCCATTCAATTCGGAGGTAACCGTAACCGAACTGCCGCTAGAGGGATGGGAACTTGTGGATATAGAATGTGAGGGGGAAGGCGGCATATCATTCGATATTTCGGAAGACAGTTTCACGGCAATATGCACCGGCTCCGGCGGAGGTACATGCACATTCTTTAACAGGTCAATAGCAGCCATCCCGACACTTTCTGATTGGGGCATGATCGCTGCCGCGGCTGGATTGGGGTTGGTCGGGGTTCTATACGTAATTAGACGCAAGAGAGCAGCGGCCTAAGACCCCACGAAGCACCGTCCTCACTTCCTCGCCTTCGCACTTCGCCTCTCGTACAGCGTCCCGGAATGACATCCGACCCGCTGCCACTAGCCGGACGCAGAGTCCCTCAACTCGACACCGTCAACCAGCGCAGCCGTGCGGATTAGCTCGTGACTACGGTCTATCAATGGCCCGCGAGGCCTTGCCCGAAGTATCGTTACACTGTCGCCTTATATGAAATTGTAAAAGTGGAATGTGCGAGAGGGGGGAGTCGAACCCCCACACGGTTAGGTACAGGATCCTAAGTCCGATTTTAGAGTTTTTCCTAACTGCCCGACATTTCTCATTCTCCCGAATTGTTAATGTTTTCGGATAGCATACTGTGGCAGTTCATGGCATAGTGGTCGCATGACACCGAAAAAGAAGCCAAAGCCCGATAAAGATATTGTCCTGATAGCCGCCAGAATCACACAGGCGACCTATAAGCGGCTGAAGCTCCTGGCCGGCCAGCCAAGTACGGCAAGGGGAAGTGAGTTTAGTAATCTATACGGCCATAAACATCCCTATATAACCATTTCAAGAAATCGAACCTAGATTTAAAACTCTCCAATTCTCTAACCATAGTTCCCCATTCGGCCATTAATGGGGAAACTGTACCTATTGATGATTTCATATCATCAGCTATCGAATGAAAGCGGGAGATTATTATTATCCCCATCTGATCATGGATTGTTTCCTTATCTATCGAATTTTGCACCCAATATTTAGCTAGTCTTCTAAAGAACCCCCTTTCCTCTATACGATTCTTAGCCCATAAAGTCCATGACGGTCTTTCCTTTGAAAGAAATTGTTCTAGTGGCAGAACACCCCCAGGACCCGTTTCTAAATTAGCGTAATAGGTAAAGTAACGATCAATTAGTTGATATGCTCTATCCAAGTTAGCAGCTTTTTTGGATTGGCGTAGGTGGCAGTACGCCAATACAAATGCCCCAAGAGTGAGTAATCCAATGCCTAAACTAATCTTATCGGAAGTTGTCATAGTTTCGAATAAAACACATTTTCAGGACGTTTTCAATGCCTCCCCCCTCTCTGATCCCTCTTTTATACTTGATCTCCCTTGACATGGGGCGCGAATAACTTATTCATTACCTCAAAAGCCCTTGGAGGTCATTATGAGTGAATATAGTTCGATAGAATTAGGTGAGATCGAGATGTATGGCATGACAAGTGCGGAACTGGACAAGCAAATCAAGACCAGTGGGGAGATAGTGGCATTGAGATTCTACGAGTATCAAACATCAAAAGCTTTCCGTGAGTCGAATTACGAGGAGGCTCTGCGAGCATTTAACAGAGTCAGATACATCATTGACGTGAGATTATTCCCGGAACAGTAGCAGGTTAATGCACCGTCCTCACTTCCTCGCCTTCGCACTTCGCCTCTCGTACAGCGTCCCGGAATGACATCCGACCCGCTGCCACTAGCCGGACGCAGAGATCACTCAGCTCAGTGCCAAGAACAATCAGTGCAGCCGTACGTATAAGCTCTGGAATCCGGTCTAGCACTGACCTCAGGATTTTATCGCAAGTATCGTTACACTGTCGCCTTATATGAAATTGTAAAAGTGGAATGTGCGAGAGGGGGGAGTCGAACCCCCACACGGTTAGGTACAGGATCCTAAGTCCTGCGCGTCTGCCAGTTCCGCCACTCTCGCATGTGGTGGGCTGTGAGGGAATCGAACCCACGACCCGATGATTAAGAGTCATCTGCTCTGCCAAACTGAGCTAACAGCCCACACGACTATTACGCGTACTTAGAATACCTTAAATCGGTATAAATTTGGAGTGGCCGGCAACCGGCCCGACTGTCTGCAACATAAAGAAAGGGTTTATTATAATGACCCTGTCCGCAAAATCAACGTTTCAAGTTTTGTAGGCGCGGCTGAGCCGAAAATTTATCGCGCTTCCGGTCAGAAAGACCGGTATTTATATCAGATGGCATGGCGAATCCCGTTCAATACCGCATACCAAATCACTCCGCGCTCTCGTGCGCCTCGATGATACGCCTTATCTCCTCGGGGCTTTCCGAGGCGAGCACGTCCTTCATCCACCTGGACTCCTGGCACATCTTCGCGATCATCCCCAGAAGCTCGACGTGGCCCGCGGGCTCCTCGGCGGGCGAGAGCATGAGGAACATAATCTTCGCCACCCGTCCCGAATCCCTGTCCTTTATCCCCCCCTTGCCCACGCCGAGCGCGAGCAGCGAGCGCCCTAACCCCGGGATACGGGCGTGAGGCATGAGTATATCCTCTCCCGCGAACGTGCCGCCCTGCTTCTCGCGCTCCATGAGGGCCGTCCACGCGGATTCCCTGATCTCGGGGAAATCCCGGCAGAGCGTCTCGAGGAGCACTTTCATCGCTTTTTCCTTATCCACCTGATCCTTCCACAAGACGACCTTCATCCCGGCCAAGAGAGACTCGGGCTTGACGGGCGGTGCCTCTTCCTCTACTGCGGCAGGCTCGCGTGCGGGAGGCCTGTACGTCCCGTCTTCAAGCAGAGAGCTCGTATCGAGGACGACTATGGTTATCCCTTCGCTCTCGGTTATGAGCCTCTCGACGATGCTCTTCTGTCCGGCGAGCCTCCTCCAATAGGGGTATTTCCCCCTCGTCGAGCCTACGACTATGTGCCCGACCCTGTATTCCTTAGCGAACTGTAGTATGGTTTTCACGACGTCGTCGCCCCTGTACGTGAACACGGTCGCGCCCAGCTGCTGCGCGAGCGCAAGAGTGTTGGAGAGTATCCTCTGGGTCTCCGCGTCTATCACAGTCGGTTTCTCGCCTGAGGTCTGCACGTAGAGCGCGTACCAGTTCCTGTTGAGACGCCCCGCGAGCCGGGACGTGTAGCGCAGAAGCGCTTCGCTGTTGGGCCCCCTAGAGCTCAGGCAGACCATCACCTGGTCGGGGCTCGAGGGCGTTTCCTCGTCGAGAGCCTCCCGCCTACGGGAATCTATCTGCGCGGCGAGCTCGCGCAGCGTGAGCTCGCGGAGCTGCTCGAGGTTCGTCTCCTTGAAGAAATGCTCGAGCGCGGCGTCGACGCTCTCCTTCGTGTAGACCTTCCCCTCGACGAGACGCTGGCGGAGGTCCTCGGTCGTGACGTCCACGTTAACGAGCTGGTCCGCTTCCGCGACGACGCGGTCGGGTATCCGCTCCCTGACCTTCACCCCTGTCGCGCGCTCTATAGTCTCGTAGAGGCTCTCCAGGTGCTGCACGTTGAGAGTGGATATGACGTGGATCCCGGCAGAAAGAATCTCCTCGACGTCCTGGTACCGCTTCGCGTTCCTGCTCCCGGGGACATTAGTATGCGCGAGCTCGTCGACGAGCACGACCTCGGGACGGCGCTCGAGTATCGCGTCCAAGTCCATTTCCCCGATCTCTATCCCCCTGTATGTCACATTTTTCCTGGGTATGACCTCGAGGCCCTCGACGAGCGCCTCGGTCTCCTTCCTACCGTGCGTCTCGACAAGCCCGACGACGACGTCTATGCCGTCCTGCTTCAGGCGGCGGCCTTCGAGCAGCATCTCGTACGTCTTGCCCACGCCGGCCGAGTAGCCGACGTAGATCTTCAGCCTCCCGCGCTGAGACCTGCGGATCATCCGGAGGAAGCTGTCTGCGCGGCTGCCGTTCATCCGATCGACCCTCCCATAATCTTCTCCTCCCGGTAATCTGTTATTCGACTGTTTTATCGAGCTCTATATTCAAGAGTAGCACGTTCACAAGCGGTTCGGGAGTAAGCATCCCTCCTGTTTTTAAGGCATGGTTTTCGATGAGGCCCGTTATTTGCTCCTCCGGGAGCCCGCGCGCATCCGCAACCCTCTTCGCCTGATACCTTGCGGCTTCCAATGTGATATGCGGATCGAGCCCGCCGCCTGAAGCCGTGACGAGGTCGGCTGGAACGGGGTCGGCCTCAGCAGTCCCCATAGTGCCGATTATCTCAAGCGCCCTATCGCGGAGCTTGGGGTTAGCCGGGGAGAGGTTGCTCCCCGCAGTCCCCGCGGCGTTGTAATCAGACGCCGAAGGCCTCGGCCAGAAGTACTCGGGGCGCGTGAATTTCTGGGCTATGAGCTCGCTTCCGATCACTTTGCCCTGGGCATCGGTTATGAGCGAGCCATCGGCCGTATACGGAGTGACTGCCTGGCCGATTCCAAAAATGAGAAGCGTGTAAAGGCCGCAGCAGACGATCATCGTGAAGACCACGACCCTCACCGAGGTGACGAGCTGCATGCCTATCCCCATATTTTCTTTATTGTCTTTCATAATAGCGCCTCCTAAAAGAGCCCCGTTACACCGAGGGCCGTATCGATTAATTTGATACCGACGAAGGGCACTATAACCCCTCCGAGTCCGTACACGAGCAGGTTTTTTCTCAGTAGAATCTCAGCCCCCGTCGGCCTGTACTTAACCCCCTTTATAGCGAGCGGTATAAGTATCGGTATAATGACCGCGTTAAATATCAGCGCAGACAGTATAGCGCTCTCGGGTGTGCTGAGACCCATTATATTGAGCGCTTCTAGCCCCGGTATGGCGAGTAAGAATATGGCGGGGATGATGGCGAAATATTTAGCCACGTCGTTTGCGATGGAGAAAGTGGTTATCGCCCCCCTCGTGATCAATAGCTGCTTCCCTATCTCTATCACCTCGATGAGCTTCGTCGGGTCGCTGTCGAGGTCGACCATGTTGCCCGCTTCCTTCGCCGCCTGCGTGCCCGAGTTCATGGCGACGCCGATGTCCGCCTGCGCGAGGGCAGGGGCGTCGTTGGTCCCGTCCCCCATCATGGCGACGAGCCTGCCCGAGCGCTGCTCACGCCGTATGTATTCGAGCTTGTCCTCCGGTTTGGCCTCGGCGATGAAGTCGTCCACGCCCGCCTCGCGGGCTATCGCCGCCGCTGTGAGCGGGTTATCGCCCGTCACCATGACGACGCGTAGACCCATGGCGCGGAGTCTCGTGATACGGTCCCTTATCCCCGGCTTGAGCACGTCCGAGAGCGAAATGACTCCCAGTATCTCTTTCCCCTCGGCGACGGATATGGGCGTGCTTCCGTCCTTAGCTATGCCGTCCACTATTCCCTGATATGATTCGGGGACCGAGCCGCCGGACTGGGTCACGAAAGCCTTTATCGCGTCAGGCGCCCCTTTCCTCAGCCTGCGTCCGCCAGTTGTATCGAGACCGCTGAGGCGCGACTGGGCGGTGAAAGGTATAACCTCGCCCGTTGCCTCTCTCGGAGCCGCGCCGCCCAGAGTATCCGCGCCGAGCTTCACGATAGACTTTCCTTCAGGGGTAAGGTCCCCGAACGAGGCGTACATGGCTGCCGCGGCAAGTCTATCGCGGGTAACGTCCGGCAGCGGGAAATATTCAGTCGCCTGGCGGTCGCCGATCGTTATAGTTCCGGTTTTATCGAGAAGAAGCGTATCCACGTCTCCCGCGAGCTCGACCGCCTTCCCGCTCTTGGCTAACACATTCGCCGAAAGCGCCCGGTCCATACCCGCAAGCCCGATCGCTGCGAGCAGAGCGCCGATAGTGGTCGGGATAAGACACACCAGGAGCGCGACCAGCGTCGGGATCGGTATCTCGACGCCGAAGTATTTGCCTATGGGATAGAGCGCGCCGGTCACCATGAGGAACGCGAGGGTCAGCCCGGCAAGGGTCACAGTGAGCGCGAGCTCGTTGGGCGTCTTCTGCCTTATTGCGCCCTCTACGAGAGCTATCATGCGGTCGAGGAACGATTCGCCGGCGCCGGCCGTGATCTGAACCTTTATGGAATCGGAGAGGACGCGGGTTCCGCCCGTGACACCCGAGCGGTCGCCACCCGCTTCCCTGACCACGGGAGCGGATTCGCCCGTGATCGCGGACTCGTCGACCGTGGCGACGCCCTCTACGATCTCCCCGTCGTTCGGGATTATCACGCCGGCCGAGACGTACACGACGTCCCCTTCCCTGAGCTCGTTCGAGCTCACTTCTTCCATGCCTCCGTTAACCATCCTATGAGCCATTGTCTTCCGTCTTGTCTTTCTGAGGGTATCGGCCTGGGCCTTCCCCCTCGCTTCGGCAAGAGCCTCGGCGAAGTTGGCGAAGAGCACCGTTATCCAGAGGATGAGCGTCACCCAAAGCGTATAAACAACGGCCCCGCTCTTCTGATAGATATTTAATGCGAGGACGAGCGTGGACACGGCCGCCCCTATCTCGGTAACGAACATAACCGGATTGCGCGCTATGGTTACGGGGTTCAACATCGAAAAAGACTTTTTCACCGCGGCCTCGACGAGCTCTCTTTCGAAGAGAGAAGCTCTCCTTACCTTCCTCCTCTCGAGCTTCGCGAGTTCATGTACTTTCTGTATGTCTGTCATGTTTTTAGTTCCTCTCTTAACGCTGTAAGGTATCCCACGATTTACTTATACATCCCTGCAGTAGTTACGTACTCGTTTATAGGGCCGAGCACCGCGACCGGCATGAACAGGAGCGCGCCGATCAGCACCACAGTCCCGAGGATCACGAAACCGAAAAGCGCTGAATCGGTCCGGAGCGTGCCCGAAGTCTCGGGCGCCGGTTTCTTCAGCGCAAGCGAACCTGCGATCGCGAGCGGAAGTATTATCGGTATATAGCGGGCCAAGAGCATGACGAGCCCTGTCGCGACGTTCCAGGGCACGGTGTTGTCCCCGAGCCCCTCGAAACCCGAGCCGTTGTTAGCGGCTGCAGAGCTGAACTCGTACAAAATCTCGGAGAAGCCGTGCGCTCCGGGGTTAAGAACGGTGGACGCGCCCCACGCTGTCATGGCGAAAAGGGCAGTGCCTCCGAGAATGAACAGCGGATGTACCAAGAGGGCGAGAAGCGCGAGCTTCATTTCCTTCGTCTCTACCTTCTTCGTTAAATACTCGGGCGTCCTCCCCACCATCATGCCGCTTATGAAAACGCCGACGATTATATATATGAACATGTTGATAAACCCCACGCCCACGCCGCCGAACGTCACGTTGAGCCACATGCCCGTGAGCGGTACAAGACCCGTGAGCGGGTTCAGGCTGTCGTGCATCGCATCGACGGAGCCGTTGCTCGTGGCCGTGGTGAAGGTCGCCCAGAGCGGACCCGCCGACGTGCCGAAGCGCATCTCCTTTCCCTCTAGGTTCATGGAGCTCTCGACCGGAAGGCCCGTAAAGGCCTGAGTAGGAGCGCTCTCGAAATAGACGGCGAGGCCGACGGTGCTTATAAGGATCGCAGCCATGACCGTGAAGATCACCGCCGCATGGCGCATCCTCTTCGTTATCCTGCCGAACATCCAGACGGACGCCATTGGAATGAGCAGTATGCTCACGCACTCGACAATGTTAGTGAAAAATGTCGGGTTCTCGAAGGGGTGCGTGGAGTTGGGACCGAAGAACCCTCCGCCGTTCGTCCCGAGCTGCTTTATAGTGACGAACGCCGCGACAGGCCCCCTCGCTATAGTCTGCACGACGCCTTCGAGCGTTTCCGCAGTTGCAGCGCCGTTGAATGTCATGGGCACGCCTCCCAATACAAGGAGTACGGCGACGACCGCAGCGATCGGCAGAAGAACTAACAAAGTGGCGTTAAGCAGGTCGCGGTAGAAGTTCCCGAGCCCGGGCTTACCCGCAAGTCCCCTCGAAAGCGCCGTAAGCGCCGCTATGCCGGTCGCGGCCGAGACGAACTGGAGCCACATGAGAGCGAAGAGCTGGGAAAAATAGCTCAGCGAAACCTCGCCCGAATAGTGCTGGAGGTTCGTGTTCGACGTGAACGAGGCCGTCGTGTTGAATATGAGGCTCGGCTCGATCGCCTCCTTTGCGTCCGGGTTGAGGGGGAGGTATTGCTGTGCCGCCATGATCGCGAATACGACCAGGAACATCACTGCATTGAACAGGAGCAAGGAGAGCGAGTACGCCTTCCAGTCCTGCTCCTTTTCGATGAGTCCTCCTGAGACGCCGCGGAACAGCTTCGTGAAACGGCCCCTGAATTTTTTCTCGGGCTCAGCAGGGTCCATCGCCCACTTCATGGCCTTCCCGACAGGCCATGAAAGGAGGACAGGTATAGCTATAATTATCGTTATAAAAAGAAATGACATTTTTACTCTCCTCTAGAAACGCTCGGGTTTAATAATCGCGTACACCAGATATATGAAACAGAAAATCAGGACTAAAGTCGCAATCCAGAGCATTTGAGCCTCCTATATTTTTTCGAGCAAAATCGTGATGGCCCCGAGCAGTATAAAGACCCCCAGGCCGAGAGCCAGCATTATAAACGTAAGCATTTCCTTATGCCTCCTCACGCATTCTTACTGCGTATTTCGTGACCGTGAATTTCAGTAGATCGTTGTTCCAGGGGCAGCGTGAACTCGAACGAGGATCCCCTCCCCGCCTCGCTTTTCACGCCGACCGCTCCTCCGTGCGCCTCCACTATCTCCTTCACTATCGCGAGACCGAGACCCACCCCGGATTTCTCGTCCTGGCCGGGCACGCGGTAGAACTGATCGAATATCCTCGGCAGGTGTTCGGGCGGAATCCCTTCCCCCGTATCCTCGACAGAGAAACGGATAAAGCGCCCTTCTTGCTCCGCCCTGACTATGATCACGCCGCCGGGCATTGTGAACCTCAACGAGTTGGAAATAAGGTTGGCGAACACATGGCGTATCCTGAACAGATCGGCCTGCACCTCGGGGAGGTCTTCCGGCACTGCGTTTATGACAGTGACGCCCTTGTCCCTGGCCTCGATGTGGAAGGGCTCTATCCCCTCCCTCGCGAGCGTATGCGGCGAATAGCTCCCGATATCGATGTTCGTCTTGCCCGACTCCATTCTGTTGAGATCGAGCAGTCCGCTCAGAATGCTCACGAGCTTCTCGCTGTCCTCCCTTGCAGCCACGAGGAGCTCAGCCTGCTGCTCGTTGAGACCGCCTACTTTCTCCTCCAGCAGAAGATGTATCGACATGCGGAGCGAAGTAAGCGGCGTCCTCAACTGATGGGAAACCGTAGAGACGACGTCCCGCTTCAGCTCCGCCTGCTCGTGGATCTGAGTAACGTCATTGAGTATTATCGCGGAGCCCGTATGCTCGCCCGACTTGGGCTTGACCGGAATGGGCACGGCGATGGGCCTGAAGAAATACTCGCGGCCTTCGGAGAAGCGCTGCACGTATCCGTTCTTTGAATCCAGGTCCACGACCCTGTCCTCGGCGAGCGCCTTGCCGATGAGACCCGGCATCCATTCGTAGCCGAGGTCCTTTACGAGCACGCCCGGCTTCAGGCCGAACATGCGCTGGGCGGTATCCGTCGAGACCTCCACCCGACCTTCAGTATCGAGAATTGCGATCGCGTCAGGCAGGGCCTTAACGACCTCCTCCATCGCCCTCCTGAGACGTATGAGGTTCATCCTCTCGCTCTTCCTCACCCGCCTGAGGGCCGCCGTCATCTCGTTGAACGATTCCGAGAGCTTCCCTATCTCGTCGTGCGAGCCCGATTCGATGACGACGTCGAGGTTCCCCCTGCGTATCTCCCCGGTAGATTCGATAAGCGTGTTGATCGGCCTGAGCACCCACCTGTGGGTGAGATAACCGAAGAGGACCGCTATCACTGCCGACGCTATCATGGCGGTAAGCATCTGCCTGTACGTGGACGCGGCGAGTGCTCTCGCCTCGTCGTTTGCGTCGCTCATGCTCTTCTGGTTCATTATCAGTATTTCGTGCGCGAGTGATTTTATCTTCTGGAACAGAGGCAGCAGCGTCGAGAAGTACGCCTCGTTTCGTTCCTGAAAGGGACGTGACGTGTCAGTTACGAGCGGTATGCTTTTGGTATATTCCCCGAAGAGCTTTTCTATTTCACGGGCTTTTTCCCCCTCCATCGGAAGGGTTATGTTGTTGAGCTCGGACTCGAGAGCCGACCCGAACTTTCCCGTGTTCTCGCCGATGAGTTTCAGCCCCTCTTCGTTGTTGCCTGCAAGCGTGAAAAGGATCCCGCTGTCCATGCGCTCAAGCGTCTCCTTCATGTCCTGGCAGGCGACGACGCTCAGATAGTTTTCTTTGAGAATCACGTCGATCGCATAGCCCAGCTCCTTAATGCGCGACATGGTGAGGAGACCGATGACGATGACTATGGCCAGCAGGCCCCCGAACCCGAGGGCTAGTTTTTGACGTATGCCTATCATAGGATATTGGTAAAGTAGAAATGCAAGATACGTGCCCGGTATTTGTATGATTAATATGTAATAATAACAGGCAGTTGCGTTTACTCGCCCTTGTAATTCTCAATGAGGGGGCAGAATATATATTGCATTTTGCAAGGCTGCAGGGAATCGCGTCCGGCGGTTCAGATGCCGTACTGCTTGCGCTTCCGCCATAAGGTCGCCTGGTCGATCCCGAGAATCTCAGAGGCCTCCTGAAGGGTCTTCGTTTCGGCGACTACGCGGCGTATGTGGCTCTCCTCTATCACGCTCAAGGGGACGGGGTCTCCGAGTCCGGGAGGGGCCTTGCGCGGGGAGATGGAATCGGGCAGATTCTCCACTCCCACGACCTCCCCCTGACATATAATCGCAGCCCTCTCTATCACGTTCCTGAGCTCCCTTATGTTGCCGGGCCAGGAATAATTCCTGATAGCCGTCATCGCCGCCGGCGTGAACCCCCGGAGTCTCTTGTGGTTCTGGGCGCCGAAGAATGAGATCATGTTCGCGGCAAGCCCTTCAAGGTCGTCCGGGCGCTCGGAGAGCGAGGGGAGAGTAATCTCAATTACGTTCAGCCTGTAAAAGAGGTCTTCGCGGAACTTCCCCACCTTTACGGCTTTTTCGAGGTCCGTGTTCGTGGCGGATATTATTCTGACGTCCGCTCTCCGCGTCTTCTGGTCTCCCACCCGCTCGTACTCCCTGTCGTTAAGGAAGCGGAGAAGCTTCGGCTGAAGCTGGAGCGGCAGGTCTCCTATCTCGTCTAGAAAGAGCGTCCCGCCTTCTGAGGCAGCGATCCTCCCGGGGTTATCCGATACGGCCCCGGTGAACGCCCCCCTTACGTGACCGAAGAGCTCGCTCTCCAGGAGCTCGGGGCTGAGCGAGGGGCAGGATATCACGGCGAACGGCTTGTCCGCCCTCCTGCTCCAGCCGTGTATTGCGCGCGAGAGGACCGTCTTGCCCGTACCGCTCGGCCCTTTGATGAGAATCGCGGCGTCGCTCGGCGCCGCCCTCCGTGCAAGCTCGAGTGCGCGCTGCATGGCGGGGTGCCTCGATTCCAACGATATCTCCGGGCGGAGCTTGTTGATGTCCTCCTCGAGCGCCTCTATGCGCTGCTCCATGCCCCTCACGGCCGCGGCGCGCTCCGTCACGATATCGACCTGCTCGGGAGTAAACGGCTTGGGTATGTAATCGGCTGCGCCCCGCTTCATCGCTTCGACCGCGGTGTCTATGGAAGCGTAAGCCGTGACGACCACGATCTTGATCCAGGGACACGAGGCGAGGAGCTGAGGGATGAGGTCGAGGCCGCTTTCAGTCCCGAGCCTGAGGTCGACGAAAGCGAGGTCGAATACGCGTCTCCCCGCTTCGGACACCGCGTCGGCTGGGTTGCTTACCGCCGTTACGGCATGGCCCCGCGATTCGAGGCAGAGTGTGAGGGTCTTCCTTATATTCACCTCGTCGTCGACGACGAGAACGCTTAGATGAGACGCCTCGCTTTTAACTTCCGTCATAGCCTACCCCCGCAGGAAGATTATTATACAGTCCGCAATGCTCCGGTGTTAGCGCCGGGGGGGGAACCGAAGACTTGGAATATGCTCCGTGAGAAGCACAGTTATGAGTGATACCGCATATCCGTGACATACAAAAAGCTGGTCCGGCGGATCAAACAGGGCCGGGGGAAATGCGAGCGACGGTTAATTTAAACTGCACCCTCTCCCTTCCCCTCGGCTTCGAGCTTCTCTGCGAGCTTGATCTCGCGCCATGAGAGGAAGAGGAATATAGCGAGCAGAAGGACCGTGTTAAGCGGCGCGATCCAGAACGGTATCTCCTCGCCGAAGCTCTCGAGTATCATTATCGCGCCAAGCATGCCGATAGAGTACATCGCCCCGTTCTTGAGGTATGCGTATTTCGATATCCAGTTTATGCCGCGGACTGTAACCTCCCTCACGACGAACGCGCCTATGCCGTTTCCGATCAATATGAGCGGCACAGACATCGTGAAAGCGAACGCCCCGATCACGCCGTCTATGGAGAACGAGGCGTCGAGCACTTCCAGATAAAAGACCTTGCTCCACCCGCTCATGTTGGGGTCGAGGAGCTCCTTTTCTTTCTCCTCCGCGTTCTTTTTGAACCCGTCGGTTATGAAGAAGGCAGTGGTGCCGATCGAAGCGGCGAACGCCAGGAACGGGTCGAACTGGAGGGATATATATACGATTGCCGTGAAGAATATGGAAGTTATGGCGTAGAACCAGACCGAGTGCCTGCGTATGAAGTGCTCTACGAGGAACGTGTACTTCTTCTCCTCCAGAAACAGCCAAGCGAGGAATACGAGGACGAGGTACATCCCGCCGCCCACGAGGAGATAGGCTTTCGACTCCGCGAGAGAGCTCTCTATCTGCTTGCTGTCCCCCGAGAAAGTGAATTCGAAAAGCTCGATGAACGATAAGTTGGGGTTGGCGATCCACACTATGAGGAACGGGAGCACTCCCCTGAGCAGGAACACGGCTATGAGCATGCCCCATATGAGGAAGAACCGTCTGAACCGGTCAGTCATCGTGGCGAGCACGTGCGCGTTCACGACGGCGTTGTCTATGCTCGATATTATCTCGAAGAGCGAGAGACCGATTATGACAATGATTGCTTCAAACATGGCTTGGAAATTCCCTATAATTGTTCATCATATGGACTTAATTTCAAGGAAAATCGACACGCGGTCAAAATATGGTTGAGTAATTGGGGGTTTAGATGTTAAATAAGCTGTAGGGGCTGGCAATACTGCTCATTCCTCCGACATGAGTATTTCAAGCATTTCTTTATACCTGTTCATAAAATCTTTCATATCCTGATAATGTTCCGTTTCCTCAAATCTAATCTTTTTTAAATTTCCATCGATCAATGTATATATGTAAGCATCAGGATATGACATGATGATTGGGGAATGCGTGGCTATGATGAACTGCGAATTCATCTTTACCAGCTGATGTATTCTTGCCACCAATGCCATTTGCCTCCTTGGAGACAGAGCAGTTTCAGGTTCGTCCAGAATATATAAACTATTTCCTCCAAAGCGGTTCATAAATAACGAAATTATGGACTCTCCGTGAGATTGTTCATGCAATGATTTTTCCCCATAACGTCTCATCAAAGGCCCTGTGGGTGCTCCGTCTATGTGCTCAATTTCACTAACTACATTATAGAAAGTCTCAGCTCGCAGAAAAAACCCATCCCTCGGCTTTTTCGTTCCACGAACTAATTGGACATAGTCATGAAGGATCGAATGAGAAGCCCTGGTTGCAAAATTGAAATTTCTAGTCCCGCCCTCGGGATTATAGCCGGAGGCTATTGCTATGGCTTCTAATAGAGTAGATTTTCCCGAGCCGTTTTCGCCGGCGATGAAAGTTACAGATTTATGGA